>QHOS01000022.1 GCA_003219415.1 Verrucomicrobiota bacterium | reverse complement strand
TTTTACGCGGCTACCTCGAGGTATTGTTTGATGAGCCGCAGACCTCACGGGAGGAACTCACACGCATCCTTTCGATCATGGACCGGCATTCCAAACGACTCCAGCGGCTGGTTGATGACCTGCTAAGCCTTGCTCAATTGGAGTCGTCTCAGGCTACGCTGGAGCTCAGCGACGTGCGGGTCGATGAGTTGTTCAATAATCTCATCCGTGATTGGAAGGAAAGACTAGTCGCGAAAAATCTGAAGGTGATTGTCGATTTGCCGCCGGAGGCGTTGACGCTTCGCGTTGACGGAACGCGCCTGGAGGAGGTGCTCTATAATCTGCTGGACAATGCAGTTAAATTTTCACCCGAGAACGGCCAGATTCATCTGCGGGCGACACGTCGCGGCTCCGACATGGTATTAAGCGTGACTGATAACGGAGTTGGGATCGGCAAAGAGCATTTGCCGCGAATTTTTGAGCGCTTTTATCGCGCTGATAAGGCTCGCAGCCGCGAACTGGGAGGCACCGGCTTGGGGTTGGCGATTGTGAAACATATTGCCCAATTGCACGGTGGGCGCGTGGAAGCTGAGAGTGAGCTGGGACGTGGAACCACAATTCGAGTAGTGCTGCCGCTGCGTCCGGCGGGTTAGAACGTTAAAGCGTCGCAGCGCTGAAGCGGTACGGGCTCCAAAGCACGAGAGCGAGAAGACGCATCCGCTTTAACGGTTCAACGCGTCAACGATTTAACGACTGCGAAGCCTCCTGTCACACAAAAGTAACATTAAAAATTTTGACGCTCCCGAGCGCGCTACGGCAGGCTGAGTGGTCTATGAAATCTCGCACTTTTACCCACAAACTCCTAGCAACGGTACTATTAGCCGGCGTCAGCGTGACCGCCTCAGCTCAGATGATGATTAATGGCGCAGGCGCGACTTTTCCGTATCCCATCTATTCAAAATGGTTCGATGAGTACGCGAAAGTCGATCCCTCGGTCCGGTTTAATTATCAATCCATCGGATCAGGCGGAGGCCAAAAGCAAATTCTCGCGCAAACAGTTGATTTTGGTGCGTCCGATGGCCCTATGAGCGACGACAACTTGGCCAAGGCACCTGGGAAAATTCTGCATATCCCGACAGTCGCTGGCGCGGATGTGGTCGCTTACAATTTGCCCGGAAACCCGGCGTTGAAGCTTGATGCGGACGCGATTGCCGGGATTTTTCTCGGCCAAATCAAAAAATGGAATGACGCAAAAATCGCCGCGCTCAACCCTGGAGTTAGCTTGCCGGATCAGGAGATCGTAGTCGTGCATCGTTCGGATGGTAGCGGGACGACCTACATTTGGACCGACTATCTGAGTAAAATCAGTTCCGAATGGAAAAGCAAGGTCGGGACGAACACTTCTGTAAATTGGCCCACGGGTATTGGCGGCAAGGGCAATGAAGGCGTTGCCGGGCAGATCAAACAAACCCCGGGTGCGCTCGGATATGTGGAATTGATATACGCGGTCCAAAATAAAATGCCTTACGCAGAGGTGAAAAATGCTTCTGGGAAGTTTGTAAAGCCGTCGCTCGAATCTATTACCGCGGCGCTGGGGACGGCGGATATTCCAGATGACTTCCGTTTTTCAATCACCAACGCTCCAGGAGCGGATGCTTATCCGATCTGCGGCGCGACGTGGTTATTAGTGTACGAGCAGCAAAAAGATGCGGCGAAAGGTAAGAAGCTCGTTGAGTTCTTAAGGTGGGCTGCGAAGGACGGCGAGAAAATGGCGACGGATCTGCAGTATGCGCCATTGCCCGACAGCCTTCAGCAGCGCGTTCTCAAACGAATCGACGAAATTAAGATGTAACCGAGGGGTGTACCGCAGCGGCCTGCCGCTGCTAATCAAAGTATTAAGTTTTTATGGCTGTGGCCGCATCGATAGCGGGGGAAGAGCGCTCTGTCCAAGCGCGCATGGCGTCTCCATCCCGCTTTGGCGATAAGGCATTCGAGTGGCTTACGCTCGCGATGGCACTGGCCGTGGTAGTGCTGATTATCCTGATTGGTTGGCAGCTCTGGATTGGGTCTTCGGTCGCTATCAAGAAATTCGGTTTTCATTTCCTCGTCACATCAACCTGGGACCCAGTCGCGGAGCAATTCGGCGCGCTGCCCTTCATTTACGGAACGCTGGTTTCTTCGCTCATCGCGCTGTTGATTGCGGTTCCATTGGGCATCGCAACGGCAGCGTATCTGACTGAGCTTGCTCCTCTCTGGATTCGGCAGCCCCTTACGTCGTTGATCGAAATGCTGGCGGCGATTCCCAGTGTCATCCTCGGGCTCTGGGGCATTTTCGTGATGATTCCGTGGTTGCGCGATTATCCCTTCCCATGGCTCAAGCGTTTGTTCGGTTGGACGCCGTTTTTCAGTGGCCCGATCTACGGGCCATGCATGCTCGCAGGCGGTATTATTATCGCGGTGATGATTCTGCCGATTATCACTTCGGTCTCGCGCGAGATTTTGCGCAGTGTACCGGATTTGCAACGGGAAGCCGCTTACGGTCTCGGCGCGACCCGCTGGGAGGCAACCCGAATCGCGGTACTAAGTTATGCCAAGAAAGGGTTGTTCGGCGCAGTAATTCTTGGCTTAGGACGCGCCCTTGGCGAAACGATGGCCGTAACGATGGTGATCGGCAATACACCGCAGATCGCCGCATCGCTCTTTAAGCCGGGATATACTCTAGCCAGTGTGCTCGCCAATGAATTCACCGAAGCGACGACCGATATGTATCTTCAGGCGTTGTTCGAAATTGGGCTGGTCCTTTTTGGAATAACAATTTTGGTGAACCTTCTCGCCCAATTGCTGTTGCGGACGATCGCCACCACATCAGCCACACGCGCAGTGCAGTAGCCATGAAGACGAAACGGTCAGGCAACTACACGTGGCGCAAAATCAAAAGCGCGCTGGCGTCAGCAATCGCGTTTATTTCCGCAGTCCTTGTGATCGCCCCGCTGGGTCTGGTGTTCTTTCATCTTGTCGTCAACGGTGCCAGCTCGTTGAACTGGGACTTTTTTACGAAACTGCCAGCACCGGTTGGAGCGGTGGGCGGTGGAATGGCGAATGCAATCGTCGGCTCGCTTGAATTGCTGGCTCTTGCCGGCGCAATCGGGATACCGATCGGCGTGTTGGGTGGAGTTTACCTGGCGGAATACGGATCGGCGCGGATCAACTCCGTTCTCCGCTTCCTGGCCGACGTCCTCAACGGCGTTCCATCGATCACGTGGGGCGTTGTGGTCTACGGTATGGTGGTGCTGCGCTTCAAAGGCTTCTCAACCTATGCTGGTGGCCTCGCATTGGGCCTGATCATGATTCCGCTAATCCTGCGCACGACGGAGGAAGTTATTCTTCTTGTACCAAATGGATACCGTGAAGCCGCGCTCGCGCTTGGCGTCAGCCGTTGGAAAACAATCGTCCATATCGTGATGAAGACTGCATCCAAGGGAATCATCACCGGGATTCTCCTTGCTCTCGCTCGTGTGGGCGGCGAAACAGCGCCGCTTCTTTTCACCGCTTTCGGTAATCGTTTTTGGAATCACAGCCTCAGCCAGCCCATCGCCGCGCTTCCTTTGCAGATTTTTACCTATGCCATTTCTCCGTATGACGATTGGCATCGCCAGGCTTGGGCTGGCGCGCTGGTGCTCGTCACCGGTGTTTTTTGCGTTAATATATTGGTTAGAATTTTGACTCGAGGACATACGGCGTCGGTCGTCTAAGGCTTTCGCAAATGGACCATCTAGTTATGGAAACACCCGAACGAACCGTTATGGAGCGTATGGAACAGGGGACCGCACCCCCGCCCGAAGCGGAGACTCCAGCGGCATGCACGTTCGAAGTGAAAAATCTCTCGATCTGGTATGGCGAGAAGCGCGCCATCGATAATGTGACCCTTGGCGTCGCTTCGAACGCCGTCACTGCGATCATCGGACCAAGCGGTTGCGGAAAATCGACTTTTCTCCGCGCTCTCAACCGCATGCACGAGCTGACACCAAGGACGCGTATGGAAGGCACCGTCCTGCTGAATGGCGATGATCTCTATTCGAGTACGACCGATCCGGCGATTGTTCGGCGTCGCGTCGGCATGATTTTTCAGAAATCGAATCCGTTCCCAACGATGACGATCGGCGAAAACGTCGTCATTGGCTTGCGCTTGAATGGAGTACGCAATCAGAAATTTCTCAATGAACGTCTCGAAAAATCCCTGCGTATGGCTGCTTTGTGGGATGAGGTCAAAGACGATTTACACAAGCCAGGCACCAGTCTTTCGGGTGGCCAGCAACAGAGGCTCTGCATCGCGCGCGCGCTCGCCGTGGAACCGGAAGTGATCTTGATGGATGAGCCTTGTTCGGCGCTGGATCCGATTGCCACGGCGAAAATCGAGGAACTGATCCACGAACTAAAAGCGAAATACACCATTGTAACAGTGACGCACAATATGCAGCAAGCCGGCCGTATTTCGGATTACACGGCCTTCATGTACCTCGGCCGGCTGATCGAGTTTGGACCGACAACCAAGATTTTCACAAATCCAACCGAGAAACAGACGGAGGATTATATCACGGGTCGATTTGGATAAGTCCACGACAACACGCGATGCCAGGTGCGCCGCGAATAGCAGCAAGAGCAACATAACAACAAGAAACGATTAAGGATTGATAGGCAATGATCGCGGCAAGACACATTCTAGGAACATTTGATGAATCCTTGGCAGCGTTGCGCAACAACGTGCTCATGATGGCTGGACTGACTGAGCGCAGCCTGGAGCGAGCCATGAAAGGCCTGGTCGATCGCAATGACGATCTTTGTGCAAACGCAATTGCCGATGACGAGGAGATCGATCAGCTCGAAAAACAAATCGATAAGGACGGCGTGGATATTCTATTGCGCTTTCAGCCCGTTGCGTCCGATCTGCGCCGCGTCGTTTCAGCAATGAAACTGTCATCCAATCTGGAGCGCATGGCCGATCAGGCGACTACAATCGCGCGGCGCGCGCGGAAGCTGAACCGGCATCCGCCGCTGCCCGAAGTCGAGTTGATCCGCCCAATGTACGACCACGCGGTGTCGATGTTTAAAGACAGTGTGGATGCCTTCGCGCGCGAGGACGTCGAGCTTGGGCGTGCAGTCGTTCCGCGTGACCAAAAACTGGATGACCTGAACCGCGCGGCCAGCCACAAGCTAGTTGATCGGATGGCGCAGGATCCGGATCAATTGCGCGGTTACTTGAATCTGATTTTTATTGGCCGCTGCCTGGAGCGTGTCGGCGATCACGCTACCAACATTGCCGAAGACGCAGTTTACGCGGCCGCTGCTGAGGATATCCGGCATCCATCTCTCGCTGCCGCAACGTGAGGGACCATTGGCGGACGCAGCTGGTCTTGCCTAGTCTTCCAAGCAGTGGTTGCTTGAATGATGCCTACAGCGGCCGCCAAAACTAGTGTTGCCCAGGAGCCTCCTGCCAGGATGGAGGTGCTCCAGAAGGATGGTCCCCAGGAAGCGCATCTTTTGGATCCTGGAAATTTTATCAACCGCGAACTGAGCTGGCTTGAGTTTAACCGGCGAGTTCTCGAGGAAGCCCAGGACCCCACCCAGCCGCTTATCGAGCGAGTGAAGTTTCTTACGATCTTTAGCTCTAACCTCGATGAGTTTTTCGAGATTCGGGTAGCCGGGATCAAGCAGCAAATCAAAAGTGAAACGAGCGATATCGGGCCGGACGGTCTAAGTCCGACCGATACATTCGATCGTATCCAGAAAACCGTGCGCCGGCTTGTGGCGACGCAATGCGCGCTGTGGAAAAATGAATTGCTGCCCGAACTTGCGAAGAACGGGATTTACGTGCGCGAAATGGCAGAACTGACGCCAAAACGCGCCGCATGGGCGCATCGTTATTTTCAGCAGGAAGTTCTTCCAATGCTGACTCCGCTTGCGGTGGACGCCAGCCATCCCTTCCCCCATCTTTTGAACCGAAGCCATAACTTGCTGGTGCAGGCAAAATTGCAACGAGGCGGCGAACCGCTACACGCCATTGTGCAGGTGCCCAGAGCGGTGTCGCGTCTGATTCTCCTGCCACGCGGCAAGAGCGCCGACGAGCCATGGGAGTACATTTACCTCGCCTCTCTTATCAAACAGCACATCGGAGAACTGTTTCCCGGCTTGATCCTGGATGAGGTTCACGCGTTTCGAGTCACGCGCAATAGCGATCTGTATATCGACGAGGAAGAAGCGGAAAACCTGCTGCGCAGCATCGAACAGGAGCTGCGGCGCTCAAGTCGAGGTAAAGCTGTCCGGCTGGAAGTGGAAGCGGATTGTCCAAAGGATGTTTTGGAATTGCTGCTGAGGTTCTTCGACTTGACCGAGGCTGATGCTTACAAACTCGACGGCCCGCTTACGATGACGCATCTGATGCCGCTCGTGACCAACGATGCGTTTGCCAAGCTGAAGGACCGACCATTTCAGCCTGCTCGCGATCCGGCGCTTCCGCCGCACGTTGATTTTTTTGAGGTCTTGCGACGCCAGGATGTGCTGCTTCATCATCCTTACGACAGCTTCGATCAAATAGTTGAGTGGATCGAGGCCGCGGCGTGCGACTCACAGGTGCTGGCGATCAAAATCACGTTGTACCGCACAAGTGGTGATTCGCCAATTGTGGAAGCCCTTATCGAAGCAGCCAATGCCGGGAAACAAATCACTGCTATTGTTGAGCTGCGCGCGCGCTTTGACGAGGCGAGCAATATCCGATGGGCCCGCCGTCTGGAGGAAGCCGGCGCGCATGTCATCTATGGGGTGGTCGGCCTAAAAACGCATTGCAAGGCACTGCTGATCGTTCGCCGCGACGCGGATCAACTCCGGCGCTACGTCCACCTGGGCACCGGCAATTATCACTCGCGCACCGCCCGGATCTACACGGATTTTAGTTTGCTCACCAGTGAACCGAAATTGACCGAGGAAGTAGCAATCGTTTTCAACACACTGACTGGCCTCGCCGGCTATCCCGGCCTGAAAAAACTGATGGTGGCGCCGTTTGATATGCACAGCCGCCTTATCGGATTGATTGAGCGCGAGCGCGACCACGCCCGGGCGGGCAAACCAGCCCGGATCGTTGCGAAATTGAACGCGCTCGTCGATCAGGAGATCATCGAGAAACTGTATGAAGCTTCGTGTGCAGATGTGACGATCGATTTGATTGTTCGTGGCATCTGTTGCTTGCGGCCAAAAATGTCCGGCTTGAGCGAGAATATCCGTGTCATTAGCATCGTCGGCCGCTTCTTAGAGCACAGCCGGATTTTTTATTTTGAGAATGCCGGCCAGCCCAGAGTGTTTCTTTCCAGCGCGGATTGGATGCCGCGAAATTTTTTCCGGCGCATTGAACTGGCGTTCCCCGTCGAAAACCCTGCATTGCGCGATCAGATCATCAACGAGGTGCTTCCGAGTTTTCTGCACGATCGTGTCAAAGCGCGAGAATTGCAGCCCGATGGAACCTATCGGCGGTTGAAACCTGAGGGGCCGGAACAGAGTGCCCAGGCTCAATGGCATTTCCGCGAAGTCTCCCGCGAGCGTGCAAAAAAAATGACGGGCTCCAAGAAGAAATTGCGCGCGGACAAATTAACTCCGATTACCGTGGCCACGGATCCCTCCGTCGCGACGAGTCCTGATACCGAAAGCAGTGAGAAGGCTGTGCCATCGGACATGACTGTATCGGCATCACCGAAGCCAGCTGCAACTCGAAAGCAACCTTGAAGAAAAAAGTTCTGGTCATAGACGTTGGCGGCTCAAACGTGAAGCTAATGATCTCTCGCGCGGAGAGGAGAAAGTTCAAATCGGGAGCCAAATTGACGCCGCGCGCGATGGTCGCCCAAATCAAGCCTTTAGTCTCGGATTGGGAATTTGAAGCCATTTCGATCGGGTTTCCTTCGCCGGTGCGAGAGGGAAGGATTCTGAGCGAGCCTAAACATCTGGGTAAAGGCTGGGTGGGATTCGATTTCAAGAAAGCATTGGGCGGACCAGTGCGCATAATGAATGACGCAGCCATGCAGGCGCTCGGTAGCTACCACGGTCGCCGGATGCTCTTTCTCGGACTCGGTACAGGACTTGGCTCGGCTCTGGTTTGGGACAATTATGTCCTTCCTCTCGAATTAGGCGACTTGCCTTATCGCAACGGAAGCATCATTGAGGAATACCTTGGCAAGGCCGGCCAGGCACGGTTCGGAGAGAAAACCTGGCAGCGCGATGTTCAGCACGCCCTAGTACAATTAAAGAAATCACTCATTGCCGATTATGTCGTGCTCGGTGGTGGAAATGCCAAAGCATTGAACGAAATCCCTAAGGGAATTGAGCTTGGACATAACCGGAATGTGTTTCTGGGTGGAGTTCGACTCTGGCAAATTGACTCATGCACACGACGACCGAAGTGGCAGATTCTTTAAAGCAGTTAAAAACGTTAAAAGAGTTACAAAGTTAAAATGGACCATCATCAACTGCTTTCTTCCTTTTAACTTTGTAACGTCTTAACTTTTTAACTCCATTACCATGAAACTCTATTTTCTCAGACACGGTGAAGCGGACTGGCCGGGTTGGAAAAAACCCGATGACGAACGCCCGTTGACCAAGCGCGGAAAAAGAGAAATGCGCGACGTAGCGAAATTTCTAGACCGCCTGAAAGTGCGGCCCGACTTAATCGTGACCAGCCCATTGCCCAGGGCGGCCCAGACCGCCGAAATCGCGGCCGACTATCTCAAAGCGAAGGTGCGCAAGGATGAATCGCTCGCACCGGGATTTGGGAGAAGCAAATTGCGAACTGTGGTGAAGCGGCATCGAGCAAATGTTCTGATGCTGGTTGGCCACGAACCGGACTTCACCAATGTCATTGCAGGTTTGACTGGGGCGTCACTCAAACTTTCCAAAGCTGGCGTGGCGCTTGTGGATGTTGATCCCGAATCTGAGGAAGCAAAGCTTCTTTGGCTTTTGCCGCCAAAGATCGGCAAGAAATAGGCCCGGGTCGCTAATGTGTCATTGAGCGAGCAGGTAAATTGTGACCAGCGTCAGCAAGAAGTACGGAACAAGCACGGCCGCACCCGCGTAATCCTTTGCCATGCGTTGTCCGAAGAACAGCGCAATGAGGACAACTGCTGAACTGACGGCGCCGTAGAAGCCGATGGTCGTTTCTCGCGAAACGATTAGCATCAGGCATCCAATCGCGCTTAGTGCTCCGGCTGCAACTTCAAGTAGCGTGATCGCCGCTAATAGAATGGGCACAACTCCGGCCAGTGGGCTCTTGGCAAAATGTCCCTTGAGCCATTCGAGGTTACTGCGGTAATCGATAATTTTATCAATCCCTGATTGAAGAAAAAGAATCGAGAGAAAGGCGGAGCCTAAAATCTGCGTCAGATAAATTGCTCCCGTGAGTGTGTGCAAAGGTGGCATGACTCACGAATCTTAGCTGCAACAATTCAGTTTTGTCGATGCTTCATGATGCGAACGCTGCAAATATTTGACGGGACTCCTTGGAAAAAAAACAGGGACGCAATTTCATTCGCGTCCCTGTTTTGTAGAACTATTTCGCAGGCCTAGTGGCCAACGATGGCGTAATACGCTAAGTGCAGATCGTTGGAGCCCGGACCATCGAGGTTAATCCAACCTTGAATTACCTCGCCCGATCCGTGACCCCCATTGACGGTGACTGTCATCGTGGTCGAACCATTGGCTGGCACCGTTACACTAGCGGGCACAGTGACACGATCATCGCCTGCGCTCAAGGTCCCAGCATCATAGATGCTCGGGACCGTTCCGCCGAAGGTGTCCGGCGTAAATTTCGTAACAGAGACGCTAAACGTTTCGTCAGTGCCACTCGGGTTGGACAGTGTAATCGTCACCGACGTTGGATGGCCAAGCGTCACGCGGCCGAAACTTGCCGAGACGGGATCCATCCAACTCGTCGCGTCCGCTGCGACCGAGAGATTTTCACGCCCGGCGCCTTGTGCCGTCGGGCCGATATCGTGCAAGCCGGTCCGGGCATCCTTGACTACCAACTCGGCATGATTGACGAGCGCTGACTTAATCTGCGCCGGTGACCACGACGGATTAAGGTTCAACAGCACGGCTGCCGACCCTGCAATATGTGGCGTTGACATCGACGTCCCGCTGAAGAAGGCCCAACCAGTTCCGTCGCCCGGGCAGGTTTCAGGTTTGCCCACGCATGTGATCGAGCTAAGGACATTGACGCCGACTGACGTTAGGTCTGGCTTGACAGCGAAGTCCACTCCTGTCGGTCCCTGGCTGCTGAAACCAGCCAAGATGTCCTTATTGGGAGTGATGAACTCCTGGAACGTCGCGTCGGCTGAAGCTGTTGTCGCACCGGATGCGCGCAGCGCGGCCCCTTCATTTATGCCGATCATGACCGCGGGCAGATTATCGTCGAAGCCGGCGGTCCTACCCATTGCAGTGGGGTCCCCGGCGACGTTGTTGACTACGACTACGCCAACTGCGCCGGCCGCTTTAGCGTTCGCGACCTTCTGACTAAATGTGCATACGCCTCGGTCGATGATTGCTAGCTTACCCGAGGCACCCGGGTCAACACTGGTGCAACCATTGGAGTGGGTGTCGAATAGATCAAAGGACGCGCCAGGCAGCGGCGGGAAGTCACCCACAGCTGCACCGATCGTTGTTCCACCGCCTGCCGGATAGGTGAACGGTTGGCCAACGAAATGCTGGTTTGTACTAGCGCCGACTGTAATGACTTTACGCGCGCGGCCAGGCGACTCCAGGGTGCCTGCCCCTGGTCCGCTGTTACCAGCTGCAACGGCTACCACTACCCCTGCATCCACAGCGTTGTCGAGTCCGTTCGCAAGCAGGTCATTATTACCATGGTAGCCGCCGCCGAGCGAAAGATTGAGAACATCCATTCCGTCAGCGATGGCGGCATCGACGGCGTTGAGAATGTCTTCACTGCGGGCGTTATCAACAGCGCCAGGAAAGACATTGTAGTTACCCAGCCATGCGCCCGGCGCGATGCCAGACATGTCATCGATATTCACGCCGTTGACGACGGCAGTCTGGCCGGTGACGCCGGCTGCAATCCCCGCGGTATGCGTCCCGTGGTCTTGGATGGCCTGAGCATCCAGGGCCTGTTGGTGGGCCTTGTTATAGAAGACCTTGGCGACAATGACCTTTGGCGAGACGTAATTACAGTCCTGGTCTTGGTGGTGCGAATTGCTGTCTGCTGCATCGCACTTGGGGAAGCCAGCTGGGTAGGTAAAACCAGTCGGGTCGAAGAACGGATGCGTCTCGTCGATCCCTGAGTCGATGTCTCCAATTTTGATGCCAGCCCCTGCAACCGATCTGCCACCGGCGGCATTCCAAGCATCCATCGCATTAATGATCTTATAACTCTCGCTCAGGGTAGGGTGATAAAGGGCGTTGTACTCGGCCCGCTCTACCATCGGGGCGGCTGCGATCGTCTGCAGTGGCGTCCCATTAAGCTCAACGGCGACTGCGTTGAGTGAGATATCATACTCACTAGTTACTCTTGCCCTCGGCGCATTGGCTCGCAGCCATCTTTTGAACTCGTTGCGTCCGGCAGATAACTGCGCGCGGTACGATCTCACGTTATTATTCTTAAAATCGATTTTCTTGCCAGCCGCTGGTTTCGTAATGGAATGAGTACTCAGCGGATCGCCTTTGAGTTGGACAATCGCGCTCGATCTGTCCACGTCCGGACCTGGATTGAAGGCATCAGCGTTAGCGTTCGGTCGAGTCGTCGCCGAGCCGCCGACGCCAAGTGCTATGACGCTCAAACCAATGGAAGAAAATATTAGGAATGCTGCGATGATTTTTTTCATAGATTTGGTGGGTGAAAGGATCAGGAACTTGGGATGGGGGCACTCGAATGTCAATAATCCTTTCGCCTGACAATCTGTGTTGATTTCTGCCGCAACCCGGGAGCAATCATGGCGAGCGGACCGGCGGATAGTCCTCCGATCAGGTGTTTCCCTTAATCGCCTTGGGCGACTGCGTCAGCGAAGGCAACGTCGCCAGATTTAAAATCCAACTCCGCTTCCGCCGCTGTTCCAAAAACACGAGCGCGGCTTTCATCGAATTCTTTTTCCCAGCGTGCGACAACCACCGTCGCCAGACAATTGCCGATCACATTCACGCAGGTGCGACCCATATCCATCAATTCATCTACGCCGAAAATAATCGCCACCCCGATCGGTCCCAGTCCTGACGGCACAAACGAATTCAATGCCGCCAGTAAAATGACAAGCGATGACCGGGGCACGCCGGCTACGCCTTTGGAAGTCAGCATCAACGTTAACATCATCGTAATCTGTTGGCCTAACGACATGTGCCATCCCATTGTCGTCTCGGCTGCTTGCGCTACAAATACCGAGGCCATCGCCAGGTATAATGTCGATCCGGTGAGGTTAAACGAGTAGCCGGTCGGCATCACAAACCCAACAATGTGCGGCGGCACGCCGAAACGTTCCATCGATTCCATCGCCTTTGGCAACGCCGATTCGCTGCTCGTGGTCGCGAATGCGACTGCCGCAGGCTCCCGCACAGCCCTGACGAATTGCAGCGCCGGAATCCGCGCGATCCAAATCACCAATCCGAAGATCGACAGGATGAAAATCACGAGTGCGAGGTAAAGCGAGCCGATCAATTTGCCCAGATTCACCAGGACACTCGGACCCTGGGTGCCAATCGTGTGGGCCATCGCCGCGCCTACGCCGATTGGTGCGAACAGCATCACGTAATTCGTGAACTTGAACATAACCTGGGCGAGGCTATCCATCGCCCGGATGATTGGTTTCCCTTTTTCGCCAATCGCTGATACCGCGAGCGCAAACAGCACGCTAAACATGACGATTTGCAAAACGTCACCGCGCACCATTGCTTCAATCACGCTTGAGGGGAATGCATGGACGATCGTTTCGACCAGAGTCTTTGGGTGACTTTGCTCGATTGTCTTGATTACATCGGTGCCGGTAACGGCGAGAGTTACACCTGCGCCAGGCTTTGTGAAATTAACTACAGCCAGGCCAATGAATAACGCTGCTGTAGTAACGATCTCGAAATAGACGAGCGCTTTCACGCCCATCCGCCCTACTTTTCGCAATGCACCTGCGCCTGCGATTCCAACCACGACGGTCGAGAAAACCAGGGGCGCGATGATGGATTTGATCAGGTTAATGAAGATGTCGCGCAGAAAATAAACCGCGTTCCCCCAATCGGGCCTTAGCCACCCGATCGCACCGCCGACAACTAACCCGATCATGATCTGCACCGTCAACGAGGGCCGATACCATGGCCGGCGTGTGCGCCGAGGAACTCCCGTCGTCATCGCTACCGTATTAGCACAACGCTCAAATCCGAGACAGGTGTTTCAGGCTTTTGGTCCTTAGCTGACGCGCACCAAACGCTTCGAGAAATCAGTCTATCATCCGCTGACCAAGACCGCCGTAAGCATCGACGCGTCGATCCCGCAAAAATGGCCAGTGCGTGCGCTGTTCGTTCACGCGGTCCCATTCCACATCAGCCATCACGATCTCTTCTTGATCGATGGAACCTTTAGCGATGATTTCGCCGTCTGGTCCGCAAACGAAACTTTGTCCCCAAAATTCAATCCCATCTCCACCCGCAGGCGCTTCATGGCCTACTCGGTTTGGGACTGCGACGTAGCAGCCATTCGCGATTGCGTGGCTGCGCTGGATTGTTTCCCAGGCGGCATGTTGCACTGCGCCAAACTCCTTCTTTTCCGAAGGGTGCCAACCGATCGCTGTGGGATAAAAAATAATTTCTGCCCCGTGCAACGCCGTCAGGCGCGCGGCTTCCGGGTACCATTGGTCCCAGCAAACGCAGACTCCAATCTTGCCGCGTGCTGTTGGCCACGCCTGAAATCCGAGATCGCCTGGTGCGAAATAAAATTTCTCGTGATACAGCGGGTCGTCCGGGATATGCATTTTCCGGTACTTGCCTAGCAATTTTCCATTCGCGTCAATGATTGCCGCCGTGTTGTGATAGAGACCGGCGCTGCGTTTCTCGAAAAGTGAGGCAATGATTACCGTCCCAGTTTCTCGGGCTACTTCTCCCAATGTCGATGTTGATTTGCCCGGAATTTCCTCAGCCAGATCGAAATTCTTGTGATCTTCTGTCTGACAAAAGTATTGCGACCGAAAAAGCTCCGGTAAACAAACGATTTGCCCGCCTTTACCTGTTGCCTCGCGGATGAATTCAATTGCTCGCGAGAAATTCTTCTCCGGCTCTGGGCCGCATCGCATCTGAATAAGCGCAATCTTTGTTTTCGAACCGTCTGTCATTGCTGAGAAATTGATTCCTGGCGCTGTAGCCGCCGGCCTCCGGGCGGCGCGGCGCGCTGGTGTTTATCAAATCAGTGCCGCGCTTCACAGAGCGAGGCGACTACAATAATTCATTACTTCACCGAATTCGCCGGCACGATTTTCACGCTTTCGATCACGATCCGTTTCGTCGGCTTGCTCATTTCGCCTTGTGCATTTCGCTCGACCGGCGTGTCGCCGATTTTGTCCAGCACGTCTTCGCCTTTGATCAATTTGCCGAACGTCGTGTATTGCCCATCAAGCCGCCGAACGGGCGCGAGGCAGATGAAGAATTGCGAACCGGCTGAGTCGGGATCGGGCCCGCGCGCCATCGAGATGACACCACGATCGTGGGAATGATTGTTAAACTCGGCCTTGATTTTGTAACCAGGATCGCCTGCTCCGTAAGTGCTCTCTTTTGTCGGGTCTTTTGAGTTCGGGTCGCCGCCCTGGATCATGAACCCCTTGACGATCCGGTGGAAGATTGTGCCGTCGTAGAAGCCTTGACGCGCCAGTTTCTTAAAATTCTCGATCGTGTTTGGCGCGGCATCAGTCCAAAACTGCACGATCATTTCACCTTCGTTAGTTTTGATAACGGCAACTTCGTTTGAGGTACTCATAGGAGAAGCTTCTTTCTTTTCTTCGGCGGCAAAGACCACAGCGCTTAACAGTACGGCAAGGAGGACCGATAATTTCATGCTGACAAATGGCACCAATGGGATGTTATGTCGAGCGGAGTCGAGGTATCTCTTAATGATAAATCAGAGATCCCTCGACTTCGCTCGGAATGACAGAATCGAACGTTGGGCATTTGTCATTTCGATCGTTCGGATTTTTTTCGTCATTGGTCATTCAGATTTCGTCATTCACGTATGGTATTCCTGTAAACTGCGCACCTGAACCTTGCGTTTTTGCAGTGATCGGATTCCGTTCGCGCTCGCCAGCGCGGCGCGCACCGTCGTCATGATCGGAATTTTCGCCGCTAGCGCCGCATTGCGAATGACCACTTCGTGCTCGCGCGGAATTTTCCCGCTAGGCGTGTTGATGATGAAGTTGATGTCGCCATTCTTGATGCGGTCGAGGACATTTGGGCGTCCTTCGTGAATCTTGAAGACCTTGGTCACTTTGATTTTCGCCTTTGTCAGCGCGTCTGCAGTCCCGCTCGTGGAAATGATTTCAAAGCCGAGTTTCACAAACTCGCGCGCGACCGGGATCACCGCTTCCTTATCAGTGTCCTTGACGCTGATGAACACTTTTCCGCTTTTCGGCAGTGGCGGCGGTGCGGCCATCTGCGATTTTGCATAGGCGAGGCCGAGATCGACATCGATGCCCATCACTTCGCCGGTCGATTTCATCTCCGGCCCGAGCGAGATATCCAGGCCTTCGTAGCGCAGAAAGGGGAACACCGCTTCTTTCACCGAGAAATGTTTCGGCACGATTTCCTCTGTGAACCCGAGCTCGCACAATGATTTTCCGGTCATCACTTTGGCAGCGAGTTTTGCAAGCGGGACACCAATTGCCTTGCTGACGAAGGGAACCGTGCGCGACGCCCGCGGATTCACTTCCAGCACGTAAACGTTGTCGCCCTTCACGGCGAATTGCACATTCATCAGGCCTCGCACATTCAACTCGCGCGCCATCGCCCTTGTGGCGGCGGAAATCTCGTCCAGAACTTCTTGCGACAACGAGAATGTCGGAATGACGCATGCACTGTCACCGCTGTGAATGCCCGCCTCCTCGATGTGCTCCATGATTGCACCGATCACGGTCGCTTCGCCGTCCGAAATGCAATCGACATCGACCTCAATCGCATCTTCAAGAAAACGATCGATCAGCACTGGACGATCAGGCGTTACCTCAATGGCGCTGGCCATATAACGCCGAAGATCCTCCTCATTATAGACAAGCTCCATGGCGCGCCCGCCGAGAACGAAGCTCGGCCTAACAAGTGCTGGATAGCCAATTTTCCTGGCTATCGCGACGGCGTCTTCGGTGCTCGTGGCCGATCCATTTGGGGTTTGGCGCAGACCAAGCTTGTCGAGCATGGCCGCGAACAAGCGTCGGTCTTCTGCGGTCTCAATGCTTTCGGGCTGAGTGCCAAGAATGGGTACGCCTGCCGCCTTCAATCCGTCCGCCAAATTCAGCGGTGTTTGACCGCCAAACTGAACGAATACGCCCTCTGGTTTCTCCTGATCATAAATGTTGAGCACATCTTCGAGCGTGAGCGGCTCGAAGTAAAGTTTGTCGCTCGTGTCGTAATCCGTGGAGACCGTTTCTGGATTGGAGTTGACCATGATGGTTTCAAATCCGAGCTCGCGCAGAGCAAAGGCCGCGTGCACGCAGCAATAGTCGAATTCGATTCCCTGGCCGATCCGGTTCGGGCCGCCGCCAAGGATCATAATCCTGCGTTTGCCGCTCTCGCGCCGCTCGTTCTCATCGCCATACGTCGAGTAGTAATAAGGCGTGTACGCTTCAAACTCCGCCGCGCATGTATCGACGAGCCGATAGGTAGGCAGGACGCCTGACGACTGCCGCTTGGTACGGATTTCAGTTGCGCTGACTCCGTTCGCTACCGCCAGTTGTCGATCTGAAAAACCGAGCTTTTTTGCGCGAAGAAGTTGTGGCACGGGCATCTTGCCTGTGGGGCCGGCGGGCTGGTGTTTTTGAATTTTCCCGTGCCGATCCACGGGATGAAATTGCGGGTCACGGCCGCTTGAGTCATTCTCCCGTTCGGCAGGCGAGACGCCCGCCTGCCCCACAGGCAAGATGCCTGTGCTACTACGCAGCCGATTCGCTTCCTCCACGATCTGCTGCACATTCCGCAAAAACCACCTGTCGATCTTCGTTAATTCGAAAACTTCGTCGATTGGCATTCCGTCTTGAAACGCCTGGGCTAGATAAAAAATCCGCTCCGCGTTCGGGATCGCCAGCTTCAAGCGCAACGTCTCAGCATCGACATCTTTATTCGCACCATCGCCGCATAAGCCGAAGCGCTTGATCTCCAGACTGCGAAGCGCTTTTTGCAAGGCTTCCTTAAACGTCCGTCCGATAGCCATTGCTTCGCCGACGCTTTTCATCCGCGTCGTGAGCGTTGCATCCGCCTGCGGAAATTTTTCGAACGTAAACCGCGGCACCTTCACCACGCAGTAATCGATGGTCGGCTCAAAGCATGCCGGCGTTTCGCGGGTGATATCGTTCTTGATTTCATCAAGCGTGTAACCGATTGCGAGCTTTGCCGCGATTTTCGCGATCGGAAATCCCGTTGCCTTCGACGCCAGCGCGCTGGAACGCGAGACCCGCGGGTTCATTTCAATTACGACCATCCGGCCGTTGTCAGGATTCACCGCAAACTGAATGTTCGAACCGCCGGTCTCCACACCGATCTCGCGAATGACCGCGAACGCAGCATCGCGCATGATCTGATATTCCTTGTCGGTAAGGGTCTGCACGGGCGCGACAGTAATCGAGTCGCCGGTATGCACACCCATCGGATCGAAATTCTCGATGGAACAAACAACCACACAGTTGTCCATTCGATCGCGCATCACTTCCATCTCGAATTCTTTCCATCCGACCAGCGATTCCTCAATCAGCACTTCGTGGACCGGCGACAGATCGAGGCCTCGCGCCGCGATTACATCGAGCTCCTCACGATTGTAAGCGATCCCACCGCCGGCTCCGCCCAGAGTGAAGGCCGGGCGAATGACGAGCGGAAAAGTTCCAACTTCAGCGACGATACGGTCAAGGTCCGCGAGAGAACGCGCCACTTCTGAGCGCGGCACGTCCAGCCCGATGCGCAACATCGCTTCCTTAAACAATTGGCGATCTTCGCCTTTTGCAATCGCCTGGGCGTTTGCGCCAATCAACTTCACCCCGTGTCGCGCCAACGCGCCGTTGCGGTTCAATTCCATCGCAGCGTTAAGCGCAGTTTGTCCGCCCAGAGTTGGCAAAATAGCGTCTGGTTTTTCACGTTCCATGATCGCCTCGATTACTTCCGGAGTGATCGGCTCGATATAGGTGCGATCCGCGAATTCTGGATCGGTCATGATGGTGGCTGGGTTGGAATTCACCAGCACGACCACATAGCCTTCCTCGCGCAACGCCTTGCACGCTTGCACGCCGGAATAATCAAATTCGCAACCCTGTCCGATTACGATTGGACCGGACCCGATCAGCAGGATTTTTTTAAGCTCGTTATTTCGCGGCATCTGCGCCAGCCGGGACGGTAAACGAAATCACGCGATCGTCACGCGAGAACTATTAACAGCGTCATCCCGAGCGAAGCGAGGGACCTCGCACAGGCCGAGAAATTCACGCATCGAAAATCGTGTGACCAAAGCTTCGAATGCGAGGTTCCTCGCCGTCTGCGCGGCTCGGAATGACCGCGCGTTCATTACGCCACCTGCGCCATGCGTTGTCGATCGAGCCAGACTTTGCAGATGCTTTTAATGCGCGTCAGCACGTAATAGACGGTCTGGCTGCGGATCCGCACCAGCTCTGTCCCGACGATGCGCCTGACGAAATCACTCTGAAGATCGTAAATTTCCTGCGGCGTGGAGCCCTCCAGTCCCTTGCAAAGAATCGCCGTCATGGAGCGGGTAAGTGTTTGCACTTCCGGACCGAGCGTCATCCGAATGTGCGCCCTGCCGTTTTCATCCACGTGCAGATAAACACCAACCGTGTCCGTGCATTCCTCGTCTTTTCGCACATCGACAAGATCGAAATTCTCGCCCTCGCGCGGCTCCTGTTTCTTCGCATTGTCCGCGTACGAAACAAGTGTCTCACGCCGCTCATCCTCGGGGAGCGACTCGAACAGGTTGATGATCTTGTTTAGCTGGGTCGGATACATGGACCATCGTTAATCTATCACGCGCTTTGGCTTTGCTCACCAAAGCGTTTATGGCTAATTGCATCATGAAGACACCGATTAAGGTCGCCGTGACAGGCGCCGCTGGGCAAATTGGTTACGCACTTCTGTTCCGCATCGCCTCTGGACAGATGTTCGGGCCGGACCAACCGCTCATACTCCATTTGATCGAAATTCCGGACGCGCTCAGCGCGCTGGATGGCGTCGTAATGGAATTGCACGATTGCGCCTTTCCGCTGCTTGAGTCGGTAGTGCCCACTGCAGATCTCAATGAAGGCTTTCGCGATATTAATTGGGCGTTGCTGGTCGGAAGTGTTCCGCGCAAGGCCGGCATGGAGCGGAAAGATTTGCTCGGGATCAACGGCAAGATTTTCATTGGACAAGGTCAGGCAATCGAGAAGAACGCTGCCTCCGACGTGCGTGTGCTCGTGGTCGGAAATCCTTGTAATACGAATTGCCTGATTGCGATGAATAATGCAAAGGCGATTCCCCAGGAGCGGTGGTTCGCAATGACCCGTCTGGACGAAAACCGTGCACTCGCCCAGCTCGCACACAAAGCCGGTGTAGGCATCGGGTCAGTCACAAACATGACCATCTGGGGCAATCATTCCTCGACGCAGTATCCGGATTTCTACAACGCCCGAATCGACAATCGTCCAGCGAACGAGGTGATCGGAGACGAAAACTGGTTGAAAGAAGAATTCATTGCCACTGTGCAACAGCGCGGCGCTGCAGTGATCAAAGCACGAGGACTTTCGTCAGCCGGTTCCGCGGCGAACGCGGTCATTGACACCGTCTTTTCGCTCACCAATGACACTCCGGGTAACGACTGGCACAGCGTGGCGGTTTGTTCCGACGGAAGTTATGATGTCGAGAAAGGATTGATCTCGTCATTCCCGATTCGTGTGCGCGGTGGGAAATGGGAAATCGCGCAGGGAGTACCAATCAACGATTTTAGCCGCGCGAAAATCGATGCATCAGTGGCGGAGTTAAAAGAAGAGAAGTCCCTCGTTAGCGAATTGATTTCGTAGGCAGCCATCCCTCAAACGGGCTGTCATGTTGAGCGAAGCGAAACATCTCTGGTTATTCTTGCAGAGGGTTGCTCCAGAAATGATCTGAGATTCTTCGCTTCGCTCAGAATGACATTCATCGATAATGCCCTTGCCCAGGTTCGTCCTACGTTTTGACTGCGTGGATTGCCACGGATGCGGGGAAGATCAGACTCGTCAGGCTCACTTCGCCAAATCCGGCCTCGAAAATTTCGCACCAGAAATCGGCGCCGTATTCCGTTTGCACGACGCAGTCATCGCGGTTCGCTCCAGGTTTTCCGTGATAACTTGGAGGCAAACCGCGCCGTGTCCGAGTCAGGCGGCCAATAATAATCGGCACGGTATAAAATAAATGGCCGCCTGGTTTTAGAACGCGCAGGGACTCTTTTAGAGCGGCCTTTGAGTCTGGAACGTGTTCCAGTGTGTCGGAATGAATGATGATGTCGATGGATGAATCCGCAAAGCTCATTCGCTGCATGTCGAGCTCCGGGAAGGAATGAAGCGCGTGCTTAGGCAGAACCTGGAGGAAAGCCGACAGATTTTTGGCGGGATTAATTTCGATCACAGTGAGCTGGCGAATCGTGGGATCCTTGCGACAGAAATCCTTGAAACTGCCGGCGAACCCGAACGCTCTGGTCACTGCCGCGGCCAGCGTCATCGTTCTCAGATTATTGCCGCAACCCGCACAACAAAATCCCTGCTGTAGATTGATGTAAGCGACTTCTTCGGGCGACAACTCCCATTGCTGGATCAGTTCCGGCCAGAGCACTGGGTCCTTTGTGAACTGCCCGCCGCCGCATACCGGGCAGACCTTCAAACTCGGAGACGGCTCACCCATTCTGCCTAACGACTGTCGACCGGCTTCACCAAGAGCCCCTGGCCAGTGGGCAACGACAAAATTTTGATCCCTTTTTCCTGGGCGAACTGATCCATGACAATTTTCTGCGAAAGATAGCCGTAATAGGCATAGTCATCGAGAAGCACAAATGCGCCTGGGACGAGAGGCTCCCAAAAGAACTGGATCGCTGCAATCTCGGGCGCCGAACAATTCATATCAAGATGCAGGTAGGCGATCTTCTCCGCGCGAACCTGCGACAGGGTTTCCGGAATCGATCCTTCGATGAGAGAGACATTTTTCCATTGAGAAAAATTCGCTCGGACATCTTCAACCCCCTGGACATAAAATCCCGAATCCAGGCTCTTCTTGTTTTTCTCCACTGCTCCTGAAGCCCTGTCTGCAGATGAAACAAACCGTTCGTCCAAGCCCCGAAAAGTATCCAGCAGATAAAAGTGTTTTCCCAAAGAATCCCAGTTCAGATAATCCATGATCGCTGAGGAGAGGAACCCGCGGTTCACTCCGCATTCGACGAAGTCGCCTTCGAGCCGCGCGGCGCTGGCCGCTGCCCACAGACCGACGTGAACCCGCCAGTGCCACCGATAATCGTCGCCTGCCGCGCGAACACCGCGCTCGTAAGCCTTTCGAAAAGCCGGATCGTCCATGAATTCATGATTGTGAATCGATCGCAATCCGTCCTGTTCGTAGACGTGGCCTTCCGCGTGCGAGAAATCGGCAGAAGCCGCTGGCGCGGCAGAGGGAACATTCCCGGCTTTGTTCTTCGCTAGCGCCTTTGCCACTCCTGCATTCCAGGTGAGAGGTTTGTTCTTGAACCATCCCGAATCAAACTTTGGCGCGGCGAAAAGTGCCCACGTTTGCCTGGGATGTCTCCAATCCAGAAGTTCAAATCGCAAACCTGCTTCTGCCGCGGCTTGTCTCATTGTCGCTGGCCTGTAATTCACGCATTCGGGATAGACCCAGCCTCTGATTGGCGCGTCCTGCTCTCCGGGTAAAAACGTGGCGACCAAAGCTCCATCTTCAGCAAGTGAGCCCGAAATTGCGGACAGCCAATTTTTGATCAGATCCAGTCCGCAGTGACTAAAGATCGATTGAGCCAGAGCGAAATCGAATGAGACTTTCGCCTGGGCAATTGTTTCCGGTGAATCGGAAAAAAAGAATGTCGGGCGTTTGATTTCCAACAACGCCTCTCCGAGCTCCCGCTTAATTCCTTGCTCCACCAGCCATTCATTCGGCTCGACACCAAAATACTTTCCGCGATTCAGATAAGGAATTAACAAGCGGCCAATCCGAAGAGAACCGCATCCCACGTCGAGCAGGGAATGATGCTGCCGCAGACCCAGTGTGGTCAGGAGGTTGAACGCCATCGCTGCGATCAAATCGTAATCTTCCGGAGGACCGACATACGCGCGATAATGCGCGTCCCCGGGCTTGAGACCGACGCCCAGACTTTCCTGGTCGTCCAAAGGCGTTTCCATCCTAGCGTATAACGTGACAAGTCACGTTACGTATAAAGCTCCGTTAAAATCTTGGCATTGCTGACCGCCTCTCCCCTTGCTGCAAGAGGAGAGGATTGAGGTGAGGGGTTACGAAAGCGTACAGTAGTCAAGGCTGCAAACCCTCGCCCTATCCTCTCCCTTGGGAAGAGAGAGTCGAATCAACGTGCTCATTAAAGTAAAATACTGTTTGGCGCACTATCAGTTCGCTCGCTTCGAGGTGACGGGGTCGAAACTTTTCAACGCGTCCTCTGGTCGATCCGGAAATCCAACGACCCCGCGCGACCGGTCGAATTGATAGATGCGCGTCCGTGGACGCTCGCGGAAAGGAAACGCGCGTAGCTTTTTGCCATCGAGGGCGTCTATCGCGCCTGGCGCCTGGCATGCTTGCACACCCAAAGCGTGCAGATCGTTCCTGATTTTAGAATCCGATGCGACGGAGTTTGACAGTTCGTTGGGATCTTGCCTGAGATTGAAGAGCTGTTCCCGTCCACCGTTTGCCATGAAAATGTATTTCCACTCATCGGTAACCACCATGAGTTTGAAATCGTGCGAGCCGGGAGGTTCAACCATACCAACAAGATACTGGCGCCGTGCGCATTCGCCTCGCAACAATTTCAGAACATTTATCCCCTCTCGCACGTCGCACTGACCAGCCGCCTCAGTCGCAATTCCGAATAAGTCCGCAAGGCTGATCAATTCATTCCGGACAGTTTCCTTCGACAGCGTTGCCGGCCAACTCAGCAGGAGCGGAACACGGCTGGCGGCTTCAAAAAAGTTGTGTTTCTGCCAACCATGATGATCACCCAAAAGATCTCCATGGTCCGAAAAGAAGCAGACAAGAACATTCTCCGATTTCGGGCGCGCTTCGATCGCGTCGAGGATTCGGCCGAGACAATGATCCAGGTAGCTGATCTCGCCGTAGTATCGGGCCTTCACGATTCGCGCCAGCGCCGGGTTGATTGCTTCCGCCCAAACGGCATATCGCATGAAGGGAATTTCTTCGTCCAGATGATCTTCCTCGACGCTGCCGAGAACGATGTCCGGCAGTCGATCTGGATCGTACATCCGGTTGAAAGGAATTGGCGGAGCCAGCGGCGGATGCGGGCCGACAAACGATACAAAACCGAAAAAAGGGCGTGAATTATCCGAGCTTGTAATCTCCTGTACAGCACGGCCAGTCGCCCACCATTCAGCACCTAATTCCGCAGGGAGCGGACTACGCTGCGGCAGGTAATACATCTCGGTGCGTTCCCCAAAAGGTTGCTCCAGAAAATCGAACGCCGGATGCTCCTTCGTCAGCCATGAACCATAGTCGTCGCCTTCGCGCGCCGGCGGATGGTACGTCTCTTCGCTGCGCCACAGGGTTTCGTAACCTACGTCTTCATTCCAGGGATATGTATGGAACTTCCCGATTCCAAAAGTCCGGTATCCCAGGCGCGACATTGTGCGCGCCAGATACGGTCCGCAACGCGCTTCCATTTCAGCAGCCTGCCCCGCTGCCGGCTTTGGCTTTGCGTTGCTGAAGGCGCGCGTGGTCACCGGTTCGCAGCCTGTACGGATCGTGTACCGCGCCGGGATACAAATCGGACAAGTCGCGTACGCATTGGAAAAGCTGATTCCCCTGCGCACCAGACGATCCAGATTCGGCGTATAAATGTGCGAATTACCGAGCGCAGCGATGGTATCGAATCGCTGCTGATCCGTCATGATGAACAGTATGTCCGGCCGGGTTAGTGACATTTCGTTATGAGTCCCGAGCACTTGAATCGACAAGCGAGTCCGTCTGCAAGCTATCTCACAAATGACATTCTGAGCGAAGCGAAGAATCTCTGATCATTTTCGGAGCAGTCTTTCGCTGGAACAGTCAGAGATGTTTCGCTTCGCTCAACATGACAGCGTCATCAATGAGATGACTTCTAAGCGTTTGCGATCTCGTTGCCGGTTAAGCGGCGAAATGCTTCGAGGTATTTCGCCGACGTTTTCTCGATAACATCTCTCGGGAGACGCGGAGCAGGCGGACTTTTGTCCCAGTCGAGTGTCTCCAGATAATCGCGCACGAATTGTTTATCGAAGCTCGGCGGGCTCTGCCCGACAATGTATTCATCTTTCGGCCAGAACCGTGAAGAGTCCGGCGTGAGGCATTCGTCGATCAAAAGCAATTCTCCATCGACGATGCCAAACTCGAATTTCGTGTCTGCAACGATGATTCCCTTTTGCGCCGCATATTCGCGGCCGAGCGAATAAATTTCGAGACTCAGCGTTTTCAAGCGATTGGCAATTTCATCGCCGAGAATCCTGACACATTGTTTCATGTCGATGTTCTCGTCATGACCTTGCTCTGCTTTCGTCGACGGCGTGAAGATTGGCTTCGGTAATTGCGAGGCTTGTTTTAGTCCGGCCGGAAGCTCGATTCCACAAACGTTCTGCGATTCCTGATATTCTTTCCATCCGGAGCCAGCCAGATAACCGCGCACCACGCATTCCACCGCGAGCGGCTTCGTTTTCTTCACGATCATCGAGCGTCCCGCGAGCTGCTCGCGGAACGATTCCAACTCCTTCGGAAACTCTTCGAAATTCGCCGTCACGAGGTGATTCTTGATGTCCCCGAAACGCTTGAACCAAAACGCGGAAATTTGATTGAGCACGGCGCCCTTGTGCGGGATCGGGTCGGGCAGGATCACGTCGAAAGCCGAGATCCGATCGGTTACGACAAACAGAAGCGTGTCGCCAAGATCAAAAACTTCGCGCACCTTGCCGCTGCGCAATTTCTTGATTCCCGGTAGTTCGATGGACGATTGTGTGGCGGTTTGCATATGCGTAGTGATTAGTGAGACGTAAGAGGTGAGAAGTGGGCAGCCTAATTACTTCTCACTAATCACTTCTCACGTTTCACACTTCATTTGAAACCATGGCCGGAATCGTTGTCAAACCGCGAGCGCGAATTCTGCACGGACACGATTGGGTATTTTCCAGCGAAGTGCTGAAAGTCTTTGGAAAACCGGCGGACGGCGATGTCATCTCCCTAAAGGACGGTAAGGATCGTCTGATCGGCAGCGCGATCTACAATTCCAAGTCACAAATCGTGGGGCGCCGCTTTTCGCGTCGAAAACAGGAACTGGATCTGGATTTCTTCAAACGACGCATCGCCCAAGCGACAGAATACCGGACACGACGGGGTGTCGATCCCAAACTCTGCCGTGTCGTTTGGAGCGAAAGCGACGGCTTGCCGGGGTTGATCATCGACAGATACGGCGATCATTTCGTGATGCAAACGCTGACTCTGGCGATGGACATGCGAAAAGATTTGATCGCCAATGCGGTCATCGATCTCTTTGGAAACGCCACGATCATCGAACGAAATGACGCGCCTGTCCGCAAGGCGGAAGGGATGGAATTACGCAGCGGCGTTTTGCGCGGAGACAGTCCATCGCAAATCGGGATCGAAATCGAAGGCGTAAAGTTCGAAATCGATCTTTTGCATGGACAAAAGACCGGTTTTTATCTTGATCAAAAACACAATTATTCGGTCCTTGTTGGATATGCGCACGGCCGGCGCGTTCTGGATTGTTTCACCAATCAGGGAGCATTTGCGCTGACCTGCGTCCGCGCGGGCGCGGCGGATGTGACCGGGGTTGAAGAAAGCTCCGAGAACATCGCAGGTGCGAAACGAAACGCGGTGCGCAATGATCTGGAAGTGCGATGGATCGAGCAGGATGTCTTTCAGTTCCTGCGCGCGGCCGAAAAAGCCGGGGTGCAGTATGATTTGATTGTTCTCGATCCGCCGTCGTTTACAAAAACCAGGAGCGGATTGCGCGACGCGTTGCGTGGCTACCGGGAATTGCACATGCGCGTGTTCAAGCTGTTGTCAAAGGATGGCCTGCTGGCGACCTTTTCATGTTCCCATCACGTGAGCGATACCGCATTTTCGCAGGCAATCGCCGATGCGCTTGTCGACGCCCGGCGGTCCGCCCGACGGTTACGCCGGTTCGAGCAAGCGCCCGATCATCCCGTGCTGCCGACAATTCCCGAAACGGAATATTTCAAAGGCTTCCTTCTGGAAATGATGCCGGGACGGTAGCACGCTCAAATGTCATCCCGAGCGCAGCGAGGGACCTCCGACAAGAGAGATCGATTACGCTGACCGCCCGAGGTGACGCAAACTTCGTAGGCGAGGTCCCTCGTTTCGTTCGAGATGACACGACGTGGCGGCGGAACAGATGTCGACACGAAATTTTCGCGCGTGCTTACCGAGAAATATGTGGAATTCTCAAGTGAGCCATTTAATATGCGCTACAGCGCGCACGGCGAATCACCATCTGTCATGGCAGAAAAATTTCGATCGAGTGAACAAATGCTCGAATTGAGCGAGGACGAAGCCAATTCTCCCGAGCATTTGGATTCGCAAGTGCAGAAAGCGCAGGACCAACTGCTCCAGCTCAAACGCCAGCAAGAGCAGATCGAAAAACAAAAGCGCGAGCTGGAAGAACTAAGTCGTCGTCAGGAAGAATTAGAGCACGGTCGCGCGGAGATGGCCGATAAACTGACTCGCTCGCTCGTTGTGCTTGAGCGCGAGGGGTACAACGCACAAAGCCGGCTCGAGCAAATTCGCGCAGCCCGGGAGAGTTTCGGCCAGCATTTGGAATTAATTGAAGCGATTGATCCAAAGAGCTGGAACCCATCCGATTTACACAAGGAACTGAGCCGGGCTTTAAGCACAGTGGATGAGGCGCGCACGGTCTACAATGAGCAACGCAGCAGGTTGCAGGCAGCGGGTGGACATGAAGGCGATGCGTCGCTGCCTGACGTGGGCACAGACGCTTACGAGAGCAGCGACGGACGTTCATTTGTTCAGTGGTTCCAGATTGGCGTCGCACTGACTTTGCCTCTGATTATCTTTGGCGCTGTTGCCCTCGCTCTTTTCGTTTGGATGGCGAGTAAGTGATGGCGATGTTTCGTCGTTCGTCCAAGTCCAGCCCGCCGCTTCGTCGCAGGGAGGAAGAAATTGCACGCCAGGAAGCGGACCTGCGTGAGAGACTCGAAAAACTCGAGCGGCTTGTTGCGAAGGTGCCGCAAATCGAGAAAAACAGGACGGAACAAGGGTCAAAAGATAATCGAACCAATAAACGATTCCGCGTCTCGGTGGCGTCGCATGACCAGCACGAAAGCAGACGTTCCCGGCGTCCTCGTTCGATGCGCAAAGAGCGACGAGACGGCCAAATCATTTTTCTCCTTCTTCTGGTGGCGCTTGCTGGAGTCGTCATCTGGCTAATCAGCAACCTGCATTCCTGAACGACAGCCATGGCCGGGGCCGCGGATCTCGATGTTGCGTACGTCGCCAGGCTGGCGCGGATCAATCTGTCCGAAGAGGAAGCGAACGCTTTTCAGAAGCAATTGGGCGATGTGCTGAATTACGTCGAAAAACTTCGTCAGACTGACGTGACCGGTGTGGAAGCGGCTGCTCACGCACTTCCGGTTTTTAATGTTTTTCGCGAGGACGCGCCGCGTGACTGGTTTACGGCAGAACAAGCGTTGAGCAATGCCCCCCGAAAGGCCAACGGTCTTTTTATCGTCCCCAAAGTTGTGGAATGACGGAGAAGGATCTGCCGGCGCTTAGCATCGCCGATTTGCAATCATTGTTGCGTCGCAGGGAAGTTTCCGCGCGGGAAGCTATCGGTGCTTTGCGAGAACGCATTGAAGCTGTCGATGGAGAAATTGGCGCTTATCTGTCGCTGGACATTGATGCTGCGCTTAAAGAAGCGGACACGGCGAATGTCGATCTTCCATTGGGCGGCGTCCCGCTTGCGATTAAAGACATCATCAATGTGATGGGTCAGCCTTGCACGTGCGCCTCAAAGATCTTGCGCGGTTATAGAGCCGAGTACAACGCCACTGTCGTTCAAAGATTGCGCGCTGCGGGCGCAATCCCATTTGGAAAAACGAACCTGGACGAGTTTGCCATGGGTTCGTCCACCGAAAATTCTGCGGTGAAGTTGACGCGCAATCCGTGGGATTTGTCGCGCGTACCGGGCGGCTCGAGTGGCGGTTCGGCGGCAGCAGTCGCGGCGGACGCTGCGTTCGGTGCGTTGGGCAGCGATACGGGCGGCTCAATTAGGCAACCCGCTGCGCTGTCGGGCGTCGTCGGTTTCAAACCCACTTACGGTCGGGTCTCGCGATTCGGTCTCGTCGCGTTCGCTTCGTCACTCGATCAAATCGGGCCGTTGACCAAAACCGTCCGCGACTCTTGCCTTATCATGAACGCGATCGCAGGGCATGATCCGCAAGACAGCACGTCTCTCGACGAGCCGGTGCCTGACTATGTTGCAAAACTCGGAAACGATTTGCGCGGAGTCCGGTTGGGTGTGCCGAAGGAATACATGATCGAAGGGATCGATCCACAGGTGAAAGCTGCGATCGACGCGGCAGTGAAACAGATGAATTCGTTAGGTGCCGAGATTGTCGATGTCTCGTTGCCTCATACTGATTACGCCGTCGCGGTCTATTACATTCTGGCCACGGCGGAAGCCTCCGCCAACCTCGCTCGCTTCGACGGAGTCCGTTATGGATTTCGAGCGGAAAATCCCAGGGACATGCTCGATCTTTATGGCCACACGCGTGAGCAAGGTTTCGGACCGGAAGTGAAGCGTCGCATCATTCTCGGCACGTATGTCTTGAGCTCCGGATATTACGACGCCTATTATTTGCGGGCGCAAAAAGTGCGCGAGTTGATCCGCCGGGATTTCGCGGAGGCCTTCGAGAAAGTCGATGCGTTGATTTCACCCACGTCACCGGTGCCGGCGTTCAAACTAGGCGAGCGCACCGCAGATCCGCTGCAAATGTATCTCGCCGATATTTTCACGATCGCAGCCAACCTCGCTGGAATCTGCGGAATCAGCGTGCCGTGTGGCTTCACGGAGGTGGACGGGCATCGCCTGCCGATCGGTTTGCAGTTGTTAGGCAAACCGCTGGATGAAGCGCGCATTTTGCAAATCGCGCATGCCTACGAACAGACCACAGACTGGCACAAGGCGCGGCCGCCCATCGCCGCGACGAAATGATTTGCCAAACACACAGGCAAGCGACAGCGAGATCAAGAGCGCCTTCACTGCCATTCTGAGCGAGTCGAAGAATCTCGGTGCTTCCTGAGATGGAACTAGCTGAAATAACCAGAGATGTTTCGCCTCGCTCAACATGACAAACGTGAGGACTCCTCAACCGTGACGTTGTGGTCCACCTTAGATCGCCGATTCAAAAGCCCAGTCGCGCTTCACGGATTGCTTTGGACTTTCATCGCGATAGCGACAGTCTTCTCCGCGCTTCCGATCCTGCGGTACCTCCGCGGCCACAGCATCTTTGATTACGAACTCTGGCACGCCACCGGCAAACATGTGCTGGCGGGCGATGAGATCTATTTCTTCCGCGCCGGGAAATACGATTTCATGTATCCGCCGCCATGCGCGCTCTTTCTTGCGGGCGCGAGTCTGCTTGGGCAAGGAGGATTGATTGTTCTTCTCGTCGCGATCAACTCGGTCGCCTGGTTTTACAGCGCGAAGTTGAGCGCTGTTCTCGCTGCAGGCAATCGAGGCACAACAAACTCATGGCTATACCTAATTCCGAGCCTGCTGGTGATTGTCTATATCTGGTCAAGTTATCACCTTGGTCAGCCGAGCTTGGTTTTACTTGCCCTGATGCTTGGCGCTTTTGTTGCGCTGCGGACAAAACGCGAAATCGTGGCTGGCAGCCTCATTGCAGTCGCTGCTGCGATCAAAGCGTTTCCGGTACTTGCCATCATTTATCTCGTTTACCGGCGTTACTGGAAAGCAGCTGTTAGCCTTGTCGCGACGCTCTTGTTTTTGCTTTTCATCTTGCCGGCCCCGCTTCGAGGATTCGAACGAGGCTGGCACGACCTCGAGAAGTGGAGCGCTGGAATGTTGAAATACAGCGACGTGACCGTGGGGCAGCGTCCCATGCGCAGCTACACGTGGAAAAATCAATCACTCGTGGGCGTAAGCAATCGCCTGCTACGCCACGTAGATGCCGATGCTGCTTCGGCTCCGCACACACCAGTTTATGTAAATGTTGCGGATCTTAACTTTCGAGTCGTCAACGCAATCATCATCAGCGTAGCGCTAGCTCTTGGCATCTTGTTTATCGCTGCGATGCCTCGACGCGACATGCGAACAACAGAGACTGATGCGATCGAATTTGCTCTGCTCCTTTTACTGATGCTGATGGTCACGCCACTCTCGTTTGGATACTTTTATTCCTGGCTGATGCTGCCATTTGCCGTAGTAACGCAGCGAGTGTTCGCTGGGAAAGGCTCGACTATTTTGTGGTGGACCTTGTCAGCGCTAGCGTTGCTCGCTGTGGGCTTGATATTTCCGCGCGGTGCGCAGCTCTACGGCAATACATTTTTCGCCACGTTGCTGCTGTTTGTCGGACTGTCGATTGAGCTTTTGCGTTTCAAACAACAAACAGCTCACACGCGATCAGCTGGCGAGTTGCCTTCCTAAGCGGCAACGATCGGACTTTCCCGGCAGCAGATTTCTAATTTGTTGCCGTCAGGGTCCTCGAAGAAGAACGCGTAATAGCCCGGGCTGTACTCGACACAGATTTCCGGACCTTCCAGATTTTTTCCGCCTGCTTGCCGCACCAGTTCTGCAATACGATCGACTTCGTCTCGCGTATCGGCCCAGAATGCGATGCGCGTTCCGTTCGGCTGGTGGTTCTTGTCCTCGTCAATCACGAAAAACTCCGACGGCTTGTCGATGCCTGCAGAATAAAAAGTATGGAAATCGCCGCCGGCTTCCGGGCGGGGCGACGGTTCGTGCCGTTCACGAACAAATCCGAGCTGCGGCAAAAATTGTCCGTAAAACTTAATTGCTACCTCCATGTTTTCCACTCGCAAATCAATGTGATCAAAGCAACGCGTTTTCATTTTCGGTTCTCTCTTCGGACCATCAGTTTCAACCCAGACCAGGTTTCATCAATCGCGCACACTTTTACATCGACAAATCCCAGCGGCAGCGCGACAGCGCGAACCACATCTTCTGTTACGTCAGTTGACACGCCGGATGATCTTTTTGGCCAGGAAACCCAAACTGGTCCGGTGTCGGCGATTTTCTCACGCAAGATCGCCAATTGCTTCTCCAATTCGCTGCGCTTGTTGATGAACACGTGAACAAAACTCGAATCCGGCTTCAAATAGTCGGAAAAAGTTACGCCTTCGGGGATTGCACCCAGCAATCGACGATAGTTTGCTGGCGTGTTAATTGTGACAACGGTCAGACCCGGTTTGATTCCCAACTTCTGCGGTAGCGGTGTTCCTGAGTAACCGGCCATCGTCATTGTGTTAGCAATCTGGCTTGGCTTTTTTGAGGGATTTTCCCAGTTTGCAGCAGCCTGAGTAAAAAGTGAGACATCAAAATATCCGACTGTCGACTATGGAAACCAAATATACTGGATTAGTTTCCATGCTGTGATAAGACTACCATGAATATGAAACGGGCACACAAATCGCGGCCGCGAAGCCGAAAGCGCGATCCGCATCGGCAGCGAATTGTCGACGCTGCGCGGATCCACTTTCTCAGTCACGGGTTCCGCAGTGTGACCATGGACGATCTGGCGGAGGAGCTAGGCATCAGCAAGAAAACGCTCTACGCGCATTTTCCGGGTAAGTTCGATCTGCTCGAGGCTGTGCTGGCCGATAAGCTCGCCAGCGTCGAAGCGGCACTGAAGGAAGTTACGCGCTCGCATCCGCACGATTTCCCGGCGGCTTTGCGGGACTTGTTGGCCGGTACGCACCGCGAATTGGATGAGATCAAGCCGCCGTTCGTGCGCGATATGCGCCAGAAAGCACCCGAAGTCTTTAAACTCGTCGAACGCCGCCGGGCCGCGCTAATTCAGCGATACTTCGGAAAATTTTTCGTCGAGGGCCAACGCGCGGGAATGGTGCGCAAGGATGTTCCGGTCAAACTGATTATCGAAATTTTGCTGGCAATGGTTCAATCCATCATGAATCCGCCGAAGATGGAGGAGCTTGGGATGATGCCGAAAGAAGGCTTCACCGGGATTCTTAAGATTGTTCTCGAAGGCGCGCTGACATCAAAGGGCCGAAAAGCGTGAATGAGTCATCGCTTATGGAAAATCGATCTGCCCACTGTGTAGCGGGACGGGTTCGCCGTCGCGAACAACCCCGAAACAATCGCGACTCGCGAAGACTTTCGGAGTTGATGCACGCAGCGCGGGCTTTGACAATGATTCTGTTGCTCATCGGTTGCAGCGGTCGCGGGAAGGCGGTCTCGGGAACCATCGAAGTGGACGAGGCGCATGTGGGCCCGCGCGCGGGGGGCCGCGTCGAAAAAATTTTGGCGTGGGAAGGCGACCATTTGCACGAAGGCCAACTGATAGCGCAATTGGATGCGTCAGAGCTGCGAGCGCGTCGCGATCTTGCCGCCGCACAAATCGATACGGCGCTCCACGATGCGGACGCACAACAGGCGCAATTGGTGTTCTTGCAAGATGAAGCACGGCGTCAGCAGGATTTACTTCAGCGGAGAGTCGTTTCTTCGAGTGATGCTGAACGCGCGGGAAGCTCCGCGAAAACGCAGGAGAAGAACCTTGCCGCTGCGAAGATGCGTATCGCGCAGGCGCGTGCACAGCTTGCCGATATCGACGCGCAGCTAGCGGAAATGCAGGTCGTTGCTCCGGCCGATTCCGTCCTGGAGGTGCTCAGTGTGAAAGCTGGCGATGTGCTGCCGGCGAATCGCGAAGCCGCCACCCTGCTGCTGACCGGACACGTCTGGGTTCGCGTTTATGTTCCGGAATCCTGGCTGGGTTTGATCAAACTGGGCGAGCACGTCCGGGTCCGTGTCGATTCCTTTCCCGGCAAAGATTTCGACGGCGTCGTAGAGCAAATAAATCGTCAGGCCGAATTTACCCCGCGCAACGTGCAAACGGTCGCGGACCGTATCAAACAGGTGTTTGGGGTGAAGATTCGTTTGCCTCCCGACGACGATCGTTTGCGCGCCGGAATGGCTGCTGATGTTTATTTTCCCAATGTGAAATGAGTAGCGGTGCCCACGAAACACACGAAAAACACGAAAAGATTACTGTGAATTTCATTTCGGATATTTCGTGTGTTTAGTGGGCGAAGATGCCAATCCCGATTTTTTCCCGCTGACTTTATGAGTGAATCGATGATCGAAGTGGATGGGCTGACGAAGCGATTCGGCACGTTCACGGCTGTTGATCATATTTCATTCTCGGTCGGAAAAGGATCGATCTTCGGGTTTCTCGGGCCGAATGGTTCCGGGAAAACAACCGTGATCCGGATGTTGTGCGGAATTCTCGAGCCTACTGAGGGCACGGCGCGCATCGGGGGCCATGATGTTGTGCGAGATGCCGAGCCGATCAAAGAAATGATCGGCTACATGTCGCAAAAATTTTCGCTCTATGACGAGCTGACCGTGAATGAGAACCTCATCTTCGCCGGAAAACTTTATGGCTTGAGCGGTCGCGAATTGGATCAACGGCGCGACGAAATGATCGCAACAACGCATCTTGAGCCGTACATCGGCAGACGCGCCTCGCAGCTTTCCGGCGGTTGGCGTCAACGTTTGGCAATGGCTTGCTCGCTTATGCACAGGCCGACCGTGCTGTTTCTCGATGAGCCAACGGCTGGCATTGATCCGGTCGCCCGCCGCGAACTGTGGGATTTGCTTTTCGAGTTCGCCGGTAAAGGCATGACCCTTTTCGTCACGACCCATTACATGGACGAAGCGGAACGCTGCGATCACGTGGGTTACATTTACATGTCGAAGTTGATTGTATGTGGTGAGCCGGACGAGCTAAAAAAACTACCGGATGTAAATCCGCCCGGAACGCGCCGGCTCGACGTGACTTGCGATCATGTGACCACGGCATTGCGCGCAATGCACGAAATGCGTGGAGTGCGCAGTGCGACGGTGTTCGGTCAATCGATGCATTTGCTGGTCGATGAGAGCGTCAAGCGCGCGCACATAGACGAACAACTACGCAAAGTCGGCGTCGATCATTCCGAGATTCGCGAAATAGGCCCTTCGCTTGAGGACGTGTTCGTCGAGCTTTCAGCGAAACATGCTGCTGAACAACAGAAGGCTGCCTGATGAAACACAAATTCTTTCGCGGGCTCGGCGCAATTTTGTTCAAAGAATTCATCATCGTTTGGCGCGATCCGATGACGCTTTTCTTCATGTTTTTTCCGCCGTTGATCGAGATGGTCGCGTTCGGTTATGCGCTGGACAACGACGTAAAACACATGGCGATGCTTATTCTGAACGAAGACCGCACGGTGGAGAGTCGTCTGTTGATCGATCGCTTCGTGAATACAGAGACGTTTCGTGTGGTTGGTGAAGTGCAAAGTTTGGAGCAACTGAAGAGCGAAATGCGCAAGGGCCGCGCCTACGCTGCGCTAGACATTCCGCCAAACTTCACCCGCGACCTTAACGCAGGCCACTCCGCGCAGGTGCAATTGCTTGTCGACGGATCCAATTCCACAACAGCTCTCCAAGCCCTTAACACGGGCCTCGGCGTGGCATTGACCCAATCCGTGGAATCGCTTTTGCGTGAGACCGGCCGCCAGGGAGTGCCGATCGATATTCGCCCCCAGATGCTTTACAACCCGGCAATGCGCGCCCCGAATTTTTATGTGCCGGGTGTGATTGGGATCGTCCTGCAGATCGGAACGACAGTCGCTACTGCCATGGCCCTTGTGCGTGAACGAGAGCGCGGGACACTGGAGCAATTACTCGTTAGTCCCTTGAGTAGCGCGGGCCTGATGCTCGGTAAGCTCGTGCCGTATTTGTGCATCGGAATGGCCATGGCGGTGGTCCTCTTTCTTGTTATGCGGTTTGTATTTTTCGTCCCCATCGAGGGCAATATCGTAGCGATGCTGTTTTCAACGCTGGTCTATGTCTTTGCGTTGCTGAGCCTCGGTTTGCTCGTAGGGACCTATGCTGAAAATCAGATGCAAGCGCTGCAAATGTCGATGGTGTTTCTGTTGCCGAGCGTTTTCTTTTCCGGTTTCATTTTTCCACGTGAAACGATGCCGTGGATTTTTTATGCGCTTGGCACACTCTTTCCCACGACCTATTTTATCGCGCTCATGCGCGCCATCATTCTGCGCGGCGCAAATCTCTTCGAATACTGGCAGAATCTCGTCGTTCTCATTCTGATGTCGAACTTGCTTTTTGCTCTCTGCGCCTTGCGATTTCGAAAAAAGATCGCGTAACATTCGAATAATTGGTAGAGCGCGTCGACGGACGGACGGCTCGGCGATCCGTCCCTACCGTTAGGAAATACTGCTCGTGCGGTCAGCTGCTCTCTCAAAACTTTTCGTAAGCGCCCTGCGCATTACAATCGCTGTCGCAGCGATTTTGGCGTTACTCTGGTGGTTCGGAATGAGGATGCCCGGCAAAAATATTTCGAAGGCTGCGCCGTTGTCGTCTGATGAATTTACGCTACGCGAAGAGCTTCGTGCCGATGTGCAAAAACTCGCCGGAGAAATTGGCGAGCGAAATATGTGGCACTACGCGCAGCTCAACGCCGCTGCCGATTTTATCGAGAACTCCTTTTCACAAGCTGGTCTTCATCCGCGGCGAGACAGTTATGAACTGCGCGGCCAAGCCTGTCACAACATCGAAGCCGAGATACCCGGAACTCGTCCAGAGGTTCTTCTAATCGGCGCACATTACGACTCAGTATTTGGTTCGCCGGGGGCGAACGACAATGGCAGCGGTGTCGCTGCAACGCTTGCTTTGGCGCGACGCTTTGCCAACAGAAAGACGCAGCACACGATGCGCTTTGTCGCGTTCGTGAACGAAGAGCCGCCTTATTTCTTATTGGATGAAATGGGAAGCAACATTTACGCCGGTAGATGCAAAGCGCGCGGCGACAAGATCTCCGCCATGATCAGCCTCGAAACGATCGGCTATTTTTCCGATGCACCCAATTCGCAAACCTATCCGTCGCGGGTATTGGGCGCGTTTTATCCAAACGTCGGTAACTTTATCGGATTCGTCAGCAACGTTCATTCACGCACGTTGCTCCGTCGTATCGTTTCGCTTTTCCGCAAACACGCAAAGATTCCATCCGAAGGCGCAGCGCTTCCCTCATTCGTTCCAGGCGTCAGTTGGTCGGATCAATGGTCATTCTGGCGACACGGTTATCCCGGCATCATGGTCACCGACACGGCGCCCTTTCGATATCCGTACTATCATTCAGCTAACGACACGCCCGACAAGCTCGACTACGATCGGTTTGCGCTTGTGGTTAGCGGAATGGAGAAAGTCATCGAAGATCTAGATAAGTTGTAGCAACAGATCCGATCTGCGTGTGGATTTCGATGAAGGCGTCTGTTCCGTGGTGTGGCGTTGCCGAGGCAGTTGCCGATTTGTCCGCGGATTGAGTGAGCGTTGAATGCGTTGTCATCCCGAGTCGCGCAGACGATGAGGGACCTCACACAGGGTGATGGGTCACATGAATGTCTCAGCGTGACCCTCGATTTTTTTGAGAGTCCTTCGCTTGCGCTCAGGATAACAACGCAGCCGCGGCACGCTCGAGGGCGTAACCAACGATTCCACTTGCTGGCAGGGTAAATAGCCAGGCCCATATGATTCGCTCGACGACTGTCCATCGCATTCCGCTGAAACGTTTCACTGCGCCTACGCCCATGATCGATGTTGTGATTACGTGTGTGGTTGAGAGCGGAATTCCGTAGTAGCTCGCGGCTTGGATAATTACTGCAGCGGTTGTCTCGGCGGCGAATCCGTTCACTGGCTGCAACTTCACCATTTGGTGGCCCAGCGTGCGAATGATGCGCCAGCCGCCCGCGGCGGTCCCAACGGCCATCGTTAACGCGCAGACAGCCACGACCCAGATCGGCAGGACGAAGGTCGGAGTCTTAAGAAAAGCGAGTGAGCCGGGCAAGTGATCGAAGCTACCGGCTTTGGTGCCGGTGAAAAGCGCGAGCGCAATGATACCCATCGTCTTTTGCGCGTCATTTGAACCGTGGCTATGAGCCATCCACGCTGCGCTGAAGATTTGCAGTTTGCCAAAGAGCGTGTTCACGAAGTGTGGCGTGAAGCGATGAAGCGCTGCGAAAAGCAAGAACATCAGTAGCCCGCCAAAAATAAAGCCAGCAAGTGGCGAGGTGATCATTGGCACAACGACTTTCGGCCAGATGCCAGCGTTCCACTTTATTACTGACCAATCGCCGCGCGCCGTCGCAAGCGCCGCCCCGCAAAGTCCGCCGATGAGCGCGTGACTCGAGCTCGAAGGCAAACCGAACCACCACGTGGTGATGTTCCACACGAACGCAGCGACGACAGCAGCAAGCACTGTGGGCATTGTGACAACGTTCGTGTCCACAAGGCCTTTGCCGATCGTCGAGGCCACCGCGCCGCCAAGGAGAGCGCCTGTGAGATTGAAGAATGCCGCCATCGCAATGGCCTGGCGCGGCGTGAGTACTTTGGTCGAGACGACCGTCGCGATCGCGTTGGCGGCGTCATGAAAGCCGTTGCTGTATTCGAAGATGATCGCTGCGACTACGACGATGAGAAACGTAAACATAGCCGCAGTGGGCAGCGGGCTACGAATACTTCAGCGCCACTTCAAGGACGATGTTTCCTGCATCGCGGCAACGGTCGATGACCTTTTCGATCAATGCGAACAGATCGCGCAGAAAAATCACCTGTTTCGCTTCGTAATCGCCCTGGTAAAGGTCGCGCAATAGATCGAGCTCGAGTTTGTCAGCCTCGCCCTCAATCGACTGGAGCCTTGCATTCATCTCGCGCGCGGTTGCCGCGTCCGTGCCCTTGCGTAATTGTTTTACCATCGCCATAACTGTTTCCGCCGCTTGATCGAGGAGCTCGACCTGTTTGCGAAAATCGCGGCCATGCAAGTCCTCCGGACAGATCAAGACGCGCTCGCCAATCTTCTCCACGGTCTTCGGTATCTTATACAGGGCGCCGGCTAGAGCCTGAATGTCTTCACGTTCAAAAGGTGTGATGAAGACTTTGCAAAGCTGCTCGGTCAGCTCCTGTGTGATTTCCTTGTCCTTGCGCCGGCTCAGGATGAATTGTTCAAGGCTCTGTGGCGACTCGTGTTGTTCGAGGCGTTCCAGCAACGCGATCAAATGATGCACGCTCGCATCTGCCTCCTCCGCGCTTTTCTCCAGTAAATCATAGAACTTTTCGTCGCGTCCGAAGATTTTTTGGATCGACAACATGAGCTTGTTCAGTTGTAGCCGAGAGCGTTGATCTCGGCCAGCCTGTTTCTTGCCAGAGCCAACACTGCGATCGCCTATACCGGCTACAGCAGCGTGCCGCGAAGGATGAATAACGCGACGTTGAAATAGATTACCAATCCCGTTACATCGACCAGGGTGGCGACGAATGGTGCTGATGACGCCGCGGGATCGAGTCCGCAACGGCGCAGCAAGAAGGGAAGCATCGCGCCGCTCAGGGTTCCCCATAGCACCACTCCCACAAGCGCAGCCCCGACAGTTAACGCAACCAGCGAGTGATATTTTCCGTAATCAAAAATGTGCAGGTATTGCCATAGCGTGATTCGGAAAAAACCGATGGTTCCAAGAATTAAACCGAGTGAAAATCCGGACAGCAATTCCTTGCGGACGACGCGCCACCAATCGCGCAGACGCAATTCGCCGAGAGCCATCGCGCGAATGACCAGCGTCGTCGCCTGCGATCCTGAGTTACCGCCACTGGAAATGATCAAGGGCAAAAACATCGCAAGAATGGCCGCCCTTTCGATCTCGCTGTTATAACCCTGCATCGCGGTAGCGGTCAGCATTTCGCCGAGAAACAGGATGATCAGCCAGGTCGCGCGTTTCTTTACCATCCGCAGAAGCGGAATGGTTGTGTACGGTTCGTCCAACGCTTCCATACCGCCGAGTTTCTGGATGTCTTCGGTCGCTTCTTCCTCCGCTACGTCGAGCATGTCGTCGCTTGTGACGATTCCGACCAGCACACCATTTGAATCGACTACGGGTAACGCGGCGCGATCGTACTTGCGGAAAACATTCAGCGCGTCCTGCCGCGAATCGGTCACGTTCAACGCCACGAAGGTCTGATCGCGAATATCGCTCACCTTCGCTGTAAGCGGTCGGAGCAGGAACTCACGCATCCGCACGTCGTCGATTAATTTGCCGCGCTCATCGACCACATAAACGAAGTTTAGCGTCTCAGTGTCGCGGCCATACTCGCGCACGTAGTCGAGCACGTGTTGCACTGTCCAATCCTCCTTCACCGCGACAAAGTCCGGCGTCATCAAACGTCCAACGCTGTCTTCCGGGTAACCCAGAAGCGCCGTGGCCACGTGGCGTTCTTCCGGCGTGAGCAGGCGGATTAGTTGGCGCGCCGCGGCGCTGGGCAATTCCTCCAGGAGCGCCGTGCGATCGTCCGGCGACATCTCATTTAGAATGGCGACGACCTGCTCGTGCGCCATCGCGCGTAACAATTTCTGTTGTTCCTCGACTCCGATGTATTCGAAGACATCCGCGGCCAGCGCCGCTGGCAGGACGCGAAAGATGATCACCTGTTCGTCTTCGGGAAGATCGAGAATCACTTCTGCGACATCGGCTGGTGGCCATTCACGAAACAGCTCCCGCAACGCCCCGAAATTTCGGGCGTCGATCATGTTCTTGATTTCTGGCGCGAGAAGATTGCCAACCACGTCGCGTTTCTAACATTCGCGTTGGCCTAAAGCAACGGAGCAGCAATGGAATAATGGAGTGGTGGGTTATGGAGTAATGTCACGAACTCCATGACTCCAATTCTGCAATGCTTCTCCGCTTGGCATTTGGCGGAAACGTTCCAAAATTGGGGGTAATGCCCGCAGTCGCTACAGGTCCAATGATCCGGCGCGAGATCGGCGACGATCACGTTTGCCTGCTTGTCTTCGATCGCCCTGAATCCGGCGCGAACATCTTCGACGCAGCTACGCTCGACGAGTTGAACGAACATCTCGATTCTGTTGAGAACGATGCTTCGTTGCGCGGTTTGATCATCGCGTCGGCAAAAAAATCCATTTTCGTGGCAGGGGCTGACTTAAAGACGCTGTTACAACAAGCCCAAAGCGGCGACATGCGGGCCTTCATTGCTCACGGGCAACAGGTTTTGAATCGGCTGGCAGGATTGAAAATCCCGACTGTCGCCGCAATACACGGCGCATCCGCTGGTGGCGGCTACGAAGTAACGCTGGCGTGCGACTATCGGATAGCTTCGGATGATCCGGCGACGCGGATCGGACTTCCCGAGACGACACTGGGCCTTGTTCCCGCCTGGGGCGGTTGCACCCGTTTGCCGCGGCTAATTGGCGTCGAGAAGGCGGCGGAAGTGATTGCAAAAACGCCGCACCGGAACGGGCCTGGGAAATCATCAACAAGACTTTATCGATTTCGCCAGACCAATCGCTGCAGATGGAGCTGGATGCGATTGTCGATCTTGGCAAATCGGAATCGACACAAAACTTGATTCGCAATTTCTTCCTGGCTGAAAAGTACAAGAAAGGAACTTCGAAAGCGCCGCTGGAGAAGGTGGTGCATGCCGCAGTGATCGGCGCCGGCGTAATGGGCTCAGGTATCGCGCAATGGCTTAGTTCGCGCGGCGTGACCGTGATTCTGCGCGACATCGCGCGGGAGCAGGTCGATCGCGGCCTCGCGAACATTGAGAAAACCTATGGAGATGCCGTAAAGCGTGGTTTGATGACTGAGGAGAAAGCGAAAGCAGGCCGCGCGCGGATTGTCGCCTCCACCGCGCCGATGGAATTGCGCGACGTGCAATTCATCATCGAGGCTGCCTCGGAAAAATTTGAGGTAAAGAAAGAAATCTTTCGTGAACTCGGAATGCAGGCCGGCCCGAAAACGATCGTCGCCACAAATACATCGGCCCTTCCGGTCGGCAGGCTCGCCGACACGACCGTTTCACCTGAGCACGTGATTGGTCTTCATTTTTTCAATCCGGTCAGCCGAATGAAACTGGTTGAAGTTGTAATTGCGAAACAAACATCAGACGAGACGCGCGATCGGAGCCTCGGTTTTGTACGACAAATTGGAAAACTGCCGGTGATTGTACGCGACAATCCCGGTTTCCTGGTCAACCGCGTTTTGTTTCCGTATTTGCTTGATGCCGCTGAGCTTTTCGAGAGCGGCGCGGATGCTGCCACGATTGACAATGCGCTAGTGCAATGGGGCATGCCGATGGGGCCGCTGCGATTGATCGATGAAATCGGCGTCGATATTACCATCGATATTGGCAACACACTGGAAAATGCGTACGGGCGGCGGGATCACGTTTCCTCGGTTTTGCTTTGGCTGCGCGACGGCCAGATGCGTGGCCGCAAAGCAGGCGCCGGTTTTTACAAATACGAGGGTAAAGCGCAGACGCCTAACGAATCGCTCGCGCAGTGGCGTCGTGCATTGCACGGCGAGCCGGAAGGCGCCGAGGGGCCGAATATTCCTCCGGACTGGCATCGCGATCCCCGAACGCTTTCGGGGTTGAACGAAGAGGAGCTGGCGAAGCGATTAATCCTCCTGATGGTCAATGAAGCTGCGCGCTGCGTGGAAGAGAAAGTCGTCGGTTCGCCCGAGGATGCAGATTACGGAATGATTTTGGGAACCGGTTTCGCGCCGTTCCGAGGTGGCCCATTACGTTTCGCGGAACACTTTGGACTGAAGAAAGTCGTCGATGAGCTGGAACGGCTGGCGCAGGCGGAGGAGAAATTTTCGCCGTGCGAGATATTGAAAAAGCACGCCGGCGATGGAACGAAATTTTATTAAAACTAACAGCCACCCGAGCTTCTATTCTTTTCATGTCGAGCGAAGTCGAGACATCTCTGATCTCGCCCTTAAATCCAGAGATTCCTCCCAGCCTTCTTATAAAGCTACGGCGAGGCAAGCGACTCCGCTCGGAATGACAAACGGATGATATGAAATCCCCGCTCGAAGCGCCCGAAAAACAAATCGCTGAGGAAACCAGCGCGAAGTCCGGTGGCGAACCAGAAAAGCCGGCTGCCGGCGTTATCGACACGTCGAAGATGGCGAAAGGGCAGCGGGAAGCGCTCGAATTGGCGGAAGCCGCGCGCGATCCGCTCGAGGACCGCGGCAGTTTCGCCAGCAACCTTTTTGTTGGTCGCTACGATTTCGATCGGATTTACCCGTATCCTGCGCAGAGCGCGGAAGATCGCGCCGCTGGCGAAGAATTTTTGCAGAAGTTGGAAACTTATTTGCGTGACCACGTCGATCCGGACGAGATCGATCGTACGGGTGAAATTCCTCCAGAAAATTTCAAGGGACTTGCGGAAATCGGCGCGTTTGGAATCAAGGTGCCAAAGAAATATGGCGGACTCGGTTTGTCGCAGTGCAATTACGGACGGGCCGCAGTTTTGCTTGGGAGTTGGGACGGAAACGTGGCGGCACTTGTTTCGGCGCATCAATCGATCGGAGTCGCCCAGCCGCTCCTCTTGTTCGGCACAGAGGAGCAGAAACAAAAGTATCTCCCTCGCGTTGCTGGCGGAGAAATCTCTGCGTTCGCATTGACAGAGACACATGCCGGGTCTGATCCGGCAACAATGAGCCTGCGCGCCGAGCCCAGCTCTGATGGCAGTGAATTCGTTCTAAACGGGGAAAAACTTTGGTGTACCAACGGCGTGAAGGCAGGCGTGCTAGTAGTCATGGCGCGGACGCCGTCGAAGATGGTCGGAGGGAAAGAGCGCAAGCAAATAACGGCGTTCATTGTCGATGTCGATACGCCAGGACTGGAGATTATTTATCGTTGCCGGTTCATGGGATTGCGCGCGCTTTACAACGCAGTGGTGAAGTTCACAGACGTGCGAGTGCCGCGCGAGAATATCATCTCGAAGGAAGGCGCCGGATTAAAGGTCGCGCTCACAACGTTGAACACCGGGCGCCTCACATTGCCCGCAGCGTGCGTTGGCCTTTCCAAACGGCTGCTCGAAATCTCGCGCAAATGGGCAAGCGAACGCATCCAATGGGGCGTGCCGATCGGCAAACATGCTGCCATCGCAGGGAAAATCGCGGAAATGGCCGGGAATCTTTTCGCCATGGAAGCGATGACGTTTCTCACCTCGTCGCTGCTCGATCGTAAAGCGGGCGATCTGCGCATCGAAACCGCCATGTGCAAAATGTGGGCGACCGAAACGACCTGGAGAATCGCCGATGACGCGATGCAGGTGCGCGGTGGTCGCGGCTACGAAACTGCGCATTCGCTTGCCGGACGAGGCGA
>QHOS01000059.1 GCA_003219415.1 Verrucomicrobiota bacterium | reverse complement strand
GGACGAAGTAGTAACATGCTTGCGGCGATGTTGGCGCCGTTAGAGTAACCAACGCCAACGATGTGGTTCGCTGCTAGTTTGTAATGCCGCGCTGAGGCGGTGACGAAATCTGCAAGTTCGAGCGTGCGTGTTTTCAAATCTTCTAAATCGAATACACCTTCCGCCAGGCGACGAAAGAATCGCGGCATTCCGTTCTCCAGAATTTTTCCGCGCGGGCTAAGCAACGACCCATTCGGATCGAGCTCGCGCCCGAGCGGTATGAGATCGCGCTCATTTCCACCGGTGCCGTGCAAGAGTAAGAGCGTTCGGTTCGAGTGACCTGGAACGAATTCATGAAGAAAATCCGGCTGCAGTTTCATTGTTTGTGTGGCACGTGGATCGCCGGAAGAATTTTCTCGATCTGCGAGCGTGCGGAGTCTAGCCACGGCGGCAACCGCAAATGAGTGCCAAGCTCCTCCAGTTTTTCGTCCAAAGTAAAACCGGGCGGCTCAGTCGCGATTTCGAAGAGCACGCCACCCGGTTCGCGGAAATAGATCGAATGAAAATAAATGCGATCGATTACGGGCGTAACGTTGAAATCGAGATCGACCAGTTGTTCGCGCCACTGAAGTTGCTCTCGTTCGTCACGCGCGCGAAAGGCGATGTGATGCACAGACCCGGCAGCGACACGTCCGGCGCCGGAATCAGGCAGACAAAGCAGATCGACGATTCGACCTGGCGCAGTGTCGTCATGCGATGAGAACCGAAACCGGTTCCCCGATTCCTCGATCAAACGGTAACCAAACGTGTCGGTGAGCAAACGCGCCGTCTTTTCGTACCCTTCCAAAGCAGTCGACACACCGTGAAACCCCCGAAGTGCATGTTCCTGAGGAACCGAGCTGTCCGGCCACTGCTCAATTGATACGAGCGAATTTGAAGCGATGAGTTCGAGCAAGAGCCCGTCAGGATCGACAAAACGAATCACTTCTTCTCCGAAACGCGATGGTATTCTTTCCGCCGCAACGTGCTGTTGTTTCAAACGCTCCAGCCAGTATTCGACCGAGTTAGGTGAAATCGAGAATGCCGTGGCTTCGATTTGGCCGGTGCCGCGAATTCCGCGCCGTGCGCCCGGCCATGGAAAGAATGTCAGGATCGTTCCAGGCGTTCCTCGCTGATCGCCAAAATAGAAATGGTAGGTACCCGGATCATCGAAGTTGATGGTCCGTTTTACGAAACGGAGACCGAGAAGTCCCACATAGAAGTCCAGGTTTCGCTGCGGATCGCTCGCGATCGCAGTCACATGATGAAGTCCGTGAATTTTTTTCGCCACAGCCATCACATCGTAAGCAAATGGATTCAATCCGCGAAAGCTTTCGGACGACGCGAATTTTCTTTTTGTCCAGCTGTTCCAATGAGAACCCACGCAGCCATCGCACTCACCGCGGCCAGCATCGCTCCAATCGCCATGATTAGCCTGAAGGCATGCACGAAAGATTCGGCGATCGTTTGTCCAATCAATTGTTTGGTCATCTGAGCCACCTCGTCAGGGAGAGAGGCAGCCGCGAGCTTCGTGCGCTGAGCTTGCAATGATTGCCACGCCCCAGGCGGCAGATTCTCGCCAGCCAATCGCCGATCCATCGCATGATTAAAGCAGTGAAGCATAACGATTCCAAGAACGGCGATCGCAAGCAGTCCGGCTCCTCTGGCAACTGCATTGTTAATTCCCGATGCAACGCCAACCCGATTTTGCACGACCGAATTCATAACAGTCGTGGTAAGAGGCGCGACGCTTATGGCCATTCCTATGCCGAGTACAACAACTGCCGGGAAAAAGGTTTGCCAGTAACCGGCGTTTACGCCGGGCAACATGAAAAGCCCGAAGCCGAGAGCTGCGATTAACGGGCCGATAACCAGCGGGATTTTCGATCCATACCTTTCGACGAGTCCACCCGCCCAACGCGAAAGAAGAAACATTATCAAGATAAATGGCAGGAAAGCTGCACCAGCTGCGGTGGCCGAGTAATGCTGGACTTGAATCAGATTGAGCGGAAGAAAAAACAGGGTGCCGCCGAGCGCGCCGTAAAGCAAAAACGTCAGTAGGTTCGCTCCGGTAAACGTTCGTGATCGGAACAGAACCAATGGGAGCATTGGATTAGAAATCCGTGTCTCGATTATTAGGAAAAAGGCGAGCAGAACGGCTGCTGCAACCAGCGCTGCAAGCACTGATCGATCGCCGAAGCCAAGCCGTGAAGATTCGATCAGGCCGTAAACTAAAGCAGCCAAGCCGAACGTTACTAAAATTGCGCCTAACCAATCTAGCCCCTTGCTCTCCTTATCGGAGCTCTCCGGAACGCGCCACAGCGAGATAAGCATTATCAGAAGGGCGATTGGAACATTAATAAAGAATATGGCGCGCCAGGAAAGATGTTCGATCAACCACCCGCCGACCACTGGTCCTATAGCAGTGGTAATCGCACTAAAACCCGACCATGTGCCAATCGCGCGTCCACGCTCGTCTTCCGGAAACGAACTGCTAATGATTGCGAGACTGCCTGGAACGAGCAGGGCCGCGCCCAGTCCCTGTGCTGCACGTGCGACAATCAGTTGATGTACGTCGGGAGCGAGGCCGCACCACGTAGACGCCACAGCGAACAGAGCGACACCAATCAAGAAAACTCGGCGCCGTCCGTAATGATCTCCGAGAGATCCGCCGACGAGTAGAAGCGCCGAAAGCAATAGCGAGTAAGCCTCGATGACCCATTGCACGTCGACGATGCTGGCGTTCAGGTTCGTTTGCAGCGCGGGCAACGCCACGTTCACAACCGTGCTGTCGATAAACGCCATGCTGGAAGCGAGAGTTGTGGCCACAAGCACCCAGCGCCCGGCAAGTTTCGAACAAGGCGCACTGGCAAAACGCGAGCGAATTACGCTCTCGTTACAAGGCTCCTGGATAGATGTAAGCATGACGGCGATCTTTCATTTTTCGGGCGGTCGTAGCAGAGAGCAGTGTGCGTTCCGGTTTCTACGGCTTCAAGCGAACGTTTAATATTTCATTTGCACTGCAGTCAGATCGATCCTATTAGTTAACCAGATGGTTAAATATTCGAGCACCTTGAATCGCACGTTCGCCGCCCTGGCCGATCCCACCCGCCGGCGTATCCTGGCTCATCTCGCACGGGGCGATAAATGTGTGACGCATTTGGCGAAGCCTCACGCCATGTCACTCCCCGCTGTGTCGAAACACTTGCGCGTACTGGAGAAGGCCGGGCTGCTTCGGCGCCGGCGTTATGGGCGCGTTCATGAAATGCGACTCGATGCCAAACCGCTCCGGCAGGCCGCCCAGTGGGTGGAGGAGTATCACAAATTCTGGCAGGGATCGCTCGATCGGTTGGCCGAATACTTAGAAAAGGAAAACCGGCCACCGGAAAAAGGGAAAACGAAGTAACGAGAAAACACGAGATGTGTCCCGCATGCATCGCTAACATTACCGTTATGGCCGCCGGCGCGACGTCCGGCGGAGGGGTGGTCGCGTTCGTGTTTAGGAGTTTTTACAGGAGCAGCAAACAAATAAAGACAGAGAACAACCAAAATGAAAACCAAAGAAGCCGACAAGAAAAAGAACCAAGCGAACCACCCCAGAATCGTTTCGCTGAAGGAGTGGGAGGCTGCGCGCCAGCAGCTGCTCGTGAAAGAGAAGAAGTTGACCCACGCTCGTGATGCGCTGGCCGCCGAGCGTCGGCGGATGCCATGGGTGGCCGTGGAGAAAGAGTACCACTTCGAGGGCCCCAAGGGCAAGGCTAGTCTGCTCGACCTGTTCGACGGCCGCCATCAGCTGATCGTTTACCGGGCCTTCTTCGAGCCGGGCGTGGTCGGCTGGCCCGAACATGCTTGCGTCGGTTGTTCCATGGTGGCTGACCAGGTCGCTCACCCGGCTCACCTGAACGCCCGCGACACCACGCTCGCGTTCGCCTCGCGCGCGCCGCAGACGGATATCGAACGCCTAAAGGCACGAATGGGCTGGCAGTTCATTCCTTGGTACACGATGACGGACGGTTTCGACAAGGACTTCGGTGTGGATGAGTGGCACGGCACGAACGCGTTCATACGCGACGGCAACCGCGTATTCCGCACCTACTTCATCAACAACCGCGGCGACGAGCAGATGGGGAACACTTGGAACTACCTCGACGTCACTGCCCTCGGGCGTCAGGAGGAGTGGGAGGATTCACCGGAGGGCCACCCTCAGACGTCGGCGTACGAGTGGTGGAGGTGGCACGACGAATACGGCAACGACGAAGCCTCCGCCAAGGTCCTTGAACAGGTCCGTCGGGGCCGCGCAGCCGGGCAAGCGGACGGCGACGCCACGTGATCCTCAGTGGCGCCAGTCCTGGCCGACGTTAAACAACACAAATTCTTATCGATAAGCGAGAACATATGGCTAAAGCGGAAAAACTCTCGATCAAACGTTTCATTAAAGCATCGCGGGATCGGGTTTATGCCGCTTGGACTGATCCCGTCCAACTAAAGAAGTGGTTCGGTCCGGAAAATGTTAAGACTCGTAATTTGATCGCTGACGTGCGGGTAGGGGGCCAGTTCCGTTGGGACTGCACCGACCCAGAATGTAAAGAGGTGACTATTTCCGGCGAATACCGCGAGCTACAACCCGGTAAGAAAATCGTGTTCACATGGCAGTTGGAAGAGAATGAAGATTGGAAAAACCATAGCAGTATCGTCACGGTGGAATTCTTCGATCGTGAGGGAGGCACGGAGATCCGCCTGACTCACGAAAAACTTCCAAACGAAGCGTCACGCGACGATCACAAACAAGGCTGGAACAGTGTGCTCGATAAACTGGAGAAATTTCTTAGCAGGTAATTGCCTGCCACGCCGTAGCCTCGGCGAAGGCGGGTCGATAAAAATCAGGGAGGAAAATGAGTACTGAAGAAATTGCAAAAAAAGTAGTAGAGCTAACACGAAAACAGGCGTGGTACGAAGCGCTCGATACGCTTTACGACGACAACGTTGTGAGCGTAGAAGCATTTAGCATGAGCGGTGGCTCGCCCGAAACGCGCGGGAAAGAAGCGGTCCGTGGCAAAATCGACTGGTGGTCGAACGCGACAGATGTGCATAGCTTCACCGCTGATGGACCATTCGTTGCGCACGATCGATTCGTCGTGCAATACGATGCGGATGTTACCGATAAGGAATCGAAGCAGCGACGAAAATTGTCCGAGGTCGGCGTTTACACGGTGAAAGATGGAAAGATCGTCCGCGAGGAGTTCCTGCCGCGTGCCGATTAAGATTCACGCGTCGCGAATGCTGGATCCCTTTCGGAGAACGTCGCAAATCTTTTCCGTGTCCGTAATCAATGCGTCGCCCGTAAATTTCAAACTTTCGATCGACCGCTTAGCCGCTTCTTCGTTGCCGGCGCCGCAGGCGTCCGTAATGAGCACCGGAATGTAACCGAGATCAGCGCCATGGCGGATCGTCGGCTCAATTCCAATCTCGGTCGCGACGCCAACAATGATAAAGGCGTTGATGCCGCAATCTCTCAAAGCGAAGTCGAGCCAAGTCCCTTCGAAAGCCGACATCGTCAATTTGTCGAATACGCCCTCAGTCGGAAGGGGCAATAACTCGGGGATAATCTGAAATCCGGGAGCATCGCGTAGAAACCAAGGATTCACTTGGTCGGGCGAATCCACGCGTTGCCAAGTCATGGCCATCCGAAACTGCAGTATGCCCATGAGTTTCTTTGGCAGCGAAAGATGTCTCGAAAAGAACACACGCACGCCAGCATTGCGAGCGGCTGTGAGAACTTTGAGAACCTGCCGCGTTATCTCATCAGCATCCTTAATCTGACTTAGAATTCCAACCTGCATGTCGTAAACGAGCAAGGCGACACGTTGTGGATCGCACACCTCTTCCAGCGTCTGCGGTATGCTGAGTCCGAAGATGTTTTTCATATCGACGCTGAAAAGGCGTGTTAACTCTTTGGTGCGTACTTGTCGATCAGAGCCTGGTAGCGCTGATCTTTGCGCAACGGATCCCATACCGGATCGAGCTTGAGACCAGGAACGGTGATTCCGTTTGGAACAACGAGCAAGTGATCAAGCAGGCGAAATGCTTCATCAGATTCGCCGGTCCACGCGTAAATTTGCGCAAGCACAACAGTCACGTCCGGCCCATCGAAAGCGTCTTGCGATTCCGGCAACAGCTCAACTGCGCGCTTGCCCTCTGCGATTGCCGCATCCTTTTGACCGAGTCCGGCTAGTATCAGGCCAAGCTGCCCATGGCGAGCAGCGTCGTCGGGATTTTCGCGCACCAATTGTTCAGCGATGATCCGCGCGCGCTCGAATGCCGAGTGCGCGTTCACTTTGTCATCCAAATACAAGTACAGCGTACCTTCGAGAGAAGCTTTCGGGCAGGTCACACTGGCGCGGACGAGCAATGTCTCTCCACGAAATTGTTGGATCACCTGAAGCGCCTCCTTAAATTTTCGTTGCAACGTCAGGACCCCTGCGCGGCCCAACGTGACCAGGCCTTGCGGATCGACTCCCGGTGGCATCGAAGCCAATTCTTTTTCGGCAACGCTAACGTCTCCTTTCCATCTGATCGCCAACTCCGATTTTAATGCACGCGAGCCGAACGATTCGGGCGCAGCTTCGATTCCGCGATCAAAGATCTTATCGGCAGCTTCAAAATTTCGTGTGGACATATAGTTATAGCCGAGATTCAAGAGGACCGAGCTGTTCTTTGGGTCAAGCTCAGCGGCCTTTTCCAAGTTCGCCGTTGATTCCACCCACCTCCCCTGACGCCGCTGGATCGCGCCGATCGCCATGTAGGCCTGGGCTTCATTTGGTAGACCGCGTTTCGCGATCTCGAATTCGGCCAGGGCACGTTCGTAATCTCGATCGCCGTAGTAATAAGAAAAACCGAGGGCGAGATGGCCTTCGGGAAGGTCCGGTTGCAATCGCAAAGCTTCGTTGGCGGCGGTCCGCGCTTTTTCACGCCGGGCCGGCACTGGGTCGGAGCTGTGGTACAGCCAACTCTCAACCATGGAGAGACCGGCAAAAGCCAGGGCAAAGTTTGGATCGAGCTTCGTTGCTTGTTCGAAAAGCTGCTCGGCTTTCAACGAAGTGTCAGGGAGCATATCTGGCCGGTTCGCGTAGTCGTGCGCCTGGATGAAGAGTAGATATGCGTCCGGATTCTGGGTGGGCCTGCGATCGAAGCGCTCTTTTTCGTTTGGCGACAGTTTCGCCTGCAGAGCCGAAGCAATTTTTTGCGCCAGGTCGGTTTGAATCGCAAAGACATCGGTCAAATCGCGGTCGTAATCTTCTGCCCAAATGTGCTCGTCGTTGTTCGCGTTGATCAACTGCACGTTCACTCGGACGCGATTGCCAGCCCGACGGACGCTGCCTTCCAGAAGCGTGGCTACGCCGAGCGCTTTACCGATTTCGCGGGCGTTGCGTACTCCATCGCCCCGGTACGACATAACCGACATGCGTGAGATGACTTTCAAATCGCCGATCTTGGAAAGATTCGTCAAGATGTCGTCCTGCATGCCGTCGGCGAAGTAGGCGTTCTCCTTTTCATCGCTAAGGCTTTGAAAGGGCAGCACGGCAATCGACTTCTCGACGTTTCGCGCGGAAGCGCGCGGGAACAGGAAAAATCCGCCTACTGCGGAGACGACGACACCAATTGCAATCAGCATGATAAGATTTTGACGCCGATGCGTTCGGGGAGCGGGCGTAGCGCGAATTCCCTGCGGAGTGAGATCGTAGGCCCAGGCGAGTATCAACGAGATTGGAAAACCGATCAGCAAGAGCACGACCACAAAGCGGAACGCCCAGTTCGGCAACTCCCACGCTGGAAAAACCGCCGAGGCGATCTGAATGATGAATCCCGCCGCGATAATGTAAGCGGCGGCGACGCGATAGACTTTCCGCCGCTTCAACTCCTCAAAGAAGCCGCTCATAAACGGAGATATAGATTCATCGCGCACCGCGATGATAACTCAATCGCGGGCTTTGCAGAAGGCCGCTAATTATCGATGTGTCGCTCCTCTCTGGGTTCGACGCCAAACTCAGATAAGGAACCCCGCTAGTGACTAATATTCCGCAAACGCATCGTCAGGATAACAATACAACCAACGCTCGCCGGGTTGGGCCGAAGCAATGACCGGATGCCCGGCGTCATGCGCATGTTTGCTGGCGTGACGGTTGGGCGAGCTATCACAGCAAAGCGTGACGCCGCATTGCTGGCACGTGCGCAAATGGACCCAGGATGAACCGATCTTCACGCACTCCGCGCATTCACGCTGCTGAGGCTGTTTAACAGAAGCGATCGCGTCAAGATGAGAGCAGCCTCGGTCAGACATTGTTCTTAATTGGTGTTGCTGCGCGGTTTTTCAATCAGCTTCGGCGAAGCGAAATCGCCTTTAGCCAGGTTTCTCAAGGTATTTCGAAAATCTCAATCTGCTTAACAATGCCGCGGAGCGAGCGCTTCTCCGGAGTCGCGGCGATGCCGTTTAGTTGCAGCAGCTTCGAGGCTTCGCGGTCATTAACGACCCTTTTGGTAGCGAAAATAGAGCGCGACGTCGCGAGTCCCTGGACGCGAGCTGCGATGTTTACGGTCCGTCCAAAATAGTCCTGTCGGTCGTTCAGCGAAACGGCCAGGCACGGCCCCTCATGGATGCCGATCTTGAGCAGCAAGTCGCCTTTCAAGTCCTTCAATGCTTCTCGCATCTTTAGCGCAGCCGCCATCGCACGATCTGGCGTCGGGAACGTCGCCATCACTGCGTCGCCGATTGTTTTTACCACAGCCCCTCGTTCTGCCGCGACGATTTCATGCAAGACTCGAAAATGAGCGCGCACCAAATCGTAGGCGGCGAGATCTCCAACGCGTTCGTAGAGTTCCGTTGAGCCTTTGAGATCGGTAAAAAGGAAGGTGAGACTGGTAATCTTGAGCCTCTGATCTACATCGATCGCATCGGTGCGATAAATATCGCGGAATGTCTGGTTAGTCAGCAGGCGTTTCGCGGTTAAGAATGGGCGACGCTTTCCGACGAGCTCGTGAACCTTGTCGCTCACGATCCAAATACCGGGCAGCGTGCGTACATTTGAGCGATTCTCTAACGTCATCTGCAGAGGGCCGGGGCGCATCTGAACAGGCCCGGCTGGCACGTGATCCCTGGTCATAACAAAGGAAAGCGACTGGCTTTCACGCGTAGGCTCGCCCTTTACCTCGATATGCTGCGACATGTGAAGGACCGGATCGAACACGATCACATACCCTTCAGGCAACTGGAGCGAGAGCGCCGCCTTGTCGCCGGCCGAAAGCTCAAGGGCATCCAGAGTAGTTTCCTTCACCCATTTTGCCAAAGTGTCGTCATCGGGCAAATCGACTCCGGAACTCCAGAAGATCTGTCGGTAGTATTCGATCCAAGGCAGTGTTCCGGGATCGTGCGCGGCGATTCTCCGTACCCGCGGACTGATTGTGAACGTGACCTCGACGATTTCGTCGAGCGTCGGTTCGCATCCCTCAGCGCAAAGAACGCACGTGTATTCGGCCTGCTTCACGGTCTTAAGTGTAGCGCCTGAATCGAGGACGCCGCCGCAAGCAGGACAAAGGATGTTCCAGGACATATCGAAAATGCCGAGTCGCGCGCCGTGCAGAAAGGTCGCAATCACATCTTCCTCATCGAGCTTGTGCCTGGCGGCAAACGCGAGGGCGTTAATACGGCAAAGCTCGCCATCCGGTCCGTGCTGGATCAGGTTTTCGATCGCACTCACCGGTTCCGGCTTCGCCGATTGTCGCAAAGCACTGAACAGAGTGTCGGTTTCGATGGGAAGCTTCATTATACAATCGGATTGATCACTGTAGCAGTTACCCTGTGGCGAGGAAAAACGGAAAGCAAGTGACAGATACGCGAAACATTCCCCATCAGCGATGGCTGTTCCTCAGTATCCTGTAGGTTCAAGTCGTAACGATAAGACCTTTGAGAACGGACTCCAGCGTTACGCTACCTTTTCGCGAACCGGCTTCGCCTCGTTCAAACTCGATCCATCCTTCGTTGAAGCCATCGAGCATCTGGATGCGAGGCAGTGGGTTCTTCATCCCTTGTGACTTGAAAAGTTTCTCCCATGAATCTCGCGGGGCGACTTGCATCCGTACCGACCGACGCAGCAACTTCGTGAATGCAGCGGCGATCTCATTTGGTGTTACGCGATGTGGTCCCTCTAATTCGATCACGCGATGCCCGCTCCAAGGTTCTTGCAGCAGGTCAGCCGCAAGTTTGCCAATGTCCGTAGTAGCTACCATGGGCACCGGCTTGTCGAGCGGTTGCAGAAAACTCGGTATCACTCCCTGGTCGCGCGCCGCAGCCACATCCCACCGGCAGTTTTCCATGAACCAGGCCGGACGCAGAAATGTGATCGATATAGGCAATTCGCCAAGCGCCTTTTCGATCATTGTATGTTGAGTTAGAAGATTGGGCTGACTCGCCTGCGCTCCGATCGTTGAAAGATAAACTACTCGCTGTGGACGCGCGGTTTCCAAGGCGGAGCGCAATGCTGCGCCTGTCGCTTGCGCCTCAGGAAATCCTGGTTGCGGATCAAAGTTTGGCGGGACAAGAACAAAAACGCCTTCCATTCCCTGGAAAGCAGCGGTGAGTGAAGCCGTATCCTCGATTGTAGCATGCGCCAGTTCGCAGCCGCGATCCTTCCATGCCTTTCCTTTGTTCGCGTCGCGTACAACGGCGCGAACATGTTGTTGTGCGACCAACAAATTTTCAGCAAGGACGCTTCCAACTTGTCCTGTGATTCCGGTAATTGCATACATCGCGTTGCTTTACCACGGAAGTTGCTGGCCGAGATGGAAGAAACCGCCATTCGCGCCATTATCAGGCAGCGTGGCCAGTTGGACGCTCGTCTTTCCACCTTCGCTGAGCTCCATTGGCGCGTTTGGGCCGCCCATCTCAGTCTTCACCCAGCCAGGATGCGCGGAGTTGACCTTGATTTTGGTTTCGCGCAATTCGTAGGCGAGATGGACCGTGAATGAATTCAGCGCAGCCTTCGACGCGTCGTAAGCGAAGGTCTTGAACTGATAAATCGGGGAGTTTGGATCGGAATGAAGCGTGAGAGAGCTCAGGATACTCGAAACATTTACGATTCGGCCTGCCTGCGATTTGCGTATGAGTGGCAATAATTTTTGGGTCAGCGCAACGGGGCCAAAGAAATTGGTTTCAAATGTTTCGCGCAACACTTCAGAGGACACGCCCGTGACCGGATTCGGCCCTGAACCAGCTGCGGAAACCTGGCTCTCCTTTAGAACGCCTGCATTATTGACCAGAATGTCGAGCCGGCCGTACTCTTTGGCGAAGTAATCGTAAGCTTGTTGGTGATCCTGCGTTTTGGTGACATCAAAGCCGAGGCTTTCCGCGGCAATGCCTTCGTTGCGGAGGGTTTCACTGGCTGCTTCGCCCTTTTTCGCGTCGCGCGACCCGAGGACAACAGTAATACCTTGCTTCCCAAGCTCGCGCGCAGTCTCCAAGCCGAGCCCGCGATTAGCGCCGGTAATGAATGCAATGTTTCCATTTTGTTTCGTGTTACTCATTTTGTTTCTTTCAGTTTCTTGATTAATTGTTTTATCCGGCGACCCAGCCGCCATCGACCACCAGCGATGTACCGATCGTGAACTTTGCGTCGTCGGAACAGAGATAGAGAACCGCAGCGGCGATTTCCTCGGTGACGCCCATTCGCCCGACAGGAATCATCGAGGTAATCTGATCGCGCATGGCCCCTTCAGCGAACCGATCGAACATGTCTGTGGCGATCACACCCGGCGCCACGGAATTGATGCGGATGTTTCGTCTGGCGAATTCGAGCGCGACAGATTTGGTCAGGCCTTCGACAGCGTGCTTGGAAGCAATGTAAATGCTGACCTCTCCCAAGCCAACGTGCCCCGCCACGCTGGAATTGTTGACGATGGCGCCGCCCCCGTTCTTGAGCATGGCAGGAATTTCGTGACGCATCGAATTCAGGACGCCCCAAACGTTAATGTCGAAGACGCGCCGATACTCGGCTTCGGTAGCCTGCTCTAGCGGGCCTTTCCATTCAACTCCGGCGTTGTTAAACGCGACGTCGAGACGGCCGAATCGATCGACGGTGAAATCGACCATTGCTTTCACGTCGGCACCTTTGGCGACATCTGCGCGAACGAATGCGGCATCGCCGCCGAGTTTCTTAATTTCGGCAACGACTTGTCCGCCTTCTTTTTCGCGGCGACCGGTCAAAACGACCTTCGCGCCAGCGCGCGCGAATTCGATCGCCGTAGCTTTGCCGATACCGGATGTTCCTCCGGTCACGAGTGCAACTTTGCCTGAGAATCTATTGTTGTTCATTGTGTTCCTTTCAGTTTTTTGTTTTTGCGAAATCTCTTAAGCATCAGAAATTTTTGCCATGTTACTTCTTCGGTAATTGTCATTCCTTTTCTTTAGATTGGCGACACACGAGCGTTCCGCCTGTCGGAGTTATTGCATTGATCAGGCAGCGGACCGGTGTTCGGTCGCAGACGAAAGAGCGAGAAGTTCGGCAAGGCGCGATTCGTAAGCCTTGCATATAGGACAGTCGCCATTCGGTTCAATCCATTCGGGATGTTCCTTGCGCAACGCTTCCTGTATCTGTTGCTGAAGTTGAACGTAGGGCTGGACCGCCTCAGGAGCGGCTTCAGAAGCGTTGATCTTCACTGGCAACAGGATCGGCAATAAGCAACCGGCAGCCACTGCGCGCGCGTAGGATTTTCCCTTGCCACTCGCGAGGGGATTGATGGTCCCTCTTTGGAGGTAGAAAGCTGTCTAGTTGTGCGCGAACCAGCTTTTTAGTCTAACGGAGACTTTAGCGAATTCGGCGCAACTATCTAAGCTCCGTTTGATGGGTCGTCGTCAGATAATCGTAGATGGCAGAGAAATCTTCAATCGCATGTCCTTCGCGGATTGCGAGGCGATAGACTTCTTTGGTTACGCTCGTTACGGGTAAGGCCACGTCAGTTTCGTAACCACTCACTGACGCAAGATGCAGATCCTTTTGCATCCAGCGCAACGGAAATTCAGGGTCGTAATTCCCGCTCTCGATGTTATTCCGCTTCGTCGCGAGAAATGGCGCGACCGCGGGCAAGCCGAGTAATGAATCAAACAATACTTTGCGCGAGATTCCAAGGCCTTCGCCCAACGCCATGCCTTCAGCGAACGCCGCCATCGCGTTACCCATTAGTAGATTGATGACCATTTTCAGCGAAGTCCCCATGCCGTGACCGCCTACGTGAACAATCTTGGTGCCCATGCAGAGCAACAGCGAGCGAATCGTTTCCAAATCCCCATCTTCGGCGCCAACCCAGAAGACAAGCTTTCCGTCCGCTGCGACTTCTGCGGACCCGGTCACGGGTGCATCGACGAAATGAATCTGCCGCGTCTTTGCTGCGGCTGCCATCTTCTTCGAAAACGATGGGTTAACCGAACTGCAATCGACCCAAACCGCATTCGGCCGGAGATAATTCAGAAACCCGTTCGCGCGTAAAGCCATCTCTTCGACTGCGTCGGGCTTAGCCAGCATCGTAAATAGGATTTCCACTTGATCGGCAACTTTTGCCGCGGAATCTGAGAATGTTCCGCATGGACCGAGCAACGGCTCTGCTTTGGCGCGAGTGCGATTAAACATGACTAATGAACAGCCATGCTTCTGCAAGTTCGTCGCCATGCGACTTCCCATTATCCCCAGACCGATGAATCCAATTTTCATTCTTGCTTCTTTCTTCAGGCTGTCCTAGCTAACTCCGGTTCGTAGGAATTCTCCACTTAGCAATTTCTTCGTCCGTGTTTAACTTGGGGTTGCCTGCACTAAGCCAAGGGACTGGATCGTATCGGGCGATAAACTTCCCGTTACGTTCAGGTGATTTGCGATTTGGTACTTCGCCACTGCATCACGGGTTGACGGTCCAAAAACGCCGTCAATGGAGCCATTGTAATACCCCAGGTTGAACAGCTGCGTCTGGACAGCTTGAACCGTGGCGCCATCACCTGAGCCCAGGTCATAAGTGCTTCCGTTGGAGTCATAGGGGTCAGTGTTCGTGTAGTACTCGTACGGGTAGTAATCGTCAGGGTAATAGGGTAAGTAATCCCACGGGAACAAACCGTCATCTAATCCGCACCAAAACCCGCCGACAAATACAAAGAAGCGGCCATGGTCAAAGTGAACATGGCGCCGGTCCCAATCGTTGTGCCAGTTCGCGTCATGCTGCGCGGCGATGTGTTTGCTAAGGCTCGGAAAGCGCTGAGCCAACTGCCTTGTGGCCTCCGGGCGCGAAGGTTGTGCGCGAGGGCCAATGACCGGAGATTGTGCGTGGGATGGATGCCCAAACGAAGAGAAGCGGGGTCCAGCGCCTTCAAAGCTCGGAACACCATTTGGCATGCGCATTCCGCCAAAGCCGACACCACCTCCGCGGCTGCCAACTCCATGTGTGACTTGTCCGCCACCATGGAACCCACCTGCTTGGAAGCCGCCACCGCCGTGGAAACCACCACCACCACCGCCTCCGGTGTGCCCGCCACCGCCACCACTAAAACCACCACCACCGAATCCTCCTCCACCGCCGCCGTGGCCAGCTGCCCATCCGGCGTTAGCTAGGGCCATCGATGTGATGCCCACTAAACTAAGTAATTTTAACCTTTTCATATTCCAACATCGTGACTCCTCCGTTTCGCGGCCATTGCGCGTCCGCGGGGTTTTGTGATCCCTCTTCAGAGTGAGCTCTGTGCTGTGGTGGGGCCGCGCGCAGGTAAGGACTATTGGCTGGCTGCGATTCATTCTATGTGAATGCATTGTGCGGCACCAGATGCTGGCCGCTCGTGCAGTGAACAATTCACCTCGCTAGCAGCAGCTAAGACATTGCCACCAATGGCAGGGCGAAGAACACTCCCAGAATCCTTTATATCAGGCTCGCCGCTTAAGGCGGGCGCATTCCCTTTAGCTGTGATCGTCGTCTCACATGCGTCGGGCCGCATCCGCTGCCCGCGCAAGGCCGTTCAGAAGGGTAAAAAACGCCGACGGTTGACCGATGAACAGCCCGTCCGCGGTAAAGGCGTTGAGCGCGGCCATTGCAGCTCCGCGTGTCTCGGTCGGACGAATGATCGAGCAGATCGGGAACCGACGACGAAGGAAGATTGTCGGCTCGGGCATGATCAGGTTGGTCTGGGTCAGTTCGCCGTCGGCGTTGAGGTCCGGGAAGACCAAGCCGTTCGTGGGATCGGTCAGGGGAGGCGCATTGCCGGCTTTATCTTGCCAGGTCTGGAAGTGCATAATCTCAGTGCCGCCGATGCTGAGCAGGATTCGCAACACGTCATTGTCGGTGACCCGCTGGGCGAGCGACGCGTACAGGCTGGTGCCACCTTGCTCGATCCACGCGAAGTGGAAGCCGGCCGTGTTGGCGATCGCTTGTAGGTGGCGTGGCGGGTGGAGGTCGGCGTTGCTGCGCGGAATCGCCGGAAATTGCCCGGCAGCTAGGCCCGGGACGGCTTGTGGGAGGGTGTCACCGAAGTCGGGGTTCAGCGAGTCGCTGCGGTAGCGCGTCCAGAAGCTGGTGTTGACGGTCAGCTGCATCAAGTTGGTGAGCCGTCCGATTTGCTGAGCGCCAGTCGCTTGACTGCTTGGCAGAGTACGAAACTGATCCAGATTGACGGGCTCTGCCCCTTTCGAAGCCAGAAAGGCGTTTAGGAACGTGAAATGGCTGATCTCATCGTCGGTGTTGTCGTGGATGTACTGGTCCATGTCCTCGTCCAGCACCGCAAGGGCAGCGGTGTAGGCTGGATTTCCGGTTCCGCCGGGGACTTCGGGGTCTTGGATTCCGCCGAGTTCGTTGTATTGCTGCCACAAATCGGCTTCGATGATTTCTGCTGCCGCCAGGAATCGAAGAATGTCCGCGTCTCCCACCGTGAGATCAACACTCGCGCTCGCAGTGGGGGCATTAGCCAACA
>QHOS01000168.1 GCA_003219415.1 Verrucomicrobiota bacterium | reverse complement strand
TCGTCGTCCAATCTCAACCATCTTGGGCGACTGCTGAAACTGATGGGTCAATGCCTCGATTTCACGCGAGAGCGAAGCGGAAAACATCAGCGTCTGCCGTTTGCGCGGCAATGCCTTCATGATTCGCCGAATCGGAGGAAGAAATCCCATGTCGAGCATGCGATCGGCCTCGTCCAGCACCACGAATTCCACCCCGGAAAGATTGGCCGCGCGCTGCTCCATCAAATCGATTAGACGACCCGGCGTAGCCACGACCAGGTCGACCCCGGAACGCAGCGCTTCAATTTGCGGACGTTCACTCACTCCGCCGAAGACGGTGGCCATGCGCAACGGAACATGTTTCGCGTACGCGCGCACGTTCTCCTCGAATCGTGTCCCGCGAGAATGAGCGGGATCGCCGCGATCTGAATCGGGGTCGGCTCGGTGTAGCCCGCGTCGCGCACGGCCTGTAACATTTGGGGCGAAAGATGAAGTGCGCGAAACGGCATAAGGCGCCAACTATCGCCCGTTAAGTGCCACCGCGCACCTACTCTTCCTCTGGATCTTCCAGTGCCCGCTACGTTCTACTGGTTAGGCGCAAATCATGCCACATCGTCCGGCCCTTGCTCATCACTCGTCACGCGTCACTCATCACTTCTTCATTGCCGGTCCTTCTCCGTCCGCTGCGCTCCGGAGGATCGACATCTTCTTTGACGAACGCCCTGCTCATTCAAAGAAGTATCGCACCCACCGCATCGGGTGTCCTTTCGGAAAAGAGAGATCCGCACTTGGCGTGACGTCCGCGCTGGCACGAACACTACTGACTCATTCCGCGCGCAGCGCAATCATCGGTTCAACCCGACTAGCTCTGCGCGCCGGGATCCAGCAGGCGAGAAGCGCGATGCCTAACAAAAGCAAGGCGACACACGTGAAAGTAATAGGATCGGAAGTGCTCACGCCGTAGAGCAGGCTCTTCATCATGCGGGCGCCACCGAAAGCAATCACCAATCCGCATGCCGAACCGATCGCGGCAAGAAGCATTCCTTGTTTCAGAATCAGCTTTTGCACATCGGAGAGCTGTGCGCCAAGCGCCATGCGCAATCCGATCTCGCGCGTGCGTCCCGCGACGACATGCGACATCACACCATAGATGCCGACCGCAGCAAGAATCAGCGCGAGCACACCGAAACTGCCGAGCGCGATTGCGGCCATGCGCGCAGGAAAAAGTGAGGTGCCCATGTGTTCCTTCAGCGTCTTTGCGGCAAAAACCGAAATCGACGGATCGAGCTTCTGCACTTCAGCGCGCAAGGCGCTCAATACCTGTCGCGGGTCAGCGCGTGTGCGGGCGATGAGCCTAACTAGCCCGGTGTAATCCCGATATAGCGGTGTATAGACCGCGGGCTTGGGATCTTCGCCTAACGAATTGTATTTTCCGCTAGGCACTGTGCCAACAATCTCGAAGAATGGATCCTTGGGGCCATGCCAATTGAAGCGCCGACCAATCGGATCCTGTCCATTGAGAAACTTTTTGGCGAACGTCTCGTTCACGATTGCGACGCGGTTTTCCTTTTTGTTTTCATCATCACGAAAATCGCGGCCCCGTAGCGGAATGCCCATCACATCGAAATAACCGGGACTGCTATCGATCGGGATCGCGATTGGCAAATTGCTCGCCCCCGTAAACTCCGTGCCTTCGATGTAAATCCCGCTGCTGTTGTAATTGAGACCGAGCGGGAGGTTATCAGTCAGTGCGGCACTTTCGATTTGCGGCAGCGCCCGCGCGTGCTCGAGCACCTGCTTCTGAAACGCGCGGCCGCGTTCCTCGTTATAGCCTTGCAAGCTGACGTCGAACGAAAGCGCGACCGCGTTTTCCGGATTGAATCCCGGTCGCATTTTCTGAGCGGCTGCCAAACTGCGCACAATAAGGCCGGCGCTGATAAGCAGGACTAACGAGAGGCTTACTTGCGCGATAACCAGGAAGTTGCGCAAACGCGAGCGGCGGAAGCCGCCCATCGATGATTCGTCTTTCAACGCGGGCACGAGCTGCGGTTTAGACGATTGCAGCGCCGGAATCAGACTGAAGAGAATGCCCGTCGCGATCGATAACAGCAGCGCGAAACCGAGCACGCGCCAGTCGGTGCGTAGATCGAAGAGCAAAGTAATGTCGCTCGGCAAGCGAATGCCTCGCACAGCGCTGTTGATTGCGGCAGCGAGGAATACGCCCGCCGCGCCACCGCTGAGTGAAATCAGAAGACTCTCGGTGAGCAGTTGCCTGACGAGTCGTTGTCGACTTGCCCCTATCGCGAGCCGTACGGCAATTTCGCGTCGACGCTCCGTCGCGCGCGCAAGCAGCAGGCTGGCAAGATTAACGCATGCCAGCAAAAGCACGAGCCCACCGACGGCCGCGAGCACTCCAGTAAAGGCGAATACAGAATTCGCGATGTCGGGAATGAACAAGCCGGGTTTCCCGAGCCGAATGCCGAAGCCGACGTTCTCCGGGTAATCCTGCGCGAGTTTTGCGGTCAACGTCTCAAGCGCAACCTTCGCTTGCGCGAACGACACGCCGGGTTTCAGCCGACCTACAGTGAAAAGATTGTTCGAGTCGCGCTTGTCGAGCCACGTGTTCCCAGGCTCGATCGTCTTCGCCATCATTACCGGAATGAACATTTCCGGGTCGTAAGCGACCTCAGTGCCAATAAATCCTTTGGGCGTGACGCCGATAACAGTGAACGGACGGCTGTTGAACTGAACCGTCTTCCCCACAACGGCGGGATCGCCGCCGAAGCGGCGTTGCCAGCAGTTGTAACTAATCACGGCAACGGGATGTGAATCAGGCGTCTGATCTTCTTCGGGCAAAAATGCGCGCCCCAGCATCGGCTTCACGCCGAGGACATCAAAGTAATTTCCAGACACAAGATAACCCCAGACGCGCTGGCTGGACTTGTTGACTGTAAGACTGCTGACGACAAGGCGATAAACGGACAACCCGGACAAGACGGTGTTACGATCGCAGTAATCTTTGTAATTCGGATACGACTGCAGCGACCAGTCCGCGCCGTTGTGCAGTGTGCCGTAAAGCTCGACCAACTGCGAAGGCTCCTTCACCGCGAGCGGCCGCAGCAAAACGGTATCGACCAAACTAAAGATCGAAGTGTTAGCCCCGATGCCGAGCGCCATGGAAATGATGGCGAGTGCGGCGAAGCCAGGTTGTCTCATAAGTTGCCGAAAACCGAAGCGGATATCCTGCAGAAGTGTTTCCATAAGCGCACGAGGTTCTGCATTGTGAGATGCAGCGCGTGCGCGCCTTGGATTCAGGAAATTCGCCACGCACGAATTCTTCCTTGTTACTTCCTAATTCTTACTTTTGACTTCTCCGCCGGCCGCGGCTTGGGAGGCGACTTTGGGGATCCGCAGTCGGATACTTTCGGTTAACGGATTCCCTTCTAAATTCTGAAATTCCGACGTCTGACCTCTGACTTCCGAGCTCTGACCTCCCGACTCCCTCTCAACTCTTAACTAACGACTCTCAACTGCTCAGCTGCTGGTGAATGTTAAATGTTTAGATCTGAGCCCTACTGCCCTTTCGCTCCTAGTTATGATCCAGCTGCTTGAGAATTTTTTCCGCGCCGCGACGAATCTCTCCGCGGTATTGTTCCGTATCTGTCCACGACGACGCCGGCAACCTATGAGAATCAAGAAGAGCCAATGCCTTTTCGGCGTGCTGTCGCGCCAACTCCTTCTGCGCGTCTGCCAAATACGCTTCGGCGAGGGTCTCGTTCGCGTCAGCCGATTCAGGATAAGCAAGTAGCACCAACTTCAAGACGTCGACCGCTAACTTCGGCTCGCCGGCGCGCATGTGATCTTGTCCGATCGTGCTGACGGTGACTTCCGGGAACAACTGCGCATCCGGGTCTTTACGCCGCGCTTCAATCAGTTGCTGCGTAACCTGGGCGACTCCGCCGGGCATCTGAATTTGATTGATGACCGACGCAGACGCCACAGTGTCCGCAGGCGCGTGACCCGGTGTTTTGATCAGCGTGGTCACAAACCAATCCACGATGATGCCGGGCAATTCGGGATGGACTTTGAACATGTCGGTTCCGTGGCCGCCCTTCGCCGGCACTTTACCGATGTCGAATGGTTCATACCAAAGCCAGGGCGCTTCGTGCGACGCAGAGTAGTGCACGAATTTCCTGCTTGGGCTTGAGGCGGTGACGTAGAGCAGTTCCATCGCTTCTACGATGGGAGGGTATTCGTCATTGTCGGCCACGACGAACAGCTCGGGCAGTTGCGACGCCTGCCGCAGGAAGTCGAGACTTTCGGTCTCACCGGAAAGCAAGACCAGCGATTTCACCTCGGCCGGATGGCGGCGCACCGTTTCGACGGAATTTTCAACGCCGAGTACTCCTGCCCCTCCGATGCCTATGACATCGCGCTTCACTCCTGGCTGCGAACCCAAAAACTCAAATGCAGCGTCAAGATCGCCGGGCCACCTCTGCTTTCTTGTTTTATTCGGATCGGTATCGACCGTTAACGCATTAATTCCAACGGCAACAAGCTGACGCGCGACATCGTCCCACGATTTCCGCGTGCGGTTGCTTTGGTGGAACAGCAACACGCCGGGGCCTGGTTTCGCTGCGTCAAAGTATGTTCCTTTTAACATGGTGCCATTGGCTGTTTTAAAATCGACAACGCGTTCCACGCTGTTCGTACGCGCGGCGCAAATAATCACGAGCGATCCAAGGAGGAACGGTATTAGTACCAACGAGACTTGCTTCATGTCGATGAGATGCAGCAGAATCAGGATTGTTCCCCACCCGATGGAGAATTTTTTGACACCTTGTTACCCACGTAGTCATGAGACTCGTTGTTTTTTGTCTGCATTGG
>QHOS01000058.1 GCA_003219415.1 Verrucomicrobiota bacterium | reverse complement strand
GCCGGAAATAAACGTCGATCTGCACGGCAGCGCACCGGATAAGCATAAGTTCGCGCTGCTTTTAATTGACGTCATTAACGACTTCGATTTTCCGGAGGCCGATCGGTTACTCAAATATGCGCGGCCGATGGCGAGAAATCTCTTACGCTTGAAACGGCGCGCGCAAAAAGCAGGCGTACCAGTCGTTTATGTAAATGATAATTTCGGCCGATGGAAATCCGATTTCCGCCGCACCGTAGACCACTGTGCGCGGCATGGTCGTGGTCGTGAGGTGGTGGAATCACTGCGGCCAGAAGAAAATGATTACTTTGTGCTCAAGCCGAAGCATTCCGGATTTTTCTCCACCACACTTGAGACGCTCCTCCGCTACTTGGAAACACAAACCTTGATTCTCACGGGCATTGCTGGGAATTTTTGTGTCCTTTTCACAGCAAACGATGCCTATATGCGTGATTTCGACTTGTTTGTGCCCTCGGATTGCACGGTATCGAACACAAAAAAGGAAAATGGCTCCGCACTTGCGCTCATGAGGAAATTCCTCAAGGCGGATACCCGCGTGTCTTCTAGAATCGTACTGCACGTGACACACAAGAAGAATCGAAAACGACGACGTCGTTGATAACCAGGCTCGTCCGGTTTAGTTCTCCGCAAAACCGACCTGATTCCGGTGCCCGACAGGTGCAACCCGCAACGCTTCCGTAACTAATCACGCCGCTGATGATGCAATCAACAATCACCTATTGATTGCGACTTGCCAATCATGGGACACCTCTGCCTCGCCAGCCGAAGATAAAAAAGATTATGCACATCACCAGAAACAGAAAGAACAAAACTTTCGCGATTCCCGCTGATGCCGCGGCGATGCCGCCGAATCCAAGTACTGCTGCTACTAACGCAATTATTAAAAAAGTTACAGCCCAACCTAACATCATGTCACCTCCTTAAAAGCCTGAATCGAGTCAGCCGATTGCTTCGCGTGTATTTTGTCAAACGGCTCCTAATCTGACACTCGACGACTCGCATTGTTATAACTGCATAAGCTAGTACTATCCTAGGATTGTGCCTGAGAGCCTTGTCATTAAAAGTCCTATCGGCGTTAACGGATTGTAACTAGCGCCAGGTGGGAACAGACCAATCGCTTCTAGGTTATAAAGGCAGAGTTCAAATTCTTTCCGCTAGGTCGGGCTGGCATAACAGGCGACGAAAGAACGCTTCCGCCGCCCGTTGATGCGAGGACAATCAGCCTTATCGTCCGCCTTGCTGACCGCCGCCTTGTTGGCCGCCACCGGGTTGACCACCACCGCCGCCGCCCTGCTTCTCGCGTTCGCGCTGCTGGCGTTCGCGTTCCTGTTTCTCGCGATCTCCCTCTTGGCCGCCCTGCTGTCCTGGACCGCCGGACTTACCCGGTTCGTTTGGATTACGTTGTGTTTCCATGAGTACCTTTCGTTAGTGTATCAGTGAATCTAGCTCATCCTTCTTGAGAAGCGATAAGGTCGAATTCCCTTCTTCCTTTAAGATCGCTTTGCGCAGGCCCTTTGGACTCAAGAATTTGCGATAAGCTTCTCGGTTGAAGATAACGAGGTAAAACTACTGATTCCTTGCCTCGACTAACTCAGCCTCCATAAGAGCCTTCGGATTCACGATCTCTTCAGCCAGTTGGTTGAGCGCCTCATTCGTCTCGGATTCCTCATTGAGGGTGGTTTGGAGAAGCTCCGCGGATCTCTCCTTTCCGAGCAGATCAGCAAAGGTACGGACGCTGCCGTAACCGGCGATCTCATAATGTTCGACTTTTTGTGCCGCGACGATGATACCAGCGTCAATGACGGATTCGTCGCCTTCTTCCTGTAGAATTTCCGATCCTTCCTCGATGAGCCCTTTCATTCCATGGCACGTTTTGCCTTTAGGCTTCTCGTTGATGTCCTCGAAGACTTCTTCAAGTCGTTCAACGTGAGACTTAGTCTGTTTCAGATGCTTTTCGAAAGCCTGCTTTAGCTCTGTCGATGAGGCAGCCTTCGCCATCTTTGGCAAAGCTTTTAGTAGTTGGTTCTCTGCGTTATAGAGGTCCCGTAATTCGTTAATGTAAAGTTTTTGTAGCTTATCCAACTTCATAATCCCTTTTTTTCCTTTCTGATTCTACGTTTTGACTTTCTTAGTTTTACTCGGTGCTAGTGCGCTTCAGCACCAGCCGCAAGAAAGAAACGCCGCCAAAGATGTTACTGGGCGTCCTTAATTTCAGAATTTTTCGGAGCTTATCCTAACTTCACAGCCGCATCGACTGATAGAGGAAGTTCAATCAATTACGCCGGGTCTCACGTTTGTCTGGGCGTCTGGGTTTTATCGCGTGCGTTTCACTGATAGGACGCAAAGACGACTCCATACTACGATCTAGATTCCTCATCCGGGGATCAATAACACGCATATATACTTTCAAATAGTCGTTTGCCATCCTGGTGACAGTGAAGCGCTCCTCAAAAATGTCCCGGGAACGTGTGCGACTCAGATCGGGAACCCGTCGAACCGCCTCTATCGCGTCTTCCAGTTCTGTTACGATGAAGCCCGTTCGCCCTTCTTCTATCACTTCGGCAACCGCGCCACCCTCGTACGCGATCACTGGAGTCCCGCAGGCCATGGCTTCGATCATGACGAGTCCGAAAGGCTCCGGCCAGTCAATCGGAAATAGCAACGCGTACGCACTGCCGAGGAATTCGTCTTTCTGTCGGTCACTGATTTCACCGACCCATTCCGCAGTCGAACAGTCACGTAGCAGCGGTTCGACCACCCGTTTGAAATAGCGCTTGTCTACCGGATCAATCTTGGCGGCAATCTTCAATGGTATCCCCGTTCGTTTCGCGATTTCGATCGCGCGGTCGACCCGTTTTTCGGGACAGATTCGTCCTAGAAAGGCGAGATATCTTCCTGTTTCCGGCCTAAACCGAAGCAGGTCTTTCGGCAGCCCATGATAAACCGTCGCCTGCCAGTTCGCCCAGGGCAAAGGGTCACGTTGGGAGGTAGAAATCGACACGACCGGCATATCTCGAAAGTGGTCGTAAAGCGGAGCAAGATCCGGTAGATCGAGCCGGCCGTGAAGGGTTGTGACATGCGGAATTCGCAAGAGTCGGGAGACTGGAAAATGCAGGTAATCAATGTGAAAATGGATGACATCAAATTCGTGCGCGCGCTGAGATACCTGGTCCAACAGCAGGACGTGGTGTGCCAGCTGATCTATGCAGCGTTCATCCAGTCGAAGTGAGCGATGGCATGCGGGAATAAGCCGAGCGGCGGTCTCCGAATCCCCGCTCGCGAAAAGGGTCACATCGTGTCCCTGGCGGATCAATTCTTCAGTAAGATAAGAAACGATTCGTTCGGTCCCTCCATACTGTTTTGGAGGCACGCTCTCGTATAGTGGCGCTACCTGGGCGATACGCATATTCCTCCCCTTCTTCCCTTTTGCGATACGTGCTTTGCTACTCTCAGCAGCAGCAAAATACGCTTTTGGTCCGAAAAATTACGCTCGCACCACAGTGCCCCAGAGATCTGCATAAATCAAAAATCATAACCGTCCTCTAAATCGAATACCCGCGTGGCTTTGGTTTTTAGAAATTGACGCGAAAGATTCGTCTTCCACTAACCGTTCTCGATTTCCTTCATTTCGACGCGCACTGCGTATTCGGTCGGTTTCAATTCTCGACCGGCTCGCGACGCATACACTTGGGTGAATTCAGCTCCAAAAAGAAGAATTTGTGATGAATAGTAAACCCACAACAATAACGTAACGAGTGAACTGGCTGCGCCATAAGCTGAAGCGGCAGCGCCGCTGCCCAGGTAGAATCCCAACAGCCATTTGCCGAGGCCAAACAGAACCGCAGTCATGACCGCGCCGATCCAAACATCTCGCCATTGAATTGTGACATCAGGCAGGAACTTAAAGATCATGGCGAAGAGTAAGACGACAACTGCGAAATCAAAAACGAGGTAAACCGCTAACGCCACGACAAGTCCGCCCGGCAAAGCAGATTGCACGTAATGACTAAAGCCTTTAAGCAGGGCTTCGATCGCCAGCGATACAAGCAGCAGAAAACAGATGCCGCCAACCATTGCAAATGAAAGAAAGCGGCTCCGTAGAAAACCCGAAAGACCACGACCAGGCGTGGCTTTTACGCCCCAGATTGTGTTCAAGGCATCCTGGAGCTGACCGAAGACGCCGCTTGCGCCGAAGAGTGCCAGCGCAATCCCGATGGTTGTGGCAATTGTGCTTTTCCCCGGTTGCGACGCCGTCTCGGCAATCTTTTGTACAGTCTGTACCGCACTTTGATCGAGAAAGTAGCTCATCTGCAACGTGAGTTTGCTCCAAGCGCCTGCTGGATCGTCGCGAAAAACCACGCCGACAATCGCGAGCAGCACTAGGACCAGCGGTGCGAGCGAGAAAACGACGTAATAGGCAAGCGCCGCGGCTAGTTGCGGCGCTTTATCCTGCAGCCATTCTTGAAAGGTTTGCTTTAACAGACTCAATGCGGTGCCCAAAAAGGATAAGTTTGATGCCGCCGAGTTGCTCTGTCTTGCCATGAGGAAACCTCCAAGAAAGTTCGCTCTTAGGGGCGTGTCTGGTTTTGGCAAAGAAACGTTGCTATTCAATTACGCTTTGGATCGACGCATCCACCACTCATTTCGCTGCGAACTACCTCACAGAATGCTGTTGAATCCACCATTGGCGCCGATGGAGGCGCGTTCAGTCGATGAAATTCCGACTGGAGAGGGCTGGCAGTACGAGCCGAAGTGGGATGGCTTTCGCTGTATTGCATTTCGTGATGGTGAACAGATAAACTTACAATCGAAGGCCGGTCAGCCGTTGGCGCGTTATTTTCCCGACATTGTTCATGCGATCGCTCGGTTGCCCGCGCCGCAGTTTGTTTTGGACGGCGAGCTTGTTGTACCCGTGAGCGGCGCGCTTTCATTCGATGAATTGCAACTGCGTCTGCATCCCGCCGCGAGCCGGGTTCAGACACTGGCCAAAGCCCATCCAGCAATGTACGTCGTCTTCGATCTCCTAGGTGAGAGTGAACGATCGTACTTGAAACAGTCTCTGCGGGAACGCCGGCAACTTCTCGAAAAGTTCGCACGTTTGAATTTCAGGTCGGCCAAAGCTTTGCGCCTTTCTCCGGCAACGACTGATCACCGAACCGCCAGTGACTGGTTTAAAAGGGCCGGCGGCGACCTTGATGGGATCGTTGTGAAACGTCTGGACGCTGCGTATGCTTCAGGCGAACGCACAGCAGCGGTTAAGGTAAAGCAAATCCGCACCGCCGACTGCGTCGTCGGTGGATTTCGGTACGGGCGCGGCACGCGCCTGGTTGGTTCTCTTCTTCTCGGCCTTTACGGTGACGATGGCTTGCTCCACCACGTTGGATTCACTTCCTCTTTCACCAAATCAGAGCGTCGCGAGTTAACAAAAAAGTTTGAAGCGCTAAAGAAAGCACCTGGATTCACTGGCAACGCGCCTGGAGGACCTAGCCGCTGGAGTACGGACCGCACCGGCGAGTGGGAACCTGTCGCTCCTAAAATAGTCGTTGAGATTGCCTACGACCATTTCACCGGTGGGCGCTTTCGACACGGCACAAGATTTCTTCGCTGGCGTCCCGACAAAGCCCCTCGCCAGTGCGCCATGGATCAAGTGGAGCAGCGTGAAGGTAAATCGCTCGCACTTTTGCACCGATAACAACGTCCAATAGTTCCCAGACTGGAAGGTCAGAATGGAGGACATCAATCGATAAGTGGATTCCATGTGAAGGGCTCGTGGGCCCAGAGAAGTCGTCTGAGCGCCATCCACTTAAAAGAGCTTTCGCTACTCATGCGTTGTGAACCTTTAGACAACCAAACGTTCTGCGGGACTCGAACTGAAACTCAGAACCTATGAAAAAATACCTATTGTGTTTAATCAGCGCCGTAATCGGAATCGCATTCGTCGCTTCTTGCACCCAACAGCAGGGAACGACTGCGACTTCGACGGCACCGGCAGTCACCAACCCGTCACCCACCCCGTCGCGGACGCGGCACAAGGCCGCAAGAAGAAATCCGCCGAAGACGGAGGGTTCAGTTGAGGCGCCCTCGCCCTCGCCAGGGGAGTCGCCCGCGCCGACGCCGTGAGATAAGACAGCGGTGGCTTACGGCCATTGTTGGATACAGTTTGCGACGAGCTAGTCACACGCCTGTCGAACAGGAGGATTGCATCCTTTTTGGTGCTTCGATTCTTGTAGCCGCTGTTAACCACACTTAACTCGTTGCTAGTCTCGGACTGTCGCGCGAAGAGACTTCAGAACAGCTCTCTCGACGGCATGCAGATTGATCTTAGCAGAGTTTTTGATGGCTTGTCCAAGGCCGGCAATTTGCGTTCCGCTCAAGTAAGCTTCGATGATGGCTGGATGTACGTAACATTTACGGCAAATCGCCGGAGTGTTCCCGAGAAGTTGTGCCACGGCAGAAATCGCCGTCTTTACATTCGCCTTCCCCTCTTTGTTCGTTTTAAATCCGCCCTGTGCGTTGAGGGCTAACGCTGACAGAAGCGTACCAGCCCAGGTTCGGAAATCTTTCGCCGTAAAATTTTCATTCGTGATACCGCGCAGGTAATCGTTTACGTCCTGCGATCTTACGTCGTGTACCTTGCCATCATCATCGATATATTGAAACAGCTCCTGGCCAGGCAAGTCCTGTAGCCTGGAAATGACCTTCGCGACTTGCCTGTCTCTTATATCTACTTCGTGTTGTCGTCCGCTCTTTCCACGAAAACGAAAACGTAAAAGTGCGCCCTTCAACGTCACGTGCCGATCTTTGATCGTGGTTAGGCCAAATGATTTGTTCTCGCGCGCGTATTCATCGTTGCCGATGCGTATGAAAGTTCGCTCCAACAGTCGTACCACTGTTGCGAGCACCTTCTCTCGCGGCAGACCGGGCAATTTGATGTCATGATCGACTCGTTTTCGAATCTGTGGCAGCGCTTTGGCAAAATCAGCGAGGCGGCCGAATTTATTTTCGTCGCGTATCTCGCGCCAACGCTCGTGATAGCGGTATTGCTTCCGCTGGCGTGCGTCACGACCGGTAGCTTGAATATGGCCAGTAGGCGATGGACAAATCCAAACGTCAGTCCATGCCGGCGGAATGGCCAGCCGTTTGATTCGAAGAACCCGTTGCTCGTCGCGGATTCTTTTGCCTTCTGTATCTAAATACTTGAAGTCTTTACCGTTCAGCCTGCGTCTGTAACCTGGCCTCTCGTCGCTTACGTACTGCAGCCCGGCTTCTTCTGCCGCAGCCACGGCTTCATCAGAGGCGACTTCGGTTCCGTTCCAGTTACCAACTTTTGTTACTGCGGTGCCCATCAGAAGCCATTATCCTTAGTCAATCGCGCATTTGTAAGAGTCAGTTCTTTCATGGGATCGAATCCAGTGCCTGCGGACTAAACCGAACTTAACCTTTCTTCAGCGGGCCCAGCCATAACCTCGCCAGTCGCTTTGAAGCGTGAGCCATGACAAGGACAATCCCAAGTTGACTCAGCCGAGTTCCACCTAACAAGGCAGCCAAGGTGCGTGCAAACAGGCGAGAGCTTGTATATCTTCCCCTTGCGGTCGCGGAAAGCGGCGCATTTCTTCCCGCGCGAGCCGATTATCATACCCTCGCCACGTTTTAGCTGTCTGACAGAATCGGCTTCGGGACGAGCGATCCGATCTTTGATCATGTAGTACGGGTAGTCCTTGTTTTCCCGGAGATAATTCCAAGTGGCGCCTTTGATTTTTTTTCGGTCTACGGCGAATAGATCGGTCCACGGATTTGTTCTTTCCGTAGCCCAATCGCGCGCCATGATTGCGGCTATCGTTCCAAACGTGATGCCATTTCCGCAATACCCTGTCGCGATGAACTGGCGTTCGGCATTCTCACCGATATAAGGCAAACCGTCAGGAGTACAGATAACCTGTCCCGACCAGCGATAATCAACGCGCGCCTTGGGAATGATTTTTTTTAATCGCGCCCGCAACCGAGCATAGGCTTTTTCGGTCTGGTTCTTTTGTCCCGTTTTATGATCCTCACCGCCGTAGATGAGATAATCGAAGCCGCGACGTCGATCTACCCGCAGATAATCGTAAGGATCTCTTGTATCCCAAAAAAGCGCTTCGGGAACCGTTCCCGATGGAACGCGGGCGCCAAACGCGTAGCTGGTATAGAGCGACAGCTTCGTTTGCAGAAGTGTTGCTGCGGTGACATGGGCCAGACCTACAAGGGGATTGTTTGTTGCCATAATCACACGATCGAAATTGATCCAACTGCGATTGACCTTGACGCGGCGTTTTTTCGCATCGAATTCGCTCGCCGCGCTTTTTTCGAAAACGTGGGAGCCGTTGCCAGGAACTTTTCCAGCCAGCGCGCGAAGATATTTCCTTGGATGAAACTTTGCCTGATTGGGATATCGCACACCTGGCAAATTGAAGTAGGGAACCGATTCCAGATAAGTTGCATCGAATCGGAGTTTCGCAGCAAGGCTGCCCTCTTTCTTTAGCCGAGAAATCTCCTTTTGTGAAAAACTGTGGCCGCAAACATGCACATAAGCAGGTACGCGCGTAAACTCGCACTCTATCTGCTCATCCTGGACAAGCCTCTGGATCTCATCGATAGCGGCCGCGCCAGCATCCCATGCGGCCTGAGCATGATCGTCACCAAAGGTTCGTGCTAATTCCTGGAGTTCGACATCCGTGATACAGGTCAGGTGAGCAGTGGTATGGCCAGTATCGATTGAGGCCATACGCTCACGCTCGATCAGCGCCACCGTTAAACCGGTCTCCTTCAAGAGATGGGCTGTCGTGATACCTGTGATACCTGCGCCGACGACAACAACATCGACGTTCACGTTCCTTTCCAAACGTGGAAATCGCCTAATCGGCGTGCTATCAATCCAGAACGGAACGCTTCTCATCCATGGTTGTTCGCGGCCAATGCATGGTTTAGCCGTGCATGGAAAATCTTTTTCGGCGGCGCACTGGGCGCGCGATTCCTTCGTTGAATGTCGCTCACGATTTTGCTTTAAGTTTTTCCATCGGCTTGCTACACACAATTCGTGGAGGAAAAACGAAACCGAAAATAAACTTATGCTTTGGACTATATTTATAATTCTTATTGTTCTCTGGCTTCTGGGTTTTCTCGGGCATGTGGGGGGCGGCCTGATCCATTTGCTGCTCGTAATAGCTGTGGTCGTTTTGATCATTAATCTGATTCAAGGCAGACGACCGCTCTAAAAATCGAAAGCATTGTCGGGCGTAACGGTAGGAGATCGACGAGAGCGAAATACGCTGTCGTAAGCAAGCGCAGCCCCGAGGCGGCATACGTCATGTTGGGCCATTTCCCATGGTCGTTAGAGAAGCTCGAAGACGATCTTAGGAGATCGCGCGGATCAGCCCCTTATTGACGGCTTCTTAGGGTTGAACGCCCAGCTCAAGTTCACAAACAAAATGATGATAGATTGCTGCTACCCCACGCCTTTTGTCGCGCGTGAAGGGCCATTCGTTTATGTAATACATTGTCCTTCGAAAAATGAGACACGCGCAGGAACTACGGCGTGCGACTAAGTTTATATGAAAGAACAAAAAGAAATTGTCTCAGTCATCGATGATTTGATTCAAACGCTTAAAGATGGCCAGGAAGGCTTTAAGCAAGCCGCAGAAGGCGTGAAAGCTCCGCAGTTGAAGTCACTTTTTAACGAATATTCGAGTCAGCGGTCGCAGTTCGCTACTGAGCTCCAGAGTCAGGCTCGCAGTCTCGGCAGATCCCAGCCCGAAGAAAGCGGTAGTGCTGCCGGGGCATTGCATCGGACCTGGATCAACTTGAAATCTGCTATCACGAGTGGCGATGACCACGCGATCCTTGCGGAATGTGAACGCGGGGAAGACTCGGCAGTTGAACAATACGAGAAGGCAATGAATGACAATTTACCAGCACAATTCCTTGAGATTGTCTCGCGTCAATATTCCGAAATCAAAAACGCGCACGACCGTATCAAAAATCTGCGCGACACAGCCAAAGCGAGTTGACTAAGTCGGGGTGGATATCGTCGTAGAAAAGCTAGAGCGTGTTCAGACTCGTCGCATCAGCGAGCGAATCAGGACGATCAAAGCGACTAAGCCCAAGCCACCACTTGGGTAACAGGCTCCAACCGGAGCTATGGCCGGAGTAGCAGCGCGCATTAAGAAAAAGACCAGTCTAGGTATAAGAAATATGCCTATGGGTAATGCTCTTTCTCTCCAGGTCCGCGTGGCGCGTAGCTTTGATAATCGTTTCCATCCCTTGATATGTTCTCAGTGATCGTTAGCTGCTCAATGCGTAGAGTTATGAGATAAACGCGGCGACCTGCGCATTTTTCGTAACATCCAAATGTGTCGTGGGGAGCGAAACGAATTGGTATGCCGGAAGAAGAACCAGTCGAAAGGGCGCGTGAAGACGAACGCGAAGGCAAATCTCCCTCCACCCAGGCAGGCGAATTCGTGCGCGAGGAAATGGAACATATTCGCGAAGGCGAACATGGTGCACGTTCCCCACAGCAAGCGATCGCCATCGGTCTGTCAAAGGCGCGCAGAGCTGGAGTAAAGTTGCCGCCACCGAAGCGGGGCAAGAAGCGAACGAAACGCCAAGCCAAGCGCGATCTCGCCAAGGGCCGCAAAGGCGGCCGCAAAAGGACTTCACGCACGCGGTCCCGCGCCACCAAAGCTGCGCTCAAACGCGAGGGCCGCCGGGCGGCATCGAAAAAGGCGTTATCACGACAAGCGAAACGGGCTTCAGCTCGGCGTTCAGCGCGTTCACGTTCGGCGGCCGCGAAGAAGGCCGTCCGTACACGCAGACGTCGTCGCTGAGATGGATGCGGCAGTTTGCCGTGCACGGGGATTCTATGCCTAACGAAAGGAAACTTCAGCCGCGCCAACGCCAGCATCAGCAACCTGGCCGGGAACATAAAATGCGGCCCCGACCGAAGACTCAGGATGAAACGTATCGCGCCAGTGAAAAACTGCGGAATAAGGTAGCGATCATCACCGGCGGCGACAGCGGGATAGGCCGGGCCGTTGCCATAGCTTTCGCGAAAGAAGGCGCAGATGTTGCAGTGGTCTATCTCGAAGAAGAAAAGGATGCGAACGAAACAAAACGCCTGGTGGAAGAACACGGCCGCAAATGCCTGTTGATTGCAGGCGACGTCGGCCAGGAAGAGTTCTGTCGAAAGGCCATCGCGAAAACCATCAAGGAGTTCGCCAGGATCGACATCCTGGTAAACAACGCGGCTGAACAGCATCTGCAGGAGTCAATTGAAAAAATTACTGAAAAACAGCTCGAACGTACGTTTCGCACGAACATCTTTTCGTTCTTTTTCATGACGAAAGCGGCGCTGAAGTATTTGAAAAAAGGCGCCGCAATTATCAATACGACTTCGGTAACCGCCTACAAAGGCAATCCCCAACTACTTGATTATTCTTCGACCAAAGGTGCTATTACAACGTTCACGCGCTCTCTCTCGCAAGCCCTGGTTGACAAAGCTATCCGTGTAAATGGTGTCGCGCCAGGTCCCATCTGGACACCCCTTATTCCTTCAACGTTTCCTTCAAAAGATGTCGAGACGTTTGGCTCAGACGTCCCGCTTGGCCGACCTGGTCAGCCGGAGGAAATCGCGCCGAGCTACGTGTTCCTCGCATCTGACGACTCCTCCTACATGACGGGGCAGATTCTGCATCCAAACGGCGGTACTGTAGTAAATGGCTAACAAGTGCTAACCAACCCCGCGTTGCGCGGACTGGAAATCGTACTGTGAAAAAATATGACAACTGGAAAACAACGAGCCGCCGCGAGGCGGAATATCAAGAAGGCGGCTAGAACTGCGCGCCGGAAGAGAACAGTGGCGCACCTACCCAAAAAGACCCGCACTGCTCTCGGCAAAGAAGGCGCTAAGGCTGCACGAAGGAAACGAGGCAGCTCGAAATAAGGATGAGTGTTCGGGCGGCGCTGCCGCGATGTCCTTTTGTGAGACTACTGGCACTGCCTTATCTTCGGCCGCCTTTTCTTCCGCCTTTGCGCGAACTCGACTTGCTTCGCTTTTTCCCGCGACCTCCTCCGCCTTTTTTACGACCGCCCTTGTCCGACTTATTCACGGTCGCCCATGCTCGGCGTTCCGCTTCTTTGCTGCTTACTCCGCGTTTCTTATAGCCTCTCTCAATCTTCGATGCCTTTCGTTTTTACTTCGATGTGTATTTTTTCTTGCTTCCTCGTGCCATGGATTGCCTCCGGGTTAAGTTTCCGGATATAACAACGCGCTTCGTGCGTGGCTTGGACCTACTTTTGTCCTCTGAAGTTGATACACGCGTCCTAGTTTCGCTCGGCGATAAAACGTTATATGAATACATTCTCACAATCTATCGGAGCGTTACTTGGTCTCGGAGTCGAACCAAAAGAGCTAACATTCCTCCAGGTTTCACTGCGCGGAGTAATTGTCTTCATCGTAACCCTTGTGATGGTTCGACTTAGCAGCAAACGGTCCCTTGCGGAAAAGACAGCTTTCGATGCCGCCCTAATCGTCATCATCGCTTCAGTTTTGGCGCGTGCCATTAATGGCTCAGCCCCTTTTTTCCCAACCCTGGGCATTGGGTTCATCCTTGTGTTACTTCATCGGCTTCTCGGCCTCGCCGCATATTATTCCCATGGTTTTGGAATTTTGATTAAAGGAAAGCCGGCAGTACTTGTTCAGAACGGTAGGCTGCAACGAAAGAATATGCGTCTAAATCACATTTCTGAACACGATCTCGAAGAAGACATGCGGCTCGACGCTGCAACCGAAGATCTATCAAAGATTAAGATTGCGCGTATCGAACGCAGCGGTGACATCAGCTTTATCAAGGCTGGATAATCTGGGAATCCGATGACTCAAGAGCCTTTGCGCCGCCCAAGATTTATGTAATTCGTAACGCGCCCGTCCCTGCTCGACTCCGATCCGGCGTTGCTTTACGGAGTTACAACTGGGAATGCTGCCCTGCGCGACGTGTACCAAAAACTCAAGCCCCTATTGCTGCCACCACCCGAAACGTCAAACCGTCGAATCGATTTCACACCGAGGAAAATAATGATTAGCGTCAACGGCGCCCATCACTGTTTTTGAAAAGGGCGATAATGCCTGAAATAGCGAGCGCCACCACACCAATCGCAACCCAAGTGCGATGTTCGCTCGTCCATAATTGCGGACTGCAGTCTTTCGCGCGCGTGTCGAAAGCCCCGTGCGCGCCGTGATCGCCGAGCACCGGCTGCCATAAGTTGTGCGCGCGATTCGGATCTTCAGGTCCGTCATACTGCTGCGAATCATATGCAGTATTCGCCAGGTAACGATCGAGAAGACCCGGAGCAAATTTGTTTCCCACGATCACGGCGACCGATGGCGCGCCTACGTAGAATTCACGCCGCGGATGATGGGCTGCGAAAAAAATTGCTTCCGCTGCGACTTCTGGTTGAAAGATTGGCGGCACCGGTTGCGCCCGGCGTGGGAGACGGCTTTTTACCCAACCGAATTGCGGCGTGTTTAAAGCGGGCAATTGCACCATCGTCAGGCGCACATTGCTCTTGTCATGGAGTAGCTCGCATCGCAGCGAATCGCAAAAGCCCTGGATCGCATGCTTGGCCGCGCAATAGGCCGCTTGCAACGGAATACCCCGATACGCCAGCGCGCTGCCGATTTGGACAATCACCCCGCGATTGCGGGGCAACATCCGTTTCAACGCGGCGAGCGTCCCATAAACACAACCCAGATAAGTCACTTCAGTCACGCGCCGAAATTCCTCGGGCGTCATCTCCTTGACTGGCGAAAAGACCGAAGCCATCGCGTTGTTGATCCAGATATCGATCTCGCCCAAATCGGCTTCGATCTGAGC
>QHOS01000017.1 GCA_003219415.1 Verrucomicrobiota bacterium | reverse complement strand
ATGTTCACCATGTAGTTGTGGCGAGCGACCCAACGCCCTCCATAGAATGAGTCAACGAGGCTGTTTGCCATCGTGTTTTGCCGAACGAGCGTGTTGTCCTCGATGAAGAAGAACTTGCCAGTTCCGAACCATGGATAATCGGCCCACGCCGCGTTGCCATTCTCGCCGCTCCCGGCGATCGCGCCTTCGTTATTAAAGGGAAAACTATTTCCTGTAACCTCGATTGCGTTGTGATCCGCCACGCCATAGACCTTGCTGTTGCGGATGAGCTTTGCCTGGTGAAGGGAAGCAAAATGGCAATGATCAATCCGGACGCGGGCAGTTAAATCAGGGCTCGAGAAATGAAACGCGCCATCGGTGCTGCCGTTTACCTGGCTGGCCCCGGGCGCAAAAGTGATCCCGGTAAGCCGAAATACGCGGTTCCCGCTAATCGTGACGCTGAGAATAGTGCTGTTTCTGGACACATCATCCTTGACGATGGTGGCATCGTTCACCGTGGGATTCGGTCCCCCAGCGCCCGTAACGGTCGTGGCGCCTTGCAATGTTATGCCCTTCGTGATCCCTGGACTCGAAGTCCAGCTAAACGTTCCCGCAGGAAGCGTGATCGTATCACCGTCCACAGCCTGTGTGTCGTGAATCTGCTGTATGTTTGCCGCTGTTCCGTTGGAATGGTAAACGGCAGCTCCGCAGCGCAGGGCGAACAACCCGCTCAAAATAAGTACAAACCGAAGAATTCTTCCCGACATAACTGCGGCTTACCGATCCTAGCGATTCGCCGCCGCCGTGATTTCTATCAACCTTAATTCTCATGGCAAGTAAAATTTTTCTGTTTTAGCAATTTATTTTGCAAGCACCCGTCGACAGAGCCCATCCAGAATTTCCGCCGGCGGTTGTCCAAATTCGCGAAACTGGCTCCGACGCTCCTCCAGATTTTCATGTACGCCCCCCAAAATCCTCATCTGTTGTCCAGGGTAAGTGGTCGATTCAAGCACAACCAATGTCCATTTTGCCAGGGGCGGGGCGACCATGTGGCCTGTCCTGATCACGAAAGAAATATCGGGCTCTCGATTCTTGGTAGCGGTGTTGGCACACAAATGATCACCGCCTCCACCGCTTTGATCCGGGATCCGGTTGAAGTCCGCGGAGGCGGAGAATTTGCCGGAGCTGACTAGCTCGGCACTGACTGATGGCTCAATATGCTTCATATAACTCTTCCCGTGATTGAGAAGCTGAACTTTCTGAACATCAACATCTGATGCCAACACACTCACACCCGAGCGAGCAAATTGAAGCGACAGCGATAGCCCTGCGTAGCCGGGGCCGACAACCGCTATTTTCATCATTCGGTGTTAAAGAGATGCCGGCGTAGTTTGCCGCGCCTGTTTATTTGGTGATGATACCGACGGATAAAAGAAGAACCTTGCATAGATGTAAGCAATGCTCTCGGCTAGGACTTGTCGAACACCTTCGCTGTAACGCCACCAACGGCGCGCATCATAATCCGGGTTGGGCACGGCGATAATACCTACGTTGATATTCTTCCCCAAGGCTTCCTGAAAGAGTAGGCGCGTGCGGCGAGCATGTATATCTTCGGTGACAACATCGATGCTAGACACAGCCATGTCATGCTCTCGAAACCAGTCTCGCAGCGCAACGGCCGACCCGTAGGTCCTGTCGCGGTCCATGACGCGGGAAGGGACCATCTGGAGGCGCTCACCTGGAAGGCCCCATTTTTTCAAAAGATCCGCGCCCACGCTGGCCGAGGTGTGGTAATCGTTGATGTAGCCTCCAAGACCCACTGCCGGTCCGCCCGTCGTAAAAACGCGTCGGTAGTGGTTACCTTGGAATTCCTTTATCGCCGCGCGGATCGCGTATTCGTGCACCCAGCCTTCGACTACCAGGACATTAGTGTTCACACGGTGCGTTACAGCCAAAAACGGATAAACACGAAACAAAAATAGATAGAAAGTCACAACGATTCCCGTCAAAATAATCAACCATCCTCGCCAGGATAGTCCCCAACGTTCTTTCCGTACCAAAATTCCAAAAAGCTTTACGCCCCTATACTCAAGCGGGCGGGCTCGGAGCCGCTCAAGCAAAAGCGCTGGTCGGCTAACCAATTCTTTATTATTCATACTCTGGAAGGATTACCGGACGGTTTGCTTCCACACGTCTGGCGACGGGTGAAAGTGCAAAACGTAAATCTGCCACGCCTGACATCAGCAAGTGCCATGCACTCCTACCGACAATGACTCGCTAGGACGAGCGGTTTGCGCCAGCGCGCTGTCGATCGCGCGTTTAAAGAGCGTCCCTCGATTGTAACAGGGAATCACGACTGAAATCGGAGGAGCCATGACGAATTCTTTGTGCTAAGACCGGCTTGGGAAGGCAGTGGAAATGTTACCCTGCGAAATAGCGATAATCCGAGGGTGTGGATACGTGTAACGTCGCCAAGCGGCCATGCAAAACGGCCGGATGCGATCCTATCTTCCCTTAGACAAAATTTTACGAGATATTAATTCTTGAAGAATGTTAGTGAGTCCGAGTGCCGTCCGCCGCATCGGGCCCACCATCCAAATCAAGATCGTTCCGGCGAGAAGGCCAAAGGGAGCGCAGACGACTAATTGCACTAGTGGCGGGGAATTCACAAGAAGGAGTCGCACTAGCCATGTTACGCCGCAAACGACTATCCAAAGCGGAACATAACGGAAAAACCCGCTCCATAGGTCGGCCGTGGTTACCGGGCCCTCCCGTCCCGCAAAATAATAAAGAATTGGCATCCCGATGAAAAGGCTAACGGTGGAATAGGCGATCGCGAGTCCGGCCGGTCCGAATGGCAGACCAACCACGAAAGAAGCGACCGTGAGACCCGCACCCAGCAAGTTGACAAGTAACCAATCTCTTCCTGCGCGGCCTTGACTGATGAACAACCAGGCGGCAGCTCTTGCAACCGGAGCGGACTGCGCTGCCAAAGCGAACGCGGCAAAAATAATGGCTGCCTTCTCCCACTTTGGTCCGAGCACAACGAGGGTTAAAGGACGAGAAAGCGCAAACAATAACCCAGTAAAGAGAAAGCTTACCAGCGCCATGCTCTCGTACACTTGCAGGAAGGTACGACGATAGCGCTCTGGCTGCGTTTGCACTCGGGACAGAGCTGGTATGAACACCGAACTGATAGGATAGAGAAACTGTTCCAATGGGCGATTCAGCAATGCGGCTGCTCTTGAATAGAGACCAATCGAATCGGCGCCGTAAAAGCGCCCGACCAACATGCTATCAGTTCCTTTTGCCAGGGCGTAAATGTAACCACCGCCCGCCATGCTGGTTCCAAAGCGTACGAGAGACTTAGTCCCAGTGCCACGCGATGGTAGTTGCGGCCGCCACGGAATCGCGCACCAAGTCAGCGGGACAGTAACCGCAATCGTGACAACATTTGAAAAAACCAAGGCCCAGTACCGGTATCCCAGCCAAGCCATGCCAATGCCGATGATTACGCCAGTTAACATCGAAGCTATCTGGATAAACGCCAGCGCCGTAAATCGCATCTGTCGATTCAACAAAGCCGTGTGCTGGATCGTCAAGCCACTCAAGAAGAAGGTGCTGGATAGGATCAACGTAATGGGAACAAGCCGCGGCTCCCGGTAAAACCATGCCACCAGCGGGGAGCCGGCGGCGAGAAGCAAACTGAGCGCACCGCTCAAGGCAACGTTTATCCAAAACAAATTCGAGACTTGCGCGTGCGTGATACCCTCCCTTTGAACCGTCGCCGTGGAAAGACCTGCATCTTTGAAGGTCACCACGTATCCCATTATGGTTGTGACCATGGCGTACAACCCGAAATCCCTGGGCGTAAGCAGCCGTGCCAGCACCATAATCGACGCAAGATTTAAGGCGAATTTAATACCCTGTGCAGCGATTGTGATAAGCCCGCTGGAGATCGTTCGGCCTTTGAGATTATCCAAAAGATGACCAGTGCTAAGATGTTTCTCGTTTGGAGCGGTTGCTTCAGTCGGCCGACGTTGTTCGGTCCGTTCTGACTGACTCCCCTTAAGGAAACTAACCTGAGATTTAGCCACGTTGAAACTGTCGTTAATCATCTTCCGTTAATTCATAAGCCTCGGAGTTTAGTCGAACCCACAGTGCTAACTAGCGTTTGGCCTATCAGCTTGACCTGGGTCTAACGCGAGTCCCTCGTAGCGTACTTTCAACTTGCTCTTGGTCCACGAAGAACGTAGTAAGCAGAGTATTACAGCAGTAGTTGTAACCTTGCTGCGACATATACCTACAAATACTTGAATCCCAAAATCGATTGGACTGAATCGCCTCGTCATCTTCAACGAGAACCACTGCGGGTCTGAACCTCGCCCAGTCATTGGATTTGAGAACCCGAAGATCAAAACCCTCAACATCCACGGTCATGAAATCTATTAGTCTACCGGGCGGCAAATGCTGCTCGAGCAAATGCGCCAAAGTTGCTGTCGTAAGCTGACGTTCGCGAACGATCGTCCAACCAAAATAGCCTGTGGGGATACGATCACGGCAGAAACTATTCAACGCCGGCTGGTTGAATTCATAAAAAGTCAGTGCTTTACCAGCTTCGCCTACTGCAGCTTCAATGTTAATATCGCGCGGGCGCTCGTGCTGGAACGCAAGCATGCTTCCCGGCGCTGCATCAATATTTATTCCACTCCATCCATTCATATAGAAAACGAATGTGTTGGACAATAGCTTGGGATGATGGGCGCCGACATCGACATAAAACCCCGGCGTTTTGGAGAATTGTAGATCAAAGAGGGAAGCTAGGATCAGGTCTTCGCCTTCTTGAGAGTATGAGAGCCGACGATAATCGATTGAGGTCCCGAGCCATGCCCGCACGCGCTGTGGGATCAGCGATTTAATCAACTTTTTCATACGGGTCCCTCTCAATACTGTCGAGAGTGGAATAAGTCTGTGCCGGCGTCTGTCGCGACCACTCAGGTTTTTCTCGCCGCTTCGGCTTGAAGTGCTTGAAAACTTGGTTTGCAGTCTCATGAAGCTCGCCAAACGTGATCATGGCGCTAACGGCACGTTCGCAATTTCGCGTTGGGTCCCTCAGAATAATACCAGCAAACAAACGCAGCACATTATAGAACTCTTCCGCTACAAGAACCATGCACCACAAAACCTTGTTCTTATGATAAAGGTCGAGACGATGCCATCCATACAACCTTACGCGCCCTCGGCCCCACGTGTAAGCGCGATGCTTTAGCCATTGTAATGTGAATGCTTCAGGGAGGTTCCGATGATAAACCACTGCCTGAGGATAGTAAAGTATCTGGAAACCGTGTTCTTGCAGATTTATTAGAAAAGTCGCTTCCTCTCCCACGATTTCATTTGTAGCCCTTGCACCAATTGTCTCGTCGAAAAACGGCACCTTCTGAAAGACAATTTTTCGAACCCAGAAATTCGGCCCCAAAGGGGTATTCCGTGGTTCGTAAAAAGCTTCTGCTTCAGAATAATGGTGACGCGGGAAGGCGAAACCTACCAACCAATCTCGAACCGCCCAATCCGGCTGCTTATTGTCCGGCCACATTAGTTCTATTTTGCCACCAAAGGCGGCAATGCCCGGCCACTTCTTTACCGAGGCGAAGATTTCTTGAAACCAATTCTGAGCAGGCGTTACATCGTCATCTGTAAAGACAACAATCTCTTTCAGCGTGCATTCTCGTAAAGCCTTGTTAAGCGCGCAGCTCTTTCCTGGAGAGGGCTCCCTCAAGTAAGAAATGGGGAGGCGCGTCTCGAATTCCTTCACTACTTCAGCTGTGTTGTCGCTGGAATTGTTGTCAATGATCACGATGCTGCAATCAATTCCAGTCCGTTCGACGCGGGTGAGAGCCTGCAACGTTCCACTCAATACTGCGGCTCTGTTGAAGGTAGCGATCAGAACCGTTATACCCAGCGTGTTCTCTGCCATGATTACAAAAACGGAGGCGTGCTAGAAACTAGAAGCGCTGTTTAGCTGCCGGCAAGTCTTCAAGATCTCCATTCTAACTGGAGTCACCCCGCTGACTTAGCACGTCCGAATATTCCTCAATGCTCAGTCGAACCGTTCCTAGCCACAAAGCGTTTGAAAACCTGGTTTACGGTCTCGTGGATCTGGCCAAATCTCATCATGGCGTCAACCGTAGCTTCGCAATTGCTATTTGAGTCTGTAATGGCAAAACCAGCCAAGAAACGCAGCGTCGTATAGAGCTCGTCCAATACCAGAACCATGCCCCACGCAATCTTATTCTTACGATAAATATTGCGCCGATGCAATCCATGTAATCTCACCTGTCCCCGGCCATGTGTGTAAGCGCGACGTCTTAGCCATGGTATGGTGCATCCTTCGTGGAGAATCCTGTGGTAAACCTCTGCGCCGGGATAATAAAGTATCTCGAAACCATGCTCTCGCAGATTCATTACAAACGACGTTTCGTCTCCTTGGATGCGATTTTTAGGCCTTGGACCAAGTGTTTCGTCGAAAAACGGCACTTTCCCAAAGACAGTTTTCCGGACCCAGTAGTTCGGCCCGAACGGGCAATCCGGCGTTTTGTAGAAAGCCTCTCCTTCAGCATAATGATGACGCGGGAAGCCGAAAGCCATGATCCATTCTGGCTTCGCCCATTCAGGCTGCTTGTTATCCGGCCATACTACTTCTACCTTGCCACCGAAGACCGCGATTTCGGGCCTTTTCTTTGCAGAGGAGGCGATCTCTTGCAGCCAATTTTGAGTTGGCGTCACATCATCGTCTGTAAAGACCACGATGTCTTTCAGCTCACATTCTCGTAACGCCTTGTTAAGCGCACAGTTCTTTCCTGGACGCGTCTCCCTCAAGTAGGAAACCGGCAATTTCGTCCCATATTCTTTCACTACTTCGGCAGTGGCGTCAGTTGAATTGTTATCAATGATTATAATATTACAATCAACTCCAGTCCGATCAACGTGTGTGAGCGCTTCCAATGTTTCACTCAACACTGCAGCCCTGTTGTAGGTAGCAATCAGAACGGTTATGCCTGAGTCGTCTGCCATGATTATAAACGGATGCTCGCTAGAAATTAGGAGCGTTGCTCAATCTTATTTGTGATCTTGGCCGCTGCACTGCCCTGGTTTTCGGGCTATATGAGTCACAGAGACGCAGGCTCGTTTCCTTAGCTGGGCAAGCTACCGTTGCCTTCGAAAGAGTACATCATCTTGTCCCAGGTTCTTAGCACGGAAGACTTACACTGATTGTAGCACACCTGTGTACGTTTCGCAGCTGCAAATCCGAAAAGCCTTTCAATCCAGGCATACTTCCACGACGCCTTGGGAGGAGACAGCCGACCTCCCAAGCTGTTGGCAAGTTCTTGCGCTTCCTGCATCAGGTCGGGGCGATTAGGATAGAAATTGCGCAGCCACGTCTGCAAATACTTCACACAGGCCGCACGGACGCGGTCGCTGTCTTCCATTGCACGAAGATATCCAATCTGTAGTTTCGCCCCCAGTAGCTTCGCTTCTATTTTCTTGTCAGATCGGCCGATATAGCTCACGGAATTCGGGCAGGCGCGATAGAACACTCTGGCGCCTGGTACAAACTGAACACCGTCACTCGACCCGACGATGCGAAAGAAGTACTCCCCATCATTATCCACTAGTAGCCGTGTGTCCCAGGGACCGGCGGCGCTGGTCAATTCCCGGCTGACCAGCCAGGTTGCTGTCTGCATATGGAGATTTTCCTCCCATTTTCTCAACAACCATTCCAATGGTGAGAGATCGGACCACAGAGAACTTGGAACAAATTTTGCCTTTTTTGGCCGATACATGAAGTATCCCCATTCACAAGAGATCAGCCTGAGTTTACTTTCAGAGTCCTTCGTAACTGCCATCTGCCTTTGAATTTTGTCTGGCGCGAGAAGGTCATCGGCGTCCAGCCACTGGATATAATCTCCCTGGCAAAGCTGAAGCGCTTTGTTTCTCGCCGCTGATGCACCCTGATTTTCCTGCGAAATGACAGTGACGTCGTTGGAGGTGAATTGTCGCGCGATTGCAACCGTCTCATCGCGAGACCCATCATCAACGACGATGATCTCTTTCCTTGGCCATGTCTGATTAAGCGCTGACTTGATTGTGTCACCGATCCACGGCCCAGCGTTATATGCCGGGATCAAGATTGAAACTAAAGGTTTCATTAAACGTCACCTAGCCTCTGGACCTTTGTGCTGTATAGCAGATCTGAGTAAACCTTTGTCATTGTCGCGGCCACTTTATCCCATGAGTATCGCTCGTTCGCGTGCTTCTTAATCTCAAGCCGCCGGGTTTCCAAGTTACGAAATAAGTCGCTCTTGAAGTATTCGTCGATCTTGTTGGCCAGGTCGGACGAGTCCTGCGGCTTGAACACAAAACCGGTTTGACCTTCAACGATTTCGTCTTTCAAGGTCCCCACATCGGCTGCGATGGCCGGTAATCCAAAGCTATAGCCCAGGATTAGCACGCCACTCTGAAATACGTGTGCATAGGGCAAAATCAAAATGTCGGCCGCTTTGAAATAAAACTCCGTCTGCGCATCCGGAATATATTCAATCTTCTCAATGATTCGATCACTCAACCTAGCACTCGCTATTGTTTGCTGGATCGCTCTCCAGTAATGCCTAGACTGTTTTGGATTACCCACAATCATCAGGCGATAGCTTCGATCTTCCTTTAGGAGTTCAGAAAAGGCAGCAATGAGGTATTCCAGTCCTTTGTACGGGGCAATATTTCCGAAAAAGAGCAGTGTTTTGTCGTTCGTGTTCAGCCCGAGTTGCCGCCTTGCTTCTGCACAGGAGAGACCGGTATTCGGAACTGTGTTATTGATTCCGAATGGGATGACACTCACTTTCTCTTTCTGAATACCAAAGTCGAATTCGAGTTCTCTCTTCATTTTTGCGGTGTGTACAAAAATGTGGTCAGTTAAGCCATATTGAATCTTTAGTGAAATTCGATTCAGCCGCGAATCGTTCTGATCCCTTTTACCTGCATTCACGTTGTGGGCTGTGAACACGACGCGTTTGCCCAGCAATTTGTAGTAGAGCATCAATAGCGTGCGGTCGAAGAGCTCGAATTTATTGTTCCAGAGCAGGTGGAACAGCTTTGGTTGCGCCGTCGCCGCATAACCAAAAAGCCGGAGGTAATACTTTGATACCCTGCGCAACTTCGCCATCGCACTTGCTTCTGAACGTTGGTCCTCTCGCAAGTTCAGAAAATTTACGCGCGGATTAGTGACCACCTCGGGCACATTCAGGTCATCACTACCGATAAAATCAACCGATATTCCTTCTGAGGTAAGTGCGGCTGCCATGCCAAGAGCATAAGGCTTGTCCCCGCCGCCGGTGAGTAAGGCGACACTGAGAGTTGGAGGTCCGATGACGGAAGAGCGATCACTGACCAGTGTCTTCCGATTTTCGACCTCTGATCTATGACCACTGCCCTGTGACATCGGGCGGCTGGCATCAGTCTTCTCTTGCGCTAGCTGCGTCATTTGACAGTAATGCGATCAGCTGGCGGCTGGTTCTGTCGCCTCTAACTGGGCGATCACCGCATCTAACACTTGATCGACGGTTATGGCCGTTGTCGCGCGCTCGTCATAGCCGCGCTTATAAAAGAATTCCTCAAGAAGTGGCGAAATGACCTTCTTCTGAATACCATAGTCATGAATCTCCCACGGACTCGTGCACGTAAAAAGAGTCACGCATCGCGTACCCGAGCCAAGCGCGAAATGCATTGGCAGGCTATCGCCGCCAACAAGGCACTGATGGTTGCGGACATCGGACAGGTGCTCGAGCAGGGATGGCCTTTTGGGTAGGACATTAACGATCAAGCCATTATCTTCGAGCTGTTGCTTCAGTTCCTTGTAGTAAGCCCATCTCTTCATCGGCCAGATCGGGCCAGCGTCGGCTGCTATTGCAACATCTCCGGATAACCCAGTCTCGATCGGTCCCGGAAGCATGTACGGCTCACCAGTAAAACGCCACCCGAGGCCACCGAAGATCAGCTCCTGATATGTCTGCCGGTTAAGCAGCTTGAGTCCATCAGCCTTCTGCCGGCCATAGGAGCTAATCAGACTTAAATCAAACCATCGCTTCGAACTCTGCGTGTACATCACTGAGTCATTGGAACCGAGGTAAGCGCCGAAAATTTCACGGTACTCAACTGCTCTGAGAAACTGCGCAACATCAATAGTATCTTCCAAATTTATCGCAAGGTCGTAACGGCGATCCAGCGCTATGGTCCGTTCTTCCCACGAGAAACAACGCAGGTTACTTCTCAGACCATCCAGTAGCACAAGGTTTCGCGGTGCCGTGATCCATGTGATCTGCCCGTTTAACTGGCTAAGTAAAGACGTCGTCCTAACGACATCCCCTGTCGCGCCAAGTTTGACAATAAGTGTGTTCATATGACTAAGCCCCGATTTCAGTTGACCGCGGGGCCGCTCAGTTTGCCCCTGCATGGTCATAATCGGAGACGTACGATCGTTGGAAGTGCTGCCAACGTCGCCAAAGTCTCGCATCAAGAGCCGCATGGTAAACCTCATAACTCAATCTTTCCGGGACCGAGAGCAGGGCAAGATTTAGTGCCTTTAGAATACGCCAGCTCAGGCGTACCTTACCTCGGATTGTACGCATCTCGTCGACCCAGTTCGAAACCCGGCCCTCCAGGAGCTGATTCAAGCGTTCGGTTGGCTCCAACAGTCGATCCGCAATGTACCATTCAACTACCTCGGGAATCTCACGCTTGAACCCAACAAGGCTGTTGGTTGCGTGCACCTTTGTTTTCATAAATTTCTCAGGAAGCACCCACGGCGTTGTGGCGCCAACATGCTGGAGGATGCGGTCGACGTATGCTTGAGGATTGTTCTGAAGCTGATCGAATAGCTCGATGAGAAGTGCATTTCGTCCAAACGCCTTGGACCAAATTTGGATCGCACGGCAGTAATCCGACGATAGTCTGGTGCGAGCACGCTCGACTTGGCGCACAAATTGAATTGAACGAATTCTACGCACGTCTCCCCCATTCAAGTACCCCAGGTCCAAAAGCGCTTGGGACCATGCCCTTTCAATAGGGTGTCGTAACGTTAAAATAATTCGCAGATCCGGCAGCAACTTCGCTATTCGATTAACCTGCCACGCTTTGAGGCGAGCATATACAGGTGAAATCTCGCCACGGACTGGCTTCGGCTCACCTCCATTCTCCGGTTCAAAGTGTGCGTTGTACCAGTCCAAATCGTGCTGTAACATCTCACGCATAAAGAAGAAGTGCATCTCCTTACGATCGCTTACGCGTATGTCTGGATGGCATTTCAATACTTCGTAGAGCCAGGTCGAGCCGCACCGCATGGAACCGATCCCTAGAAAAGTTGGCGCACACCTGCGTAAAAAACTGTCCTGTTTGGCCATACTTTTTTTCGATTCTAATAGTGTTGCTGGCATTGGAGTGTGGGGTGAGACGGTTCGTGGCTTGGCTTACATCGATCCACCGGCAGTCCTGCAAAAGCGGCCACGGACTGGAGGCTCTGGGCAACAACCGGACCGAGCTACGCTACTTCAGGTCGATCAGTTTCTTCTGGATGAATTCGAGCGTCAAAATCTTGTGAATCTCAAATGCGTAGTTTCGATCGCCCCTGATATGAGCTTTGAGCATGCCCTCCAAACAGTTCGGGCGAAGGTACGGCCTGCTGCGCGCGGCCGGATCGAGAAGCGTTTCCTTCAGCCATTCCGAGAGTTGATCTCGATACCAGATGCGAAAGTGATGGAATTTGTGCCTGCCGATGAACAACCGTTCGAGATGAAGTGGTGCAAAGGCATGGTCAAGCCTGGCAAACCATTGGGGCATGCGATAATCATAGGCATATTCTGCCTTAAAGGTGAACTCTTGGTACCAGTGTAGCATCCGGTTAACAGCGGAACCTGAACCAAAAGCGAGAGCACGGTCCGTTCCAATCTTCCCTAATACTGGATTGCCATCAGCAATGAGCCGAAGTGCTGGCTCATTGTTTAGTAACTTCGCCGGCGTTTGATAGGCGAGAGCAACCAGATCGTTATCAAAGTAAGGCGTTCGATATGTGATCTGCGAGCGTTCCACGGTAAATTTACTTGCCATGTACCATGGGGCTTGCTTGAAGGAAGTGAAGGAAAGCCTGTGGCCTTGGATCTCATCGGCGTAGGTCGCAGCAGCGTCCTGAAAGGAGCAATTCAACTGCGGATCGAAGACGCCTTGTTGAGGAGGATCGGGTTTAAACATTACAAGCCGCCTCAAGATTTCGCCGCCACAGACACCACTTACCCGGACTGGGGCGATCTGTCGTGCAAGTCTTTGAACGTAAAGGTCGACCGACCCAGTTACGTCCATGGTGCCGTCGCTAATATAAACTGCTCTTTCGGCCAGGTCGTGAAACTGCGACAGAAACTCGCCGCCCACCAGAATTGTGTTGTGAGGTTGTTGGCAAAGTTTCGCCGTGTGACGCGCAATCTTGACATCCGCGCAATCACGGTATGTGCCACCCCACGTATAGCATGGGAGTGTGCCGGGAGGACGAGACGCCCAGGCCAGGATCATCCGGCTATCGACACCTCCGGTTAAAGATAAGCCAGTGGACTGTTTCCCAGAGAAATACCTGGGAAGGACCCGTGCCCAGGTTTCTTTCAACCGCTCATAGAAATCAGATTCACTTAGCTCCGGCTGATTTTCCCAGGCTTGCTGATTGAAGTAAGTCTTCTTCTTTACTGGTTCTCCCTGGGAAAACACCCACGCTGAACCTGGCGGAAGCAGCGAGATCCCGGAGAAAAGGCTCCTGTTTTGTAGAACGGCCTCGCAACAGAGAACCTCGCCCAAACTACGCAGATCAAGTTGCCGAGTGCCGGGCAGGATTTTCAGAAGAGCCTTCGCTTCAGAAGCAAAATAAAATCCACGCGCGTCTTCGTGATAATAAATTCGATTTACGCCATATCGGTCGTTAAACAGAACGAGTTTCTGCTCACGAAAGTCCAGTAACACGCCGCTGAACCAGCCGTTGAGCTTTTCGAGAAACTCGCAACCCTTTGTCTCGTACAGGCGAACGAGATAACTTGCGTCGTCTAAACCAAATTCATGACTACACCTTAGCGCGTCGACATCAGCCTGATCGGGAAAATCTTCGCCAGAAAAGAGAAGGCAGATATCTTTCTTTTCATTCCAGATAGGAAGGCAATCATCAAATGCTCCCTTGTGACAAGCCCATCCGCCCCAGAGGCCGAGCTTCTCGTTGGTATAGGTACCCTCCGTATAAAACGGCTCATGTATTAGGCATTTAGCCATGGACTTCACCAGAGCATCATACTGCTCTGATGGCCTCTGACTTATTATTCCAACGATGCCAGGCATACGAAGTTAAATGGAAAAAATTGCCGTTGAGAGGAATCGACACACCACTTTCGGACCGTATTTGGCTTCACCAAGTCACCCTTGGCGATGATTCTCGGATCACTGATCACGTTACCTCAGCTATCAAAACACGCTTTAACGATTCGAGCGGCAGAAGATCTTGGGACAGGACACAGTCTTCAGGTTCGTCGGTAGTCAGGTTCAGCAGCTCCTGTGACCGGAAGCGATACCCGTTTCACCCAGCATAGGCAATTGCTAACAAGTTATCGCGAAAACGCGGGATCAAGAATAGCGGATATCCAATCCAGGATATAAGTCGGAAGACTGGATTCGTTGGACAGTGGTGCATTTGACAATACTCTACACGGCAATCCTTGAATCCAGCTTTCTTAAATTGCCACTGGAGGTGATCACGGCTGTATTCAATTACGTGCCCCAAATCTCTATCTTCCGGCATGTGAAAATAATCGTGAATGCGCAGGCCCAGAGCAAGGTAGACGAGGTTGCGTAACCGATAGAAGTTGGGAGTCGAGCAAATCACTATACCATTCGGTTTAAGTGCTCGCCTCAATTTTTCCAAGGCAATATGACCAGGCAAGGGCAGATGCTCGATTACTTCGGAGAAAAAGATAATGTCAAATCGCGCTACAAGTGGCTGTAGAGGCTTACATAGATTCCATTGAACCGTTTCGACACCCTGGGTTTCCAAATAGGCAAAGAGTGGCGGAAGAAGATCAGCTACACAGGCTCGATCATTCCAGAGTTTCTTACATAACAGAGCCAGCTGTCCTCCGCCGATGTCCAGTACATCCATGGGGCTTGGGGATGCTAAATCACAAAACCGCTTCATTAGTGTTTTGTAACGGGAGCGGTAGCGAGAACAATAATCAGGTGGCGCCGAAAGGCCGAAGTGATTACAAACGACCTCTGAATACACGGCGTCGAATTTTTTAGGATCCCATGCACGCGCCATAAACGAGCTTTCCTTTTTAAAACCGGCTAACTATTTTGCGAACACAGCACTCTGGGGCAAGACGGCCGAAGATCCGGCTTCGGGCCTTGTCCTACCGTCCACATCAAGATCTGACTCATAAGCCGCGCCTTAGCGTTCCAACTTAATCGTTTTCGAGCGTAGCGCATACCTTGTTGCCGCAACCGCTCGAGAATATCTGGATCGCGCGCGAGCTTCCCCAAGATCTCATCGATTTGTAACACAACGTCAGCTTCACTCGTGAGAGGTACTTTAAAGCCCACTTCGGAATCAATAATATCTCCGGGTCCGCCGTAGTCGACCACTATGGGGACGGCGCCCATTGCCAGAGCTTCGAAGACCACAGCGCCTCCAAACTCGTGAATCGATGGAAAGACCAGCACGTCGGCTGCTCCCAAGCGTCGCATGACTTCAGCGTGAGGCAGCATGCCACAGAACACAACATCTTTCTCAATGCCGAGCGATTTTGCTAGTTGGTCAAGACTGGCCCGCTCGGGCCCATCGCCGACAATCGTGAAGGACGCCCTTCCCGTTCGCAGGAGCGAAGCAGCTGCCCGCAAGGCGAGGTCACAGGCCTTGTATGGGACAAGGCCACCGACGAAGATCAATTCAAGCTTATCGCTAAGTGGCGAGCTACGTGAACCACTTGCATGAAGTGAAGGGTTAATGCCGTTCTCGCCTGGAACAAAGAAGAGCTTCTCGCGATAAGTTGCGAACTCGGCATAGGTTTGCGAAGAGCCCGCGATGATGGCCGTCGCATGACGATAGGTAGATCGGGCGAAAGGCAGGAACCGGTAAAAATTCCTTATGTTAGAGATCCACTCCTTCTGTTTGTCGGCCTGACTGAAACTCGCCGGCCACGGCAAACCACCGTTGATGGGTCCGATCACGAACGGGACGGAACCCCGGTGAAGGAAGAAAGCGAAGGGACTCGGCAAAACCGACGAAATAGGCAGGAGGCGCAGGACCACATCGAAGTCGCCAGCCGAGATTCGGGTCCGCATCTGCCGCCACGCGCACCATTCAAACGCCAGACAAAACACATAGTTAAAGGCTGTCAAAACCTGGCTACGATAGTCATTCTTAAAAATCCGACGAAAAAACCATTCATAAATGCGATCGAGCCACGGAAGACTAACGACCTCGATGGCGCGAAACGGCGCCTGTCTGCGCCGCACAGCCTCCTCGTTTTCCCGACGAATGACCAGTGTCACGCCATGCAGCCTTGCCAGGGCCTCGGCATGAGAATACCCAATCAGGGGGCCGGTAATTCCGTCCGGGTTACTACCAGGAGCTAGGAGTAAGATACGTAGCATAATCGTACGCGTGGTCAGTTCAGTGGTTCTTCGAATCTCGCTGAAAATGCGAGATGTCCCGAGTTTTGCAGGGGGCTACCTTCATTAGCTAAGAGACGGCTACCAATTAAGCAACCCAACATGGGACCCTTTTATAGGTTATCGCGATTTTGTCCGAAATGGGAGCCGGCGGGAGGAATCGAACACTCCATCTGCTGATTACAGATCAGCTGCTCTAACGTTGAGCTACACCGGCGAATTTGTTGTGTTGGAAAGTAAGGTTCGTTAAAATTCTCTTGTAATACCAGGCTCTGCAACTTAGAGCTACTTGAAGAATGGGCTCCGGAAGCAACCCGCCAAAGCCTCTGTACAGGCGTAGCCGGACGAATAGATAGCCCCTCAGGGTCAACGGAATGTAATACCTTGGAAAGTTAACTTGCTGGAAACCGTTCCGACGCTTGAATTCCACGAGGGAGCTCCGGCGCTTGTTGCCATAAATGAATCTTCCGTAGATCAGATGCGAGATTCGTTTTTGCTCGCAGACCGCCGCTGCCTTAGCGATCAGTGCGTTTTGGGGTCGCTTGTCATAATGCTCGTCCATCGAGACGATGTGAAAAATCGTCGCCAAGTCGTCAACGTAAACCATTTTCAGGAAACCTATAAGTTCCCCATCTAAATACGCGCCGATAAAATCACTTCGATCCAGATAAGTAGCGAGCTCTTGCCTGACTGTGTCCGAATTTTTTCCAAAATGCCAGAAGAGTCTTCCGTCTCGTATACGTATGCTGTTATAAATTCTATGGACACCTTTGACAAGATCCTCATCAAACGGTACAACTTTTACGACGACGCCACGTTTGGCAGAACGCCTGACATTCTTCCGCGACACTTGAGGCAGATTTTCCCACCAACCCTTAAAGCAAGCTGTCGGTATTGCAGCCCAGTTGTCCCATTCCCAGTGATACTCATGTTTTGCTGAAACCTGAGCCGGCCTTTGAGAAAACGTAAAGACATCGGCTTGTAACTGACTCTCCTTCAATTTCGCAATAAATGTGTCAGGATCTGCAACGACCGTGCCTTCTATCACCGCTTCATCTTTAATTTCTGCTGTCCTGATCCATCTGCCGGTTACCACAACGGTTCGGCCACAGACCTCAGCTGATGGGACATGGAATGTCTTACCCGCGATGCGAATCTCTTCCAGTTTAGCGCTGGTAGTCATTGCGTTTGCCTAATATGCGAATCAAACCCACCGATTCCCTGCGATGCCGGAGACATTCGCCAGTCTTGACGCGACCAACTCCGCCGCAACCATTGTTCGACCATTACCAAGCTAAATAGAAGCTTGTGGTTGTCCTGGCGCCCGGACTGGTGACTTTTAAGAAGGCTTCGCACTGCTTTAGGATTGAGGAAACCAAACATAAGAGAGCTTTCATCACGGAGCACTTCCTGAAGCTCGCTATTTAGTGATGAATGAAACCAATCGTCCACTACGTTTACAGCAAAACCGCGCTTCTTTCGCTTCAAGATGCGAGATGGCAGATATCGTTCGCACACTCGACGGTGCAACCACTTTCGACTGCCATTGCGAACCTTGAATCCTGCACCGAGTCGCTGCGCGTATTCGACGATCGTTCGATCGAGATAAGGCACACGCACCTCAAGGCTATGGGCCATCGATAACTTATCGGCATACATGAGAAGCTCATCAGGCAGCGAAGAACGAATTTCAAGAAGCTGAAAGGCACCCAGCTCATCCGTGTGCGCCATTTGTGGAATCAGATCGTGCCAATAGTCAACAAGGGCATGGCCGTTTTGGTTAGGAAGTATGTCGCCCCGAAAGAGTCCGTCTATGGTATCCGCTGGCGCCAGAGAAAAAACATCCTGATAGCGCTTCATTCTATCCAGCGTTCCCAAGGACGAGACCCCGCGTTTCAATGTTTCGTTACGAGGCAATCGATCAACAGCGAAGCTAACAGAGGAACGGATAACGCCTGGCAGCCCGCGCCACCAATCCCCATAACGAACACCCAAATGCCGTTTGTAGCCGCCGAACAATTCATCCGGTCCCTGACCGACCAACGCGACTTTCACGTCCTGCCGCGCCCGCTGTGAAACGAAGTACATCGGAACAATGGATGAGGCCGCGACAGGCTCCTCCAAACACTCCACGATTTTCGGAAGACAGCGTTCGAACTCTGCCCTATCGAGCTTTACTGTTACGTGCTTGGCGCGCAAAATCTTTGCCGTCTCCGCCGCATCGGTTAGCTCGTCGTCGTGGAAGCTCTCTCCGTAACCTATGGTATAGGTAGGCCAGGGCCCGCCTTGTTCGTTCATCAATGCCAGCAGCAAGCCCGAGTCAATCCCGCCGCTAAGAAGGATTCCCACAGGAACGTCGCTCAGGAGGTGACGCTTCACAGCTCCGCGATACAACTCAAGAAGTTCTTCTGCCGCCTCTTTCTCCTCTTTTCGGCCTGAGAATGGCACTGGCGTGTAATTGTACCAACGTGCTTCGCGACATTTCCCGTTCTCAGCGATTAGCATTGTACCAGGTGCCAGCTTTCGGACCCCTTCAAAGATGGTCAAAGGGGACGGCGTGTAGCGAAACCGGAGAAAGAGATTGAGTGCGGCTGGATCGACGTTAGCCCCCGAGCTTGCTGCAGCGAGAACTGACCGAATCTCGGATCCAAAGCTCAACTGGCTATTCGTAAGCCGATAATAAATCAGTTTGATACCCATTGCGTCCCGGGCCACCACTAGCCGTCGTTTTTTCACATCCCAAATAGCGAGGCCAAACATACCGTTAAGCTGATTGAGTACGTCGATGCCCCATTCCTTGTAACCGTGAATGATTACTTCTGTGTCGGATTCAGTTCGAAAACTGTGGCCACGGCTCTCCAGCTCGGCGCGAAGTTCTTTGAAATTGTAAATTTCGCCATTCAACGTGACCCAGACCGTTTCCTCGGCGTCGGACATCGGCTGATGACCGCCGGCGAGGTCAATGATTGATAGCCGTCGAAAGCCCAAACCAAGCGAGCCGGAGAAATAATAGCCGTCATCATCTGGACCACGATGAACCATGGTTTGGGTCATCCGTCGGATAGTGTCCGGTTGCACGGACTCGTTTCTACCAAAGTTAAACTGACCACAGATACCGCACATTGGTTTGTTACACCTTTTGAGCTAGAACGATATGGTCCATGCCGCTTGATCTCACGCCTGGGACATTGCGATCGGCTAGCCGCTGCAGCCAGTGATTCAACCTGATCGACGTTCGCTCTCCAAGAATCGGCCGGCCACGAAACGTGAGAGGTGGAAATCCCACAGTTCTTGCTTTGATCTTCAAAAGTCCGACAGTCGCAAGCCACCGGTCTAATTCACGCAATGAATCGAGTCGAAGCGGCGGCCCAGCATCGTCAGGCCGAGCGTCGCGAAAGCACCGCAGGATTGCTTTGATAACTTTCCTCGCAGGTTGCATTGGGGGACTAAACCAGGGATCGAGGATGCGCTTGAGTCGCCAGCGATTGCCTGCTGTGATTAATAGAAAGCCGCCAGGTTTGAGCACCCGAGCCATTTCGCTCAAAGCCTTCTGAGGAGAATGAAGATAAGGCATCACTCCGATTGCGAGAACAAGTCCGAAGCTACCATCTCTGAAAGCCAGGTGATGCGCATCGCCCAAACCGATTGAAACAGAAGACTTCACACCCGCTTGACCTACACGTTCGCGGGTAGAATCTACCATTCCTGCCACAGAATCCATCGCATGGACGAGATAGCCCCGCTGAGCTAATGCGACTGTGCATCTTCCGCTACCACATCCAATTTCAAGAACCTTTTCTCCGCCTGGAATTGCCAAGTCGTCGATCCACTCTAACACAATCTCCAAGCGCTTCCGATAAATGGCGCCGTGGACATTGATTTGATCATAAACGTCTCTCCATCCAGCGACGTTCAAATCAAAGTGCGTGTCGACGAGCGTCTGGTGCTCGGACCCGTGCGAAATATCAGGAGAAACGGCAGGTGATTTCATCTTTTACCTTTCAGGAGTGGTTAAACGTGGCGCACACTCCCGGTTCGCGTGTCTCTCTTTTCACCATGTCAGGTCTCAATTTTTCAGCGTTCTTGGCTTCGCGAAAATAGAACGCCAAACTGCGAAACATCTGCGACTGCGCCCACCGGTGCATCGGAACGTTATCCCACCCTAAATACAGTCGACGGGAGCGAAAAGAACCATCCGGCTTGATCCAGTCCTTTAGAATCCCGTCGATAACTGTTTGCAGGGTTGTCTCTAGTTGGGGGAACCTGTCCCGAAGCAGCAAACATAAGTTGACGCACTCAGCCCAGTCATAAAGCTCTCGCTTGTAAACTGTCAGGCGTGGGGCTTTGGAAAAAGGTTTCGGAAGGCCCTCCTCATCAAAGAGATTTGCAAGGTAATACTTCACTCCTTTCGAAAGCGCCTCTTTACACGATTCATCTCCAGTCAAAGTGTGAATCTTGGCCAGGGCTTTCATGACGAAACAAGTATGATAGTGGTCAATAAAGTCCCGTACTCCATCCACCGCGTAATACCATGAACCGTCTTGATTTTGATTCTCCAATATGAAATTGAGATTGCGTTTCGCGATTCTCCAATAATCCTCATTAGAGAAAACTCGGGAAGCACTCGTTAGAAGAAACGCACGGTAAGCGGCGGCGTTAATGACTCCGCCCTGATCAAAGGGAGTGTAGGAACAACTGCTAGCCGTTTCCGATGTTGGGAAACTCTTGATGTCGGTCGCGGCGTGCCGGGCAATCGATTCGGCAATCAATTTCCACTCCTCTTCTGGATGCAGTTCGAACACTTGGAGAAATGCTTCATACACGTAAGGCGTGGTGGTTATGAGCGGAGTTTGTTTCTTGATAATTCCGTTGCGAGTCACCCAGTCAAAGGGATATCCCCAGCAACATTCTTTGAACAGCCGACAGCGCGACTCTTTTAATTCGGTCAGAAAATGGATTGCATTTTCCAGTTGCGAGAAATCTCTGGTTGCCTCGTAAAGGAAGGCAAAACCCATCGCGTAATGGGCGTCCGCAATCGGGAACCGCAGGGGACGATGGAATAGGCGTCGACCAGAAGGAAGGACTGCCTCAAAGAATATCATGGGAGCGACCGCCGCTGTCCCCCAAACGCGATCCCGATAGTACAGCGCCTTGGCCCGCCCACCAATCGGACCAGCAAAAAAGCTCTGATAGTCCCATGATGTTTCACCAAAGACCCCAAGCCATTCGGTAAAGTCCGTAAGAGCGCGAGAAACCTTGTCCGTGCGTTGCATACTCTCCTCCATCCGCCGTCCGTCCTTCGTCATCTGATCTCTAACTACTGGCCTGTGCTTAGCTCCGCTCCGTTAACAACGAAAAGTTGTCGATCTTGTTAAATCGCAAAAGACTGCGAAAAATAGCTTTCAATTTCTTCGTCTGTTCCCAGCGATGAAAGCGCATCAATTCATGGGAAACGGGGCGATCTATATGCCGTATGGCGGACCAGCAGTAACCAGACAGCAACGCCAACCCGTCAACCGGTTGCTTTGTCATTCTATAAACCACTCGAAAGAGCTGCCAGAGCGGGGAACCGCCTAGATAATAATCCTTTTCACCGTAAGAAAAGCTTGCAGCCCAGCTGGTTTTCCCCGCCGTGCCAAGCGTTCGGTAATGATGAAAGCGCTTTTCAGAAAAGGATCGCGTTTTCCATCCCTTCATCCGCGCTGTGGTGACCGCGATCCAGTCGATTCCTCCCGCAGGGTTCGGGATGTAACCGCCTACTTCTTCAAAACACTGTCTCCGGAAAAGCTGGCATCCGCCAGCTACATGGTTCTTACCCTCAAAACTATCCCGGGCAGTGTCGTAACCGCCATCCTCTGTAAACGGCGTCCCGGCGACGCCTAGCCGTGGATCTTCTGCAAACTTTCCAATCAAAAACCCTAGGTATTCCGGATCAAATGAAAGGTCTGCGTCCAGATTCCCGATTACTTCAAATCGAAGTCCCTGGAGCCGTTCCAATCCCGCATTAAATGCATGCACCTTACCAGCGAAGGTACGATCCTTGCGCTGTGGGCGACTGACCAGCTCGATCCACGGGTAGCGCTCAGCATACTTCTGGATAGTTTTCGCCGTTTGATCCGTCGAGCCGTCATCAACTATGACCCAGCGCTCCGGCAACACTGTCTGCGCGACCATGGAGACGAGAGTCTTTTCAATGAAAGCTTCCTCGTTGTGCGCGGGAGTGATCAGAACGTACTTCATACTAAGATCAGAGATTAGAACTCAGATATCACGCTACTGAAGAAACTGCGACGGTGGCGGCCTGTCCAGACTCCTGGTGCCCGATTTCCGGCATCTCACTTCTGCCGGGATAGATCTGGACGAAGATCTCATCCATTATTCGCGCCGTTAAAATAATTTCGCGATAAGGAATTGGAAGGGGGCTCCCTGTTCGAACGCTGTTATAGAAGCGCTCAATCAACTCCTTCATCCCGAAGTCCTGATAAAGTCGTCTAGTCAGGAAATTGGCCACGTTTACCCGCGCGTTTCTAAAATATTCGTGCGCGCTCTTTAACGGAGGCACAAAATATGTGAGATAGCTTTTATATGACCGGCTTTTATTTCGAACAAGGCTTCCGGTTATAATATCTGCAGTTACTGACCCACTCGGGCCGTAAACGCGCAACTGGTTAAGCCCTCTGATTTGAGTCGAAAAACAAAAGAACGCAGTCGTGCCACGGTTGTCCCGAATCATGACCCTTAGCTCATCCAAGACTTCTTGTGCGCCGAGGCTACGGAGTTGTTCGCTTTGATGTGCCGTAGCGATAATTTCGGTCAGTTCGTCATCAAGGAACTCAGCCAGTTTACCAATCCCATGGCTAATAATGTTGTGAAATAACTGCCCGGGTAGTTGGCGAACCCAATGGTTACGATTTCCGAGGAATGCGCTGGCGTATCTTAAATCTCCCAGGTCGTACGACCAGTAGCTTTCCAGATGAATCGGTCTTCCGCCGAGAAATCCTTTCTCTACCAGCCGGCGCATTTCGAGCATCTCGAGGGTGAACAGGTAGTTATGGCCCGCGGTTATTTTTAGGCCACGACGTTGAGCCAACTGAATTAACGACTCTGTCTCACTGGCCGTAACAGTGAACGGTTTTTCCAAATAGACATGGCTTCCTGATTCGAGGCACTGTTTCGCAAGCGAATAATGGCTCCGTGGCGGAGTCGTAATGTGAACGATATCGGGAGAGACAGCCTCCAGCATTTCTTTCAGGTCGGAAAAGCATCCAGCAATGCCGAACCGTTGACCAAGTTGTTTGGCCATGAGCGGTTCCCAATCGCAAACGGAAACGATTTCGCATTCCGGGATGCGATGAATCGCCGCCACATGCTGGTCGGCGACCTTGCCGCAGCCGACGATAGCGATTTTTAACATGGTGGATGGTGATCAGTCATAAGTGATCAGTGATTAGCGACGGGTTTCAACGCTTCAACGGATCATCGTTTCCGTTCGATGTAAACTGGCTCAGAAACGCCTCCATCGCCCGCTCCATTGGGACCCGCGGCTTCCACCCCAGCCGTTCTTTGAGCTTCTGATTGGAATAGCGATTTCCCTTCCATTCGGCGGAACAGCGGCGGCGATTAAAAGCAGGGGGAAGTTGGTTTTTCGACCGCTGGCAGTACTTCTCCCAGAGTAGGGACATGGTGTAACCAACGACGTAAGGGATCCTAACTGATATAAAAGACTTTGTCTTGTCCTTGTAAGCTTTTAAAAATTGTTGACCCGTCAGTAGCTCATCATCCACGACGTTAAGAATCTCACTATCAATCCCGGCCTTGAAACCAGCTAGCACAATGGCCTCAGCACAGTTATCAACATAGGTCAACGGCAAGGACTGCGTGCCGCTCACCTGGACGAAAAGTCCAAAGGCGCTGGTCCCGACGCGACCGTTCAATTCTCGCTTTCCAGGCCCAAAGACGTATCCTGGTCTGAGAATCACATAAGGCAGATTATGCACCTCGCCATATTCCTTAACCAGTTCCTCCTGCTTAAGTTTGCCGAAGCCATATGCATCAAATCGTTCCTGGGGCGCATCCTCTAATGGACAGTTCTCATCCAGGAGAGCCCCACGTTTCAAAGCCAGGTTTGAATAAACAGCAAAGGAACTGACATTCACAAAACGCTTTGGCTTGGCAAACCGGAGAAACGCATCCATCAAGTTACGCGTAGCGAGCGCCGAGTTCATAAATGCGCCTGCAAACGACTTTTCCATGCCGGCAGCGAGATGGTAGATAACTGAAACACCCTCCGCCGCTTTGCGGCAATCGGTCGGCGAAAGAAGATCTCCTGTAACGAGAGCTACATCCTTGCCGGCATCGAACTGGCTGAGTACTTTCTCGAGCCGGTCAAGTCGACTGGAGGGGCGGACGAAACAACGGATATTGCGATAACCGTATCCCAAGAGAATCTCGACAACTCTTGTGCCGATGAAACCATTGGACCCTGTGACCAGGATGCGATCACTAGCTAAAGCGATGTATTCAGAACTCATTCCTCGAGTCGACTTCAGCCAAAGGCTACGCCCGTGTCAGGGTTCTTCTTCAGCATATACGAATTCTCTGCTCTCTTCTTGTGTTACGACAAATGGTTGGGCAGTCGCAAGGGCAGTTCGCGGATAGTCCATGGCAATGAGATAGAAAGCAAACCAGATAGGATTAAACGTTCCGAAGGCTGCTTCCGTCCAGTTGTACAGGACTACTGCCGCGAGAAAACCCACGCGATATCGTCCCCACTCAAAACTTCGAAAAAGCTCAGGGCGTATTTTCCAGAATGTAGCGACAAAGAGGCCAATTACGAGGAACACGCCAATTAGCCCCAAGTTTAAATAAGTTTCCAAATAGCCGTTATGGGCCTCGTTTGGGATAAAGAAGAAAATTCCTTCCAGCTGCTTTAGCCTTCCTCCCAACCAGAAGCTATCAAATCCCGTCCCAAGAATCGGATTGGTATGAAGTTGCAGGAGGTGTGTCCAGAGTATTGTTCTTCCCGACAGAGTGGAGGTCCTACCCAGATTTTGGGACAAATGCCCTGAAATCCCAAATGCCAGTTCTGCCACGATAAGGAGAACTAGTGCCAGTAACATGTACGTGCCGATAAAATTCTTATTTATAGAACGGATACCGATAAACACGACCACTAGTGCCCCTACAACCAAAGATATGAGAGAGGTGGCACTGTGAGCCACCGAAAGGAGCCAGCAAATACCGACTAACAACCCAACGGTTAGCCGAAGCTCGTTTCGTCTCCAAATATTCCGGTCAGTTTTCCAGATTTGCAGTAAATGCCAGAAGAAAAAGTAACCCAGGATCAGACAATCTGCACCCAGCATGTTTTTGTCCGTGGCGATACCGTTGTTCATTGGGTCCCCGGTCCACTCATCGAAGCTTCGACCCAACTCGGGATAGTATTTGATAAAGAGAATGGAAACCGGGATGACCACATAGGCGCACCGCTTCATCAACCGTATCAGCGCTTCTTTGGGATCCGGTTCCGTAAGGACGATCAGCGTCATAATCGGATGGCCAAGAATTTTGGTCCACCGTTTGAACGCCACGAAGGGGTAGTCAGACCAAATAATAGCAATGAAACAGTAGGCAATAAACGCGATGAGCCACCCATTTTGTCGCAAAACCTCTGAAAGTTGGACCTGCCTTTTGATGAGAACACAAAAACCCGCTGTAACCAGTGCCAGGTAAAAATATGCATCCAGCGGACTTCCCTCTTCTACTGAAGCAGCGCTGCTCACGGGCAAGCCGAAGATGTTTAGCCATCCGGAAAAAGGTCTTGAGCAAATGAGCACGAACCAAAGAAGCGGAAGCCAAAGCGCGCCGCTCACATCGGGTCTTTCCCGAATGTCTCGCCGGAAAAGGAAGACAATGAAGGCGACCGTGAGAAAAGAGGCTAGAGATGGCGACAGATGAAGACCGAACAAGCTCGCAATATGGGGTCTGACTAGATTCATGGATTAGGAAACCTTTTGTTGAAGCTGACCGGGAAAGCGAACAATGACATTACAACAGCGCATAGCCGCCGATTCCGAGCCCTTGCAATATCGCCTGAAAGTCATCGCTCATAAGATATTCCTCTTCCCCATTTGCGATCGGGTGTGTCATGATTTCCACGTTGCTTGACTTCGCCAAGGCCGCGACTCGATGGAGTTTCTTTCCCTCCCTGCACTGAGTCAGGTCGAAAAAATAGTCTGCGAGACGGTATCGACGAGCGAGCCAGCGATCGACCAGCCTGCGGTAGGTTCGGTTCGATAGGCTTTTCTCGCCAGGCCAGAAAGAAAAGTTGCGGCGCAGCTTCGTACCAGGCGGAATCATGTCGCTGAAAAGCAAGTTCACACACAGGTGCATGTGATGGTGCCCATCGATATGTGACGGCGATTTTCCAAACAAACGCGCAAACTCTTCAGCCTGTGCACTGTACGAATAAGCAAATTCTCTTCGCAGAAAAGGATTGTACAGAAGTTGCGAGTATTTATTCCGTGTCAGAAACCCAACGATTCGGTTATGACAATCTCTAAGTCTTCCCGAACACCTGCCATCGGTAAATGGCTCCGAAAAATTTAGGTGCAAACCGACCTCTAACCCATTAGCGCTCGCCAGCTCCGCCGCTCTCTCGGAGTCCGCCATGAAGACCATGGCGCTAACTGACGTGATTCTCTCTCCCCAATAACACCTTAGTGCTGCATCCGTCTCCGCCACAGAACGGCCCCAATCGTCCGCGTTAATGATTAACATGTGACAGCGATCAAAGGGTTACCATCTACCCCAAGGCTATGACGCGGCTCGGAGGCGACCAGGAGACGGGCAAGGTTACTCGCATAAATGCCCGAGACCGTAATATCCAGCATTTGAAAGAGAGATAGCAGAGCTCACAGGTCAGCAAGGCTTGCAAATTGGATTACTTTCAAGGTGGCGCCATCCGGTTCTTGAAATTGTTTAAAAAAGCTGCCGATAGACTCAACTGTGTGAGTAATCATCTCTTTTTTCATCTCCGGATAGATCGGCAGTGATAAGATGCGGGATTGGTTAAAACAGGCGACGGGAAAATCTTTGGGGCTGTGACCGAAATGAGCATAGGCGGAATAGAAGGGCAATGCCTTCGGATAGTTTAAAACGGTGGAGACGCCTGCCTGGGTAAGATACTCCCTCAATGCATCCCGGTTTTCTGTACGAATCACATAGAGATGATAAACGTGGTCACGGCCAGGACCGATTTTCGGTGTGATTATATCACCCACCTCATCCAGGAGCTCGTCGTAACATGCAGCAACATAACGGCGTGCCTCAGTCCAGGCAGGTAGATGGGGCAACTTCGCATTTAGGATGGCTGCTTGCAGGCCGTCCATGCGGCTGTTTATCCCTTCCATGAGGTGATCGCCCTTTCCACCGTGCCGAGCGAAAGTCGTTATCCAGTCGGCAAGCCGATCGTCGTTTGTCACAACGCATCCGGCATCGCCGTAAGCGCCCAGGTTCTTCCCGGGGTAAAACGAGAACGTCGCGGCAGTTCCAAAGGTACCAACGTATTGCCCCTTGTACCTGGCAAGATGCGCCTGGCCGCAATCCTCTATAACCCAAAGATTATGCCGTTTTGCGATGGCCATGATCGCATCCATGTCCGCCGGCTGTCCATAAAGATGGACTGGAATAATACCGACCGTGGCAGGCGTGATCTTTCGTTGGATATCTTCGGGATCAATCGTGAACGTTTCCTCATCTGCGTCGCAGAATACGACCCGCCCGCCGGCTTGCGTAACTGTCTCCGACGTCGAGATCCAGGAATGTGCCGGAGCGATGACCTCATCGCCGGGCTTTACGTGAAGTCCCCGCAGGGCGATGTAAACCGCATCGGTTCCGTTTGCGCAGGAAACGCAATGCTTCACACCTAGCGCATTAGCCCAGGCCTGCTCAAAAGCATCTACGTGTCGCCCGCGAATGTACGCCGACTCCGCGATGACTTCAGCAATCGCGCCATCGATCTCTTGCTTGATAGTCAGGTATTGCGCGTGCAGGTCAACAAAGGGAATTTTCATGTCAAAACCGACAAGTGACAGCTCCAGGGCAGCGGCTACAGACGACGAAGGAGGCGTGCTGGATTGCCCGCATAAATTCCGGGAATGGTAATGTCCTTGGTAACAACTGCGCCGGCTCCGATGACTACCTGGTCGCAGATCGTCACCGGAAGGATTGTGGAATTTGTTCCAACGCTGACCTGATTCCCAACTTTGGTCGCTCGCCAGAACTGGGACTCCTTAGTTGGCCTCCCGGTGGCGAAAAGATCATTAATAAACATCGCGCCGTGAGAAATGAAGCACTCGTCTCCGATCGTTACGAGCTCACAAATGAATGAGTGCGACTGAATCCTGCACCGCTTTCCGATACTTACTCCCTTTTGTATCTCTACGAACGGCCCAACGAAGCTGTCGTCTCCAATCGCGCAACCATAGAGATTGACCGGCTGCACAACCGTAACGTTTTTACCGAACCTTACGTCGACAATCCCTGCATGGCGGATTTCTGGCTTTGCCACAAAGCTCTCGCTCAATGGCTGAGTTGAATAAGCCCGGGTAGTCAAGGAACGGACGTGGTGACTCATCCAACAAAGGACCGAGTCAGTCTCGAAACAGCGTCTGTGGGCTTCTTCGCGCGATGCGCTTCACAGGACTCGTTCATTTCTCCGCGAAGAGCGTCTGATACGCGGTGAGAAGGTTCTTGCCGACCTTCGCCCATTGCAAGTCCTCCTCAACCCGACGGCGACCATAATGCCCCATTTCCTTCTGAAGGTTGGGTTGGTCCATTAGTTGGGCAATAGCTTTCGCGAATTCAGTTTCGTTGTTTGGCTCAACATAGATGGCGGCGTCTCGGGCAGAAAATCGTGTCTCCTTCAGGTCGAAAGAGATGATCGGCTTTGCCGATGCCATGTATTCCATCACTTTGATCCAAGTAGACACATCGTTTAATGGGCTGGAAGGGTCGGGATCCACGCAAATGTCGGCGGCCGCAAGGTTAGCTTGCAACTCTTCATCAGACACGAAGCCGGTTAATTCGACGCAACCATTAAGTTGCAGGTTCCCAGCCAGATCACGCAAATCTTGCAGTGAGTCTCCAGTTCCCATGATGACGCAATAAAAATCCGAACGCTTCAAACCATGTAGTAAATGGCGCAAGGAACGGAGCAGGTAATCAACACCGTCTTGTGGGTTCAAGCTGCCGACATAGCATAGAATGGACTTATTCATTCCTCTCAAACGGGCGCTGGGTGCCGCTGAGGTCATTCGCATCTGGTTCGGCCCATTTCTTACAACGAAGATACTGGCGGGATTCTTATTCGCCCGCTCAATTTGTATTTGTTTATACGATTCGTTCGTGGCGATCGTGACATCAGCAAGCTTCAGGCTGCACCACTCAAACATTCTTAGAAACCGGGTGTAAACTCCTTCCCTGGCGCTATAACGGGATCGGTAAAGCTCCGGGCAGAGATCGTGCTGGTCAAAGACAAATTTCTTTCCGAGTAGTTTGAAAGGCGCCGCCACTAAAAAGAGAGTATCGGGCGGGTTGTGGGCGTGCATTACGTCGAAGCCGCGCCTCACAAAAATATATGTGCTAACAAGAAGGCAAGCCGAGGTGAAGTAAAGGTATTCTACAACATAACCAAGAAAGGATTTCAGCCTAACGAAAAGCAGATTCAATCGGCTACCATTTCCAGCTACTGTCTTTTTAAACAGCTCCAACGTTGGTACGCGGTAAACTTCTATACCATTCCAGGTTTCGCGCGCCGCCTGGCGGTGATTCCGAAGTGCGATCACCGCGACCTGGTAACCCGCATTAGCGAGTAAACGTGCCTCATTCGCGACACGAGTGTCCTGTGGAAAATTGTTTTCAACCCACATCAGGACTTTAGTTAGGGATCGCATCACGATCGGACTGCTTTGTGGCTGCGCTACCAGCAGATGCCTTGATAATTCGGAGAAGCGTTCACGACTTCGCGCGGTAACCGAATCAAATCGATAATCAACTTTGAATCGCTATTATTGGCTACAGCTTCCTGAATTTTGGAATTATTTTTGCCAACTACGACTACGTCACTGGCTTCGATGGCTTCTTTTGGAGAAGAAACCATCAGCGACGAGATGTGGGGTATTGCTTGCTCGATGTAGTGCTTGTTCGCACCCACGAGTCTGGCCAAAGCAACTTCTTCATCGTAGATAGCCAATCTATATCCTTTGCCGATCAAGGTTTCTATCAATCCTACGATAGGGCTTTCACGAAGATCGTCGGACCCGCCTTTGAAACTGAGGCCCAAGACCCCAACACGGTTTGTTCCTGTGTGGCGGATCAAATTGAAGGCTAGCTCGATCTGCTTACGATTTGTTTCGAGCACAGCCCCGAGCACCGGCAGTTCCAGATCCAATTGCTTCGCCTTGTAAAGAATAGCACGAAGGTCCTTTGGCAGACAAGAACCACCGAAAGCAAATCCGGGTTTAAGATAATACGGAGAGATGTTCAGCTTCGTATCTTTGCAAAAAATCTCCATCACTCTGTGGCTATCAATACCCATGGCCTTACTGAGATTTCCGACCTCATTCGCGAAACATACCTTGAGTGCGTGAAATGCGTTCGAGGCATACTTAATCAACTCAGCTACTGGAATGGGGGTGCGCTCCACAGGGGCTTTTAGGCTCGAATAAAGAGTGGCAACTCGTTCGGCAGCACGGTCGCCAGTGGCGCCGATGATCGTAAAGGGAGGGTGATAAAAATCATAAATAGCCGTGGTCTCACGCATGAACTCGGGATTCATGCAGATGCCGAAATCCTTTCCATCCTTTTTACCCGATTCTTGTTCCAGCAAAGGACGCACCACATCGTTCACCGTTCCCGGCAAAACGGTGCTTCGAACGACGACAACATGGAAGCTATCTGTGGTTCGTAGCAATTCGCCGATCTGGCTTAGAACTCTTTTTAGCTGGTCAAGGCCCAGGCTGCCATTGTCGTTGCTAGGTGTGCCAACACAGATTAGGGAAATGTCTCCAAGCGTCTTTACGCGCTGAGTGGCTTGCAAGCGTCCGGCATCAACTCCGCGGCGAATCAACTGTTCCAAGTCCGGCTCGATAATGGGACTTTTTCCCGAGTTGACGAGAGAGATTTTGATCTCCTGCAAGTCCACACCGGTTACTGAATGACCCATCTCGGCGAAGCATGCTGCCGTTACGCAACCCACGTAGCCCATTCCAAAAACTGTAATTTCCATAAGAGTTGTTGTTGAGGTTTAGCCCTTTGCTAGCTCCTTGTGGCCTGCGTTACTCGAATACAGAACTGGGCCACCTGTCTCGGAGTTGTATTCCAAAAAGCGCCGCTGTAGCGCTGACTCACATAGTCCAGAAACGATTTGTAATGAGCAGCTGGATATTCCCTTGATGTTGCGATCGCGTTATCAAAGCACAAATAGTCAGGATGAACGTCAACTAGTGCCATCCCGCCGTGCTGCGCGATCCAATCGAGTTTTCGCATCCAGATTTCCGGCGTCTTCTCCTGTAACAGCACGAAGAGCGTGAAGTCTTGAGGAAGGGTATAAGGAAGTTCAACGTAACCGTTGGAAGAAGACTGGATAGCTGATCGTTGCTGCCTGATCGAGTCGCCATTTGGATTCGGAACCCAGAAAGGAAAGATCGTGTGGCGGCCCTGGGGCTGCGGTTCGAATGGATCCGTATCGAAAGTGGACGCATCGTATTGCACGTCGAGGTCGTGCAGCCAATCGAGATTACGCAACATGAATCCCGATCTGAATCCCGACGCTCCCCACTCGCGCGCATAAGCGTTGATTTTGGCGGCGTGCCGCGTGAACTTGCGACGCGAGGAAAAGAGATGGCCATCGTGTTTAAGATCATGTATGCCAACCTCGAAGCCGTTGGCAGTGAGTTCCTGCCTCAATTCAACTGGGACGCGGTAGCTCCCTTCTGGAATAAAGTTAAAGGAAGAGCGGAATCCGAGGCGCTGTTCCAACTCCATCAAGGACCGACACCTTCCGAGCCCGGCCTTGCTCTCAACGTCGTGCGTCAAAACAAACGCAAATTTTTTGTTTCCCGGCCAGCCAGGCCAGTTTTCCGGTGCCCGCTCCGAGCCCGGCATGATAGGCCATTCGTCTCCGATTTGCTTGCGTAATCGCGTAGCCAGTGATCGTCGAATCGCCGTCCGAAGGAATTGCGGAACGAAAGGCTTTAGCCAGTAATAAATTCTATTGCGTAACATTAGAGAATAGCGACCTCGACGGCCGCTATAAAGGTTGGGGTGAGCACGAAACGGAGGGTTAAAACTTGTGTGCCTCTCCTGGTTCGACTCTTCAAAACCCCGGCGCCGGCGTTCAGCGAACGCCTCTATCAGCACCGAGGCGGACATCGAAGGACAAGCAGAAGTGTCAGGAAGACCGACAAAACAGAGAGCATTCGCAGGGTATCACCAATCCACGGCGAACGGGAAGCGGCCATTGCAAAATTGCAACCCCGGTCCGGCCCGTTATTGGTGCAGCCAATTAAGACTCGGAATCAAGCCACTTCGGCACGTAAGAACGCGACTTGTTTACCAAGACTGCAACATTGTTTCGCTCAGCGATCAGCTTGCCGTAGCTGCGCTTAATGCCCTCACGGTTGTTCTTCTCTGCCTCGACCACAAGCAAAAGCTTGTCCATGAAGGCAGCCATTCCCCACGTGGGACTCGTTTGATCCAGCGGGGGCATGTCAAAAATAATGTAGTCAAAGTCGCTCGCCTTCATATTTGGCATCATGTCGAAGAATTTTTTCAAGCCGAGCTGAGCCGGACCGCCGGTACTAGGCGAACCCACTGTGGCGAGATAGAGATTGTCCGCAGCCGAGGCGATGGAGTCAGATGGCTTAAGAGCTTTGTTTAGAGGGTAAGCAGGTTTACCCTTGAAAAACGGATGCACCTCCTCCGGTCCCAAATTCACATCGACGAGGAGCACCTTGCCGTCGTTTGTTTCTGAAAGTGACGCAGCCAGCCCAGCAGCAAGGGTGGAAGTTCCCCCTTCCTCCGAAACGCTGGTGACGCCCACCAGCTTCGGTTTATGCGTCAAGTGATTGAGCTCGAAATAAAGACCGAGACGATCACGGATCGCATCGCAGTATGGCCGGATGAAGTGATCGGCGTCCCACGGCGCCAATTTGGCGCGACGCCGCCCTGTGGTAAGCGCTCCCGGATTCGCCGGTGAACCATTACGAAGCAAGCCGAAGTGACCGTTCCTATATGGAATAGAGAGCATCAATGGAATGTGTAACTGTGTTTCCAGCTGGAGCGGCCGGCCAACGGTCTGGTTCAAAACCAAGCCCCTTAGCAGCGCGAGCACTATCCCGAAGGCCACTCCCCCACCAACTAACGCGAGTGAGAGCTTATCGCGTTTTTTAGTCTCCAGACCAGGAGGAGAGGGCCGCTGGACCGCGCTAATATTAGGCATCTTGGTAGGGTCCAAGGCCTCGTCGATCCGTGCCTTTTCGAGGGATGCCGCGAAGTACTTGTAATTCGCTTCGTCCATCTCCTTCTTCCGTTCCAAATCTTCAATTTGCGGAGCCAGCTCCGAAAGCTGTTTGGTCCTCCGCTGGATATCGCTAAGCCGGGCCTTAAGTGTCTCGATTTTTGCCTGGGTGCCCGCAACCTTCGCTTTATTCGCTTTTTCATCTGTCGGCTTCTTTCTCCAAGTCTTTGAGCCGCTGTCGGTCTTTTGTCTAACAAGAGCTTGTTGTTCGGCCAGGTCCGCCTCGGCGGCGTTAAGTTGTTCCTGGGCTTTCGCCGCCTCGGTGGTAATGGCCGCTGAGCCCTCTTTGAGCGACGCAATTCCTGTTTTCTCTCTCAACGATTTGAGCGCGTCTTCGGCCTGATTCAAGCGCGCTCGGACCTGATCGGTCTGTTGAGCCACAAAATCGAAAGCGCCGGCGGAACGGTGCACTTCAAGATGCTTGACGAAATAACGACTCAACAGTTCCTGCAAAACGAGCGGTGCGATCTCCGGATTACGGTTCTTATACGAAATTAAGATGATGTTGCTTCCTTTGTCTGAAACTACCTTCAGACCTGAAGCAATACTGCCAGCCGCCTCGGCCACTGTTGCCGATGGTCCAGAGGACGGCAGTAACCGTTTGAGTCCGACTGCCTGGACGACGTGACTAAACAAGTCTTGGGGCGGTGGAAGCAATCGCTGGGGACCGAGTGCCTCGGCAACTTGAATGGCCAGATCCCAACTGGTCAGAATCTCAGTTTCGGCCCCGATCACCCTATCCGCTTGCGCTTGGTTGCCCGATTGAGCCGCGGCTCCCGCTGCCTCGGCTGGGTCGACTCCGCTCCTTTCCAGAACGTAGCGCACCAACAATTTGGCCTGTGATTCGTAGGAAGGCGGAAAGAGAAAATAAACCGCCGCAGCGGCAATAATGCCCACCACTGCGCACACGATGATGGTTCGCTTGCGTTTGAAGAGAGCGAAAAGAATGTCGCCCAGCTTCATTCCGGAGGGATGTTGTGTTTCGCGTCGTATTTCAGCCATAATTTTAACCTTTAGTCGAGATGTGGATAGAGGATCGAACCCGCCAGCCGGTTGAATACCAGCGGCAATCTGCCAAAGATCCGCTTGTGCAAGCCGCCCTTACGGCGGATGGGAGGTGAACACTGCCGACCCGATGGATCGACTCGGAAGTAATCAATTGTTTCTTCCTGCGTGTCCCAAGAAAGTTTGAATCGTCGCAAACCGTCATTTTCGCAGTCGGTACGCCCGAAATGTAATTTTTCGATGCCGGTGCGCGCTAAAAGCTGGATGCCTTGCCACATGACAAGATTGTTCGCGCGGAATTCTTGAAACCTCTTGTCCGAAGCGCCGTACTTGTAGATGGCGTTCTTTCCAAAGCGGAAGAAAACCGCCGCCGCAATTGGGCGTGAGCCGCGTTGTGCCAGAACAATGAATCCCAGACCGGGCTTGATGATGTGCTCGTAAATGTTCAGGAAGAACGATGCCGGTTGCGGTGGGAGACCGTGACGCCGACGCGTTTGGACGTGAAGCCGGTAAAAATCGTCCATGCCCTGGCGATTGCGAACAACGAGCGCGCTGATATTGCTCCGTTCTGCTTTCCGAATCGCGCGGCGCACTGGGCTGTCGAAGCGTTCGTGTAGTTCTTCAACGTGGCGTCGCAAATCCAGTGTGTGTCCGTAGAATTTCGTTGCCGAACCCGAGGTGGATTGAAACGATTTACCCCCGCGGATTTCCAGGTGTTTCCAGCGGCGTTCCCGAGCGAAGCGAACAACCCGATCTCTTACCAATTCGACCGCTTCCGGATCAAAAATGAGCGGCTCGCATGTATCGCTGAATGGGAGGCAGACGCCGCGGCGGCCAGTGAACGGACTGCGCACTTCCATAATCGGTACCAGCGCCGCCAAGCGGTGGCCCCTGGAAAACCGAAGGTAAAAAGGGTGGTGGTTGTAAGTCTTATGAAGCACCTTTGCCCAGGCACTCGTGTGAAAGGACCCGGCGTCGCGATGTAAGGCAATCAGATGATCCCAGCCCGGATTGCGAACGGGATCGCAGATTTGCATTTGCAGCGATTCCTCGTTCGCCTTCGACTCCACCCAAGAATCCTCGCTGGAAAAGCGTGCCGTTTCGACGGACTCTGCTGCGTCTGGTTGGAGAGTTTTCAAAAAACTTTTTCTAGGCGAGTGCTTCCACGCCAACTGTTTCGCTAACGCAGCGACCGACATATTCGATCTGTTCTTCGGTCAACTCCGGAAACATCGGCAAAGAAAGAAATTCGTCGGCGAGTTTCTCCGCTATTGGGAATGCGCCCTTTGTATAACCGAGATTTCGGCCGGCCTCTTGAAGATGAACCGGCACCGGATAATGCACTGCGCAACCGACTCCTTTTTCCTGGAGATGTCGCAATACTGCGTCGCGTTCCTGTACCCGAACGGCATAGACGTGATAGACGTGGCGCGCGTACTTCGCCTCAAACGGTGTAAGAACTTCGTCGATTCCGGCAAAAGCCTGATTGTATTCCAGGGCATGTTTGCGCCGCAGGGAATTTGCTTTGTCAAGATGACTCAGTTTGATGGACAAGATTGCCGCCTGAATGCCGTCCATCCGGCAGTTCCATCCCATCGTGGAGTGGTAATATTTTCGTGACTGGCCGTGGTCTCGCAGCACCTGGATTTGCTTCCGTAACTCAGGATCGTTCGTCACGACTGCGCCAGCCTCGCCGAAGGCGCCAAGATTTTTCCCGGGATAAAAACTGAAGCAACCCGCGTCGCCCATCGTGCCTGCTTTTTGGCCTTTGTACTGTGCGCCATGCGCCTGAGCGGCATCTTCAACGACGAAAAGTCCGTTTGCGCGTGCAAATTCCAAAATCGGGTCCATGTCCGCTGGTTGCCCGAAAAGATGAACCGGAATTATCGCTTTGGTTTTCTTGGTCAGACTTTTCTCCAGTTCCGCCGGGTTCATCGTGAATGTGTCTGGGTCTACATCCACAAACACTGGTCGGGCCTTGCAGTAAGTAATCGCCTCGGCGGTAGCGATAAACGTGTTCGGAACCGTAATGACTTCGTCGCCTTCGCCAATTCCAAGCGCCAGGAGAGCAAGCCAAAGCGCGTCGGTGCCGTTGCCCACGCCGATCGCGTAGGAGGACCCGCAGAATGACGCGAACTCCTCTTCGAACCTTTCCACGAATGGCCCACCGGCAAAGGCGCTGCTCTCGATCACTTCGCGAATAGCGCGATCGAACTCTTCAGTTAAAGGAGCATGATGCGCCTTCAAATCGAGGAAGGGAACTTTCATTTTATGGTTTAGCTTAAAGGGATGATCTCGGGGGGTGTGGTCGAAGCTTCGCGTGAAGCTTGCGCGCCACTCATCCAGCGAATGCTTCAACCTGAAGCATCTCTTCCACTTTGACTGGGGCGAAAACCGGCGCTGCGCTACTCGAATGAGAAAGTGTCACCGGCGCACCGTTCATCTTGACGGACGTGCTAGCCGCCTCAAGGATCCTAACCATTTCCAGTCCCCGACGGCCATCCGTCAGCGGTTGAGAATTCGTTTTGATGCAGTCAACAAAATGCTGACAGGCCAGTTTTAGCGGTTCCTCCTGATGGAGGTACGGGATGTAACTGTCTCCGTAATGGTACGAGTATTGAAATTCAGCGAACGTGTCGTAATGCGGCGGACGTTCTACTCGTGCATCGTAGATGCGGATTTTCTCGCGGGTCCGCAAATCGTCATACACGATCATGCGTCGCGTACCGACGATAGTCATTTCGCGAATTTTCCGTGGCTCGAGCCAGCTGCTCTGGATGGTTGCGAAGCGTTTACGCGAGAAGGAGAGCGACATGTTTGTCACGTCTTCCACTCCCGGCGTGATGTGAGCGTTTCCCTGGCAGTTAATCGTCGTGGGCAATTCGTCCAGAATATGGAGAATGATCGAGATGTCGTGCGGCGCCAGATCCCACGCGACGTTAATGTCCTTTTGGAATAATCCCAGATTGAGACGCCTGCAATTGATATAGCGGATTTCACCCAAATCTCCGGCTTGAACGATTTGGGCAATCTTTTGCACGGGCGACGAATAGAGAAACGTGTGGTCGATCATCAAAACCAGACCGTTGCGGTGGGCGATTTCTATTAGTTCCTCGCACTCGGCTGAAGAGGACGCCATCGGTTTTTCGATGAACGTATGCTTGCCTGCGAGCAGGCTTGCCTTGGCCAATGAATAATGATGCTTTACTGGAGTGGCAATGACGACGGCGTCCACGTTTGCGCCGTTGAGAAGCTGCTGCGTCTGTGCAATGCCTTCGACGTCCGGATACAGCGTGCGGATATGTTTTAGGCGCTCAGTATTGACGTCGCAGACGGCTTTGAGCTGACAGTCCGCAAGACCTTTGAAGTTGCGGACCAGCAGCGGTCCCCAGTAGCCGCATCCGATTATGCCGACTGTGATTTGTTTCTTCATGGTTTCCCCAGCTGTTTCCCTTAGGCTTGTAAAATGGTTGTTGGTGAGCGGGGACTCTTTTGCGCCGATCCTACCAACGTTTGTAAGATCGGTGCCGGTGAAGCGGGCACACCATCTTGCCGGTTATGTTGTGTTGGCGGTCTGGATTCGACCAGTTGCGCAGCAATAACGGTGCAGGTCTTGAGCATGATTTTCAGGTCGAGAAGGATCGATAAGTTCTTCAGATAGAACAGATCCATAACGATCATCTCGTTGAACGTCGTTTTGTTCTTGCCGTTTACCTGCCAGTATCCGGTCAAGCCCGGAAGGCCGTTCACGCGTTCCCGTTGCCACAGCTCGTAATGGGCAAACTCATTTGGCGTGCACGGCCGCGGCCCAACCAGACTCATCTCACCGCAAAGCACATTGAAGATTTGAGGCAACTCATCCAAGCCACTCGCGCGCAGAAATCGGCCGAAAGGAGCGAGGCGTGGATCGCCGTAGGCGTCCAATTTCGTCATGGGACAATTGACGTGGATCAATTCTTCTAAATAGCGCTCATGACTTTGTGTCTCGGCACTCACCTTCATCGTTCGGAACTTCCAGATAAGAAAATGTTTTCCACCCAATCCAACGCGTTTCTGTCGGTAGAAAATCGGTCCTGGCGAAGCGAGTCGCGTTACCAGCATGAGCAAAGTCATCAGTGGCAACCAAATAGGCAGCGCAAGCAGAATACACGTGATGTCGAGGGCCGATTTCCAGCCCGGCACTCTGGGCACCGGCGCGTCTGAAAAGTCGACTGTAACGCGAGGCGCTTTCGCCCCGTTCCCGTTCGAGCCGTTATAGGGCAAGCTGCCGCCCTTGGTCGCCCGCCCGACATGCGAGAGATAACCTTCTATCCTCATCTGATATGTTCCTCCAACTACTTGCTAACCCGCTAAACCGTGCGGGAGTGTGTGAGTGAGCAGAAACCCGCGTCTAGGTCTACGGTCCATTAAGGAAACGTGACCGAGGAGCGGGCCCTCGAAAAACTCACCCTCAAAAATGTGAAAACCGGGGGGCAAAGCAGGAAACGAAAATCGGAATCAGGCCAGTAGAACGATGTTTGACCACTGGCGTGACGGCATCCCGGGAGAGGCTGTTGGATTTGTCTGATTTCCCGCACGCTTACTTCTACGGAAACTGGGGGGTCAAGGTTCCGATTATTTTGCAAGACGACGGTATTTAACACCACTGTCACAATCCAAAGATCGAGTTCCGAAATACAAGAAAAGCGATGCTCGCAGGTGATCGATCCGCACACTTATTCGATTTCGGAAAGAAGAGTGTCGAGATTTTCGCTCTCGGAGCCGTCGTCTTCAGCCAGTCCCGTTTGCACCAAACACCCGAGGCAAAGTCCGTTGTGCATCCGCACCACGCCACAACAGTGCGGACACTCGTCGTGCTCGTGCGGGGTCGCCGAATGGGAATCACTAAAGCTGGTAAAATCCATTTTTCATTGTCCCAGCTGGCTGCTGGTCGCTAAATGCGCTCCTTTGTTCGTTATTTGAAGGCGGTTCGTTGGCCAAAAGCCGGTCTCCGGGTGATGGCTGACCGGGCTCCACAACGGAATCCGCAGCCTCGCTGGAGCCTGATGGCCAAGAAGGTTAGGTGTGAGGTATAGCATTACACCGTGCACAAGCACTTCTACGGGAACAAGGGAACAAAGTTCTCCAAAATGCTCATCGAAAAGCGAAAAAGGTCTGGTTTTTACACGCTTGTTTCAATTACGATTGAGGCACGCTAGCCAATTGCGTTCACAAAAAAATGGAAGCGAGGTATTGAGACCGATGAGCGAATCAACTGTGATTTTAAAGAACGCAGTCGCGGCGGCGAAAGAGACGCTCCAGTCGCTTCTCGAACTCGACTCGCAATTAGCCCAGGCCGCCAATCTGATCGAGCAGGGTTTGCGCGCGGGAAACAAGTTGCTCGTTTGCGGCAATGGCGGCAGCGCCGCGGATGCTTCGCATTTTGCAACAGAGTTTGTAGTCCGATTTATGAAAGATCGTCCTGCGTATCCCGCAATCTGTCTCGCCGGCGATGGTGGACTGCTTACGGCCGCGGGCAACGATTATGGTTTCGAGGAAATCTTCGCTCGCCAAGTGGCGGCTTTTGGTCTTCCAGGAGATGTGCTGATTTGCCTAACGACATCCGGCAAATCCAGGAATATTGAGCGCGCATTACAGGAAGCAAAAGCGCGTGAGCTTAAGACTATTGCTTTCCTGGGTCGTGACGGCGGCTCAACTGTCGGCATGGCTGACATCGATCTCTTGGTTTGCAGCGACTCCACCGCGCGGATCCAGGAAGCGCATCAGCTTCTGCTGCACGTGCTGTGCGAGATCTCGGAAACCCGCCTGTCCGGAAACAAGCTGTAGAGGCGCGGAGTGCCGCCTGCGTTTCCATCCCGCCAAGCGAACTGCGCTCCCTTGTGGAGAACGCCATCACATCGCTGATCGACTGGTATCAGTGAGAGCAGCTCAAGCAGATCGAGTGCGAGGAACAAGAAACGTTGGGACGCACGCTTGCGAGATTAACTGCATCTCAGAATGGAGAAAACAATGATGATTCTCTCATCCCATTTTGAGTGCGAGCAAATGCGTTAGTGGACTTAGTCTAACAAATAACGCGGTCGGGCTTGAACACCTGAAGCTTGCCGAGGTGAACACTTCATCCATGAGCAAGGCGCTATTTGGTGGTCCCGGTTATCGCGAAATGTGCCTTTGGATAGAACCTTTTGGTTCGGTTTCCGTAGTGTTCGTTGAGGCCATGCGCTTCGGAAGCCTAGGAAAGACTGAACATTGCAGGATAAGGAAAGGTTCTATTGAGCCATACGAATACGGAAATCTGTTTTTTTTACTTTTGGTGGCCCGTAGCATACTCGAATGAAATGCCGAAGACTGTATCTCCGCCGAATTCCCATTCTGTGTGTTCACAATCAAATCCTGTCCAGTTTTATCGATGAATCGTCTACAAGATCGCTACCAAGATCACATTTGCATTGAGCCCCAGCCCGCGAACTCGGGGCGCGGCAACACCGCACGTCTTCGGCGTTGGGGTGTTCTCCATCTTGCGTTGGTTGCATGCGTCCTTCTATTTGAAATTCGTGCCCTGTTTCTTCACTTCGTCGGAAGGTGGCGGGCGAAACGTTATCGGAACCAGCAGCGGTTACGACTCCAATTTGGATGCGGCGACAATGCTAAGCCCGGCTGGGTCAATATCGATCTTTCTCCCAAGGCCGATTTGCAATTGGATCTAAGAAAAAGCCTGCCGTTCGCGGATGGCAGCTGCGAATGTACTTACTCTGAACACTTTTTCGAGCACCTGGACTACCCCGACGACGCCCTATTTTTTTTACGCGAAAACTTCCGCGTGTTGGCGCCGGGCGGCCTCCTTACCTTTGGCGTTCCGGACGCCGGTTCAGCGTTGGAAGGCTACGCCAGAGCGACGAAAGGTGCGCCGGTTACGCCCTTTCCGGGTCATCCTTCGTGGGTTCGAACGAGAATGGATCAGATCAATTTTCTATTTCGTCAAAATTATATTTGTCAGATTCATCAGCACCGATACGCATATGATCTAGAAACTCTAGAACTAATTTTGGCTGATGTTGGATTCTCGCAAATTCATCAGCGCGAGTTTGATCCGCTACTTGACAGCGAGTCACGTCTTAATGGCACCCTTTATGTGAGCGCACGCAAAAGCTAGAGACGTCTTTCGCGGCTTCTACTACTCACAGATTTCCTTCAGCTTTCGAGGGAAGTGTCAGCCGACATTCGCCTGAGGCGGCCGAGTGCAAAATTAATCGGATTTTTTTAGAAGCCGCTCGCGTTCGCGATCAAGTTGCCGCCGCTCGTTCGCCGTTAAACTTCCGATTCCGAATTTGGAAATCTTATCAAGGATCGGATCAATCGAGGTGTAAACGTCATCTGGGTCCGCGGAACGCGTGGAATGCAATTTGGGAACAACATGGAACTTTGGCTTGGGAGCGAAGCGCGTTTTCAATGCGTCCCACCAGGGAAGTTCTGGCCCGGCGCCATGCATTTCAATGAAAAGGAACGCTGCCCCAATGCTTGTCCAAACGACCATCAGATCGCTCCAGGCGTGGTAGGCGAGCAGTTGTAATGTGTAAATGGCAGCAAGAATCAGCACAACCCATTTCGTCATGATCCGCAGAAATAACTCAGCCCGCGGATAGATGGTGGCGAAGGCAACAAAAATTCCAAAATGCAGGGCAGGCGAACCGGCGAGGGCGGAACGTTGCCAAAGACCCCAAATCGTTAGCAACGCCGCGGGCGTAACCAACAAAATAAGATAGAGCGCAGTATAGGCGCGCCGCCCAATAAAGCGTTCCACTTCGCGGCCGAATACGAACAGCATGTACATCTCGATGGCGAACCAGAGCAGCCCTGACGGCGCATGCACGAACGCATACGTGAAAAGGCGCCAGACCTGGCCGGACCAGACTGCCGCACTATCAAATTGCAAATAGGCCAAAATCGACCCCCCTCCGATCGCGACGAGAATAGCCGTGAGAATCGCGGCCGCGACGTGCAGCCCAACCAGCATCGTGGTCACATCGACGGGATAACGGCCCATCCACGCAACCGGCCGATAATCATCGGAGGTGGTGACCCCGAACATGCTTTCAATTAATGCCGCGCACTGTTCTTGCGCAAGCATGATTCATGATTCGTAAGATTCTTACGCCGTTGCCGACAGGAAAACGATTTAACCGTTCAACGATTCGACATGGCGAAGCTGTTCATTCATGCTTAAGATGGACACCCTCATTTCATGAAAAATATCGCACCTGCCATATTCCCACCCAATGGAATCGGCGACACGAAGCCGACGAACCAGGCGGTGCTCGATTGGGTGCACGAAATCGGAAATCTGACAAAACCGGAGAACATTTTCTGGTGCGACGGTTCCGAGCGCGAGAATGAATTTTTGATTGCAGAATCGTTAAAGCAGAACGTGCTGATTAAGCTGAACGAGAAAAAGGTTCCGCGCTCGTATTTGCACCGATCCAACCCGAACGACGTCGCGCGCGTCGAGAAGGTCACATTCATTTGTACGCCGACCAAAGAGGAAGCGGGACCAACAAACAACTGGTCGGATCCGGCAGACACATATTCAAAGTTATATGGACTGCTGGATGGCGCGATGCGTGGACGCACCATGTTTGTCGTGCCTTACATCATGGGACCACCCGATTCGCCGCTAACGAAAGTTGGGTTCGAAATTACCGATTCAAAATACGTGGTGCTCAGCATGCGAATCATGACACGCATGGGTAAGATCGCGCTGAAACGCCTGGGCAACGATCCAAAAGCGGAATGGAATCGTGGCGTGCATTCGTTGTTAGATGTCGATCCGGATCGGCGGTTCATCTGTCATTTTCCCCAGGACAACACGATTATCTCGATCGGTTCTGGATACGGCGGGAACGTTTTACTAAGCAAGAAATGTTTCGCGCTGCGCATTGGCTCGTATCTCGCGCGTAAGCAAGGCTGGATGGCGGAGCACATGCTGATTCTCGGCGTTGAATCGCCCGAAGGAAGAAAACATTACGTCGCTGCCGCATTCCCCAGCGCCTGCGGCAAAACCAATTTCGCAATGTTGATTCCGCCCGCGCACTTCAATGGGTGGAAAGTGACGACCGTCGGCGATGACATCGCGTGGATGGAAATTCGCGACGGGCGTTTGTTCGCTGTGAATCCCGAGAACGGTTATTTCGGCGTAGTTCCCGGCACGAGTTACAAATCGAATCCGAACGCGATGAAATCGATCGAGCACCACACGCTTTATACCAATGTCGCGCTCACTGATGACAACGACGTTTGGTGGGAAGGAAAAGATGGCGCGCCGCCGAAGCATGCCATCGACTGGCGCGGGAACGATTGGACGCCCGATTCCAAGGAAAAAGCCGCGCATCCAAACAGTCGGTTCGCCACGCCGATGCGCAATAATCCTGCTCTGGATCCCGACGTTGAAAAAGGCGAAGGGGTTCCGATCAGCGCGATCATTTTCGGCGGTCGCCGCAGTGACACGGTGCCTTTGGTTTACGAGGCATTCGATTGGAATCACGGCGTTTATCTTGGAGCTACAATGGCCTCAGAGACGACCGCAGCCGCGACGGGCACGGTCGGCAAAGTCCGGCGCGATCCCATGGCGATGTTGCCTTTCTGCGGATACAACATCGGCGATTATTTCCGGCATTGGATGGACATCGGCAAACGTCTCACCAATCCGCCGCTCATCTTCAACGTGAACTGGTTCCGCAAAGGCGAGAATGGAAAATTCCTCTGGCCGGGCTTCGGCGAGAACATGCGAGTGCTCAAATGGGTCATTGATCGCTGCGAACAGACAGGCGGCGCGCTCAAATCGCCCGTTGGCTGGTTGCCGAGCCCACACGATCTCGACTTGGAAGAGCTGGATATCGACCATAAATCTGTCGCCGATCTTCTCGGAATCGATCACGAGGAATGGCAAAAAGAACTCGCCGAGCACAAGATGTTTTTCGACTCGCTCGGGGGGGTGGTTCCGGAAGAATTACAGAAACAACGCGAACAGCTCGTCGCGCGATTTAACGAGTAGAGCTCGTAATCCGTGGGGAGCGCGGGCGCCTCGCCCGCTTTGCCCGGAAAATTTGCGAACTGCTTGACTGGCAGCGAATATTTCCAGTGGGTTCGAAGATTGCGAAAAACAAGCGCGTCACAACGCCGAGCGCGAAGGATTGTATTGAGATTCGTGGGGCGCGTCAGAACAATCTCAAAGGAATCGACGTCGATCTTCCCCTGGGGAAATTAACGGTCGTCACAGGTCCCAGCGGCAGCGGCAAATCAAGTCTGGCGTTCGAGACGATTTACGCTGAAGGCCAACGACGTTACGTCGAAACATTCAGCCCGTATATGCGGCAATTTCTCGACCGCATGGACAAGCCGCGCGTCGACGACATCCGCGGCATCCCTCCCGCGATTGCCATCGAGCAGGCGAACCCTGTCAAGAGCTCCCGCTCTAGCGTCGGCACGATGACGGAGATCAACGATTATCTGAAATTGCTCTGGCCGCGCGTTGCTCGAGCGTTCTGTCCGAGCTGCAGCCGGGAAATTCGCCCTGAAACCGCACAGTCAATTAGTCACCAGGTGTTGCACGACTGCTCTGGGAAAACTGTTCTCATCACTTTCTGGGTTCCTGTTCCGTCGAAGACTGACCCGCGGAAGTTCTTCGATTTCCTCCAGCAGCAGGGTTACCTGCGCGTCTGGATCGACAACCAAATCGTACGCGTCGACGTCGATCCAAAGTTCAACCGACTTGGCGCGCGTGTGCAGGTTATCCAGGATCGCATCGCAATCTCGGAGGAAAACCGCGCACGATTAATCGAGGCAATTGAAACCGCGCTGCGCTTTGGGAAGGGCAAGATCAACATTATTGCTCTTTCACAAAACGCCCAACCCCAAACGCCCAATCTTCAACGCAGAACTGATCACGAATCACCGATCCCCGATCACGAACTCCCATTCTCCACCGGGTGGCATTGTGCGCATTGCGATCTCGACATTCGCCCGCCTACACCCGGCCTGTTCAGTTTCAACAATCCACTGGGTGCGTGTCCGGAATGTCGAGGTTTTGGTCGTACCATCGCAATCGATCTAAACAAAGCGATTCCAAATCGCGGTCTTAGCATCAAACAAGGCGTGGTGCGCGTTTTTCGCGGTGCCGAGTTTGGCGAATCTCAGAAAGATTTGCTTCGAGCCTGCGCACGGAACGAGATCGATATCGACGTTCCATTCGAAGAAATGCCGAAGGCCGACCAGGACTTCGTCATCGAAGGCGAGAAACGATCAGGCGATTATACAGGAGAAGATTACGAAGATGATCGCTGGTATGGGGTGCGCGGCTTCTTCCGGTGGCTTGAAAGCAAGACGTACAAGATGCATGTGCGGGTGTTGCTCAGCCGCTATCGGGCTTACGTCACCTGCCCGAGGTGCAACGGGGGAAGATACCAGCCCGACGCGCTCAATTATAAAATCGTCGTGGTGGTGCGTGACCGCCGGAACAGTCCTCGCACAGCGCCGGCGCAGCTGACGCTTCCCGAATTCCAGGCGCTTTCGATCTTGGATGCCCGCAATTTCCTGACGGCGATCGAGATTCCGTCGAACGATTCGACCGGGCGAATGTTGCGCGACGAAATCTGTGCGCGCCTCAATTATCTCTGCGAAGTCGGGGTTGGCTATCTAACACTGGACCGTTCCACGCGCACTTTGAGCGGCGGCGAAGTGCAACGGGTGAACCTCACAACATGTCTCGGTGCATCGTTGGTCAACACGCTGTTCGTCATGGATGAGCCAAGCGTGGGTTTGCATCCGCGCGACGTTGGCCGGCTGGTACGAGTGATGCACACCTTGCGGGACAAAGGCAATACACTGCTCGTGGTCGAGCACGAGGAACAAATCATTCGCGCTGCTGACAATTTAATCGATATCGGCCCGGGCCGCGGCGAACACGGCGGCGAATTAGTTTGGAACGGAGCGCTCGAGGATTTTCTCGAATGTGACGGCGGAAATCTGGGGAGCGCGGGCGCCTCGTCCGCTGTGTCACGCGCCTCGCGGGACACGGGTCGTCTTTTCGGCGGGGGCACCGAAAAGAGCGGGCGAGGCGCCCGCGCTCCCCAATCACTTACGCGTGATTACCTAACGAATCGCAAATCGATTTCGGTGCCAAAGTCGCGGAGAAAATGGTTCGCATCCGTCAAGATTGTCGGCGCGCAACAACACAACCTGAAGAACATCGATGTCGAACTTCCGCTGGGCGTATTCACATGTGTCACCGGCGTTTCCGGTTCCGGGAAATCCACGCTGATTCACGATGTACTCTATCGGAATCTGCTGGTCGCGAAGGGGCAGTCGTCTGATCAAGAGGCCGGCGCGTGCAAATCGGTCGCCGGCGCGCATCGCATCCGGGACGTGATCATGGTCGATCAGGCACCACTTGCGCGGACGCCTCGGTCAACGCCGCTGCTTTATCTGGGGCTTTACGATCGCGTTCGTGAATTGTTCGCCGCTCAACCGGAAGCAATGTCGCAGGGACTCACAGCGGGGACATTCTCGTTTAATTCCGGCAGCGGCCGTTGCGAGCGTTGCTCCGGCACAGGATACGAGAAAATTGAGATGCAATTTTTAAGCGATCTTTTCGTGCGCTGCGCAGAATGCGAAGGCAAACGATTTCAACCGCATGTTCTGAAAGTTCGACTGCACGGAAAATCAATCCACGATCTGCTTAAGCTCACCGTAAGCGAATCGATCGAATTTTTCGCGCAAATCGGCGAGGACAGGACCCTGTCCGAACCGCTCAGCGTGCTTGAGGAAGTCGGGCTCGGGTACCTGCGATTGGGGCAACCTCTCAACACCCTTTCCGGTGGTGAATCCCAGCGTCTCAAACTGGTCGGTCATTTGCGCAAAACAGAAAACGTCGTGGCATTGGCTTCCGGCCAATTTCCGACCGGCAGGATGCCGATGCCACGCGGAAATTTGTTTATCTTCGATGAACCAACCACGGGACTTCACTTCGATGACGTGGCGATGCTGCTGCAGCTATTTCAGCGGCTGGTCGGTCGCGGTCATTCCATCATGGTGATCGAGCACAATCTCGAAGTGATCAAGTGCGCCGATTGGATTGTCGATCTTGGCCCCGACGCCGGAGACACCGGCGGCGATGTGGTGGCGGTTGGAACTCCAGAGCAAATCGCAAAGGCGAGCGCATCACACACCGGACACTTTTTACAAAAAATGTTCACACAACCTCGGAAAAAGCTGCATGTCATCCCGAGCCGCAAAGACGGCGAGGGACCTCGCAAAGCAGCACGCGAGTTGGAGGGATCCTTCGCCTACGCTCAGGATGACGAGGTGGAAATAGCCCGAGCCGCTGAGGACGCTCCCAGTTTTCGACTAAATCGGGTGAATGGCGCAATCCAAGTCCATGGCGCCCGCGAGCACAATTTGAAAAACATCGATGTCAAAATCCCGAGGGAACGAATGGTGGTTATCACCGGCCTGAGTGGCTCCGGGAAATCTACGCTCGCATTTGATATTCTCTTCGCGGAAGGACAACGGCGTTTCCTCGACAGCATGTCGCCCTATGCACGGCAATTCGTGGAGCAGCTGGAAAAACCGGATGTCGATTTAGTCAGCGGACTGCCTCCCAGTGTCGCGATTGAGCAACGGGTCACACGCGGCGGAGGTAAATCGACGGTCGCGACAGTGACAGAGGTTTATCACTTTCTTCGGCTGCTTTTCGCAAAAACCGGGACGCAGTTTTGCCCGGACTGCAATTTGCCGGTGGAGAAACAAAGTCTCGCTGCCATTACCAAGCAAATCGAATCAACAGCGAAACGCGGACCGGTGAGAGTGCTCGCGCCATTGGTCAAGGCTCGAAAAGGTTTTCATACCGAAGTCGCGCGATGGGCGGAACGCCAGGGATTCGATACGCTGTATGTGGATGGGAAAGTGGTTGCTGTCCCGGATTTTCGAAAATTGGAGCGATTCAAAGAGCATACGATCGATGTAGTCGTTGGTCTCATCGATCGAAAGCGAATTGCGGAGACGCGCGACGTCGTTCGTCGGGCACTGGAGATCGGCCGCGGCACGGGTCGTCTGCTTGATTCAAAAAACAGGCTCTCAGTCATGAGCACCGAAATGAGCTGCCCAAACTGTGGCCGCGCATTCGAGGAGCTCGATCCGCGGTTGTTTTCGTTTAATTCGCCTCACGGCGCGTGTGAAGAATGCGGCGGATTCGGCGAGATCTGGGATCAGGATCTGCAAACGGCTGCCAACCCAGACGGTGAATCGGTTCTGGAAGCAGAGCTCGCCGCCGAGCGCGAATCGGAATGGATCGACGAAGGCGAGGCGCACGAATGCCCGAGTTGTCACGGCTCGCGTCTGAACGCCGTGGCGCGTCACGTGCGTGTCCAGGGTTATACAATCGATCAATTCACGAATCTTTCGGCCAGCGAAGCAGCTCGCAAGGTTGATAGATTGAAGTTCCGGGGAACGCATCAAACAATCGCTGTCGGTCTCGTTCCGGAAATACAGCAGCGATTGCGTTTCATGGAGAAGGTGGGCCTTGGCTATCTTGCGCTTGGGCGCTCGGCGAAAACTTTAAGCGGCGGAGAATCCCAGCGAATCCGATTGGCTGCGCAGTTAGGCTCAAACCTCCGTGGCGTCCTTTACGTACTCGATGAGCCGACGATCGGTCTCCATCCGCGCGATAACCTGCGCTTGCTGGACACGCTCACCGCGCTGCGGAACAAAGGAAACTCACTCATTATTGTCGAGCACGATGAGGAAACCATGCGGCGAGCCGATCACATCGTCGATCTTGGACCGCGTGCAGGGATTCACGGCGGAGAAGTCGTGGCGAGCGGCACGCTGCGCGACGTGGAAAGGAACTCAGATTCAGAAACGGCGCGCTGCCTGAAATCGCCATCTCACCATCCCATCCGCGGATCGCGCCGGTCGTTACGCGATGTTGGAGACTGGATCGAAGTCCGCGGCGCGAGCGCGAATAATTTGAAAGATATCGATGTTCGTTTCCCTCTTGGCAGGCTTTCAGTGATCACCGGAATTTCCGGCAGCGGCAAATCCACATTGATGCACGAGGTAATTTGGCCTGCGGTGTGCGAGCAGCTGAAACAAAGAAAACGCGCGGGAAATGGCGATCTATTCAAACTGGTTAGTGGCGCGCAAGAGATCGAAGCTGTTTATGAGGTCGATCAATCACCCATCGGTAAGACATCGCGCTCGACGCCGGGGACCTACGTCAAAGTGTTCGACGAGATCCGGAATCTTTACGCGCAATTACCTGTCTCCCGTGTGCGCGGATATTCTGCCAGTCGATTCTCGTTCAACGCCGAAGGTGGTCGTTGCGAGACTTGCAAGGGTCAGGGCGTAATCAAACTGGAGATGAATTTTCTGCCGCGCAGCTACGTGCCATGCGAAGACTGCGGCGGCAAACGTTACAATCCGCAAACGCTTGAAGTACTCTACAACGACAAATCGATCGGCGATGTGATGGAAATGACGATCGAAGAAGCGGCCGAATTCTTTTCGGCGCACCCGAAAATTGCGAGGCCGCTTTCTTTGCTGGTCGATACGGGATTAGGCTATCTCAAGCTGGGACAACCGAGTCCAACGCTGAGCGGCGGCGAAGCGCAGCGACTGAAGCTAGTCACACAACTCAAGCGTGGTGTCGGTCGGGCGGCCGACGAGCGGATCCGCAAAATGCGCAAACCGGGCTCGACATTGTATTTGCTAGAGGAACCAACGATCGGCCTGCACATGGCCGATATTGAATTGCTTCTCAGCGTGCTGCATCGGCTCGTCGACGAAAGAAACACGGTAATTGTCATCGAGCACAATCTCAGCGTGATCGCAGAGGCCGATTACATTGTTGATCTTGGCCCAGAAGCTGGCGCGGATGGAGGCGAAGTCGTCGCCTGCGGGACGCCGGAACACGTTGCAAAGAACCGTGTCAGCCGCACCGCGCCGTTTTTGCGAAAGATTTTGGACGCATCGCGCGCCAAAACAGCACGGTCATCCTGAGCGAAGCGAAGGACCACACAATCGAAGCCGCCGTTACTCAGAGGAGACTGCGTGGTCGATCACCTTTGGGAGGTCCCTCACATTCGTTCGGGATGACGCGCGTTTTCGTTGCGAGTCTTGCGGACATCACGGACAATCGGCGCAATGCTCGCATATTATCTGCACAATCTCGATCCGATTATCTTTCGCATTTACGATAACGTTGGGCCGCGATGGTACGGTCTGGCCTATGTGCTTGCATTTATCTGCGGCTATCTGTTGTTCCACTGGCTGGCCAAACGCGGATACGCAGATCTGCCCCCGCAACGTGTCGGCGACTTCATCACGGGCTGCGCGCTGTTTGGCGTAATCATCGGTGGGCGCCTCGGCTACGTTTTCTTCTACAAACCCGAAATGTTGCGCGAGCCGCTGTCGATCTTTCGCGTTTGGGAGGGCGGAATGTCCAGCCACGGCGGAATGCTTGGTCTGTTGCTTTTCACTTTGTACTACGCGTACCGACACGAAATCTCGTGGACAAATCTTGGCGATAATCTGGTTGTGACCGCGCCAATTGGTTTGTTCTTTGGGCGCTGCGCGAATTTCATCAACGGCGAACTTTATGGGCGGATGACGAAAATCCCCTGGGCGATGCAATTCCCCAAGGAACTATTCGATCATCCTCAGGAAGCCGAGCGCGCGGTCGCGACATGCGTTCGAATTGATCCATCGCTCACCACGCCCGATGCAATCGTCGGCGCAGTTCGCCAACCGCAAGTAGCAACTGCGTTGCGCTCAATCATTTCGCCGCGCCATCCCTCCCAGCTCTACGAGGCTTTTTTTGAAGGAGTCGTTCTTTTCGCGATTTTGTGGTTCGTACGTACGCGCAGGCGTGAGCCGAATGGCGTTTTGACCGGATTGTTCTTTATTTGGTACGCGATTTTTCGGATCGTAATCGAATATTTCCGCGAACCCGACGCGACACTGGTCGGTCCCTTCACGCGAGGCCAATTTTTTTCGTTCTTCCTGATCGCGATTGGTCTCGGGTTTGTTGCAGTAGCAAAAATGCGACCGACGTTCCCAAAAGGAATGATGAAGCACGAATAACGAATGACGAACTAATGTCATTTCCGCGAATCTTGCTTTCGTTTCTCCAAAACGGCGTTATTACTTAACCCGGTGAAGCGGGAATGCTTGTTCCGGAAATCGTAGCGGCCGGCGGTGGTCTCCTTTTTGCGTTCGATCACGCGACGATCGCAGGAAAACTCGTTCTCACTCTTCTAGCCATCGTTTCCATTTTCAGTTGGTCCATCATGATCACGAAATTGCGCGTGATCCGGTTTGCCCGAAAACAGAACGCGCGTTTCCTCGCCGCTTTTCGACAGGACCGGCAGCCGCTGCGCCTATTTGAGAAAAATGCGCGCTTTCCCGGATCGCCAGTATTCAATGTGTATCGCGCGGGCTGCGAGGAAATGACATTTCATTTGCTCGGATCGCCTGAGGTGGACGACACCTTTCGGGCGCGACTGGGAATCGCTGATAAGATTTCGCCGGCACAAATGGGTGCGGTAAACGCCGCGATGGAACGAGCCGTGGGCGAAACAGCGCTTTCACTCGAATCTCAGATGATTTTGCTCGCAACTGCGGTAAGTGGTTCGCCATTTCTCGGCTTGCTTGGCACGGTCTGGGGCGTGATGGACGCTTTCACCGGCGTGGCCGAGGCAGGCTCGCCGAATCTCGTCTCGATGGCGCCCGGTGTATCCGGCGCGCTCATCACGACAGTGACCGCGCTCTGCGTCGCGATCCCAGCGATGTTTGGATATAATTTTCTCGTCACCAGCATTCGCGGGATCATCGTCGAGATGGACAATTTTGCCGCTGAGCTCGCTTCGGAATTCGAGCACAAATACGTCGACCATGGTTCACGTCTGCCCGCTGTAGCCTCGGCGCAGGCGGGTGACTCGGCGTTTCGCCGATGAGACGCTACTCCCAACGACAGAATCTTTCGACGCTCAGCGAGATCAACATCACGCCGCTGCTCGATCTGGCGTTCGTGTTGCTCATCATCTTTATGATCACAACGCCGCTACTTGAAAGCAGCATGAATCTCGTGATTCCATCCAGTGGCGCGACGAATCCGCCGATCAAGTCATCACAAGTGCAAATTGTCTCGATCGACCGTAGTGAGACAATTCGGTTTAACAATCAGGTAATCGATTTGAAAGCACTTACGGCGCGACTAACGGAACTGAAACAGATCAATCCAGACATCGCCATTGTGATTCGACCCGATCGCGACTTGCCTGTGCAAAAATTAATCGCGTTGATGGATGCGCTAAAGGCGGCGCAGATTACGAAGGTTGGTATCGCCACAAGGGCTGAGTCGAAATAGATGTCGAAGAATCCGCGGTTTTGGCGAAACGTCACGTTAATTGCCGTTGCGCATATCGCACTCATCGCAGGATTGATTCGCTGGAGTTTAGCAGCGCGAAGCACGCCAGATGAAGAGAGCTTGGTTTGGCTGAGTGCGGGAGATCTCGAGCCTGGGAGATCAGATAATAGCGTGGCGTCCTCCTCAAAGATTTTGATCCCTTCTGTTGAGTCAGAACCTTTGAAGCCGGACGAAGAAAAAAAGGAACCGGCCCCTCTAATTCAAGCAAAGAGCGAAATCGAATTGCCGAACCCAACGCCGATGGAAACAGCTGTGCCAAAGGCAATGGCAAAGCCGAAGGCAACACCAAAACCCCTCCCGAAGCCAACACCCAAGTCGACTCCTAAAAAAACTGTGCTGGCGAAAGCGACCAAATCATCGACGCATCCCAAGTCGAGTCCGCCAAAATCTATTGGAGACCAAACCGACGCGAGTAATGAGAAAAAGAAGAGTGCGAAAATTGTGAGTGGAAAGACTGAATCGTCATCGGATAAGGGCAGTGACAAAACTGGTTCAGCCCGCAAAGGTGGCAGTGCGGGCGGGGGAAGCAGCGCATCCGAATTCGGCTGGTATGGCAACATGCTGCATGATCGTTTCTACAGTGCGTGGATCCAACCGACGAGCACCGTCGCTTCCGGCGCCAAAATTTCAACGCTGGTGAAAGTTCGAATCGAAAAGGACGGTCACGTCTCCAAATTCGATATCATTAAGCCTTCGGAAAACGTTGTCGTGAATGAATCGGTTGCAGCAGTTGCGAAACGAGTGACTGAAGTTGACCCGCCACCGGTCGGGCTTGGCACTGGCAATCACTACGACGTAAAAATCAATTTCGAGCTGAATACGAGCCAGGAGACGGCGAAATAACGAATATCTCACCCGCGCTCGAGATCGACGGATATCCGCGATTCAACGGCGATTTTCCGAAAATTTGTCCTCGATCAAGCGGTGTAAGTGTTCAGATATCGCCGGATGATCGAGGCGCTGGACGACTTCATCCAGAAATCCAGTCACAATGAGACGCTGGGCGACCGGAACTGGAATACCGCGGGTGCGCAGATAGAAAAGCTCGTCTTCGTCGACTTGACCGGAAGTCGCCCCGTGGGTGCAACGGACGTTGTCGGCGAGAATTTCGAGGCCAGGCATCGAATTGGCTTCTGCGTCGTCACTCAACAGAAGGTTGCGAACCTTTTGATACGCATCGGTGAAATGGGCATGCGGCTCTACTCGGATCAGTCCACCGAAAATTGTGCGGGCGCGATCGTCGAGGGCATTTTTGTACAGGAGATCGCTCGCGGTATGCGGCGAGACGTGGTCCTGCAACGTGCGCGCATCGAATTCCTGCTGGTGTTTGGCGACCGCGACAGCAAGCAGATCGCTGCGGCCGCCTTCGCCGGTGAGCCTGCTGAGACTTTCGAAGCGCGAATATCGCGAGCCAAGATTCAAGTTCAGGCTCATCGCCGAGGCATCATGATCGACCGTTGTCGTGTTCATTTGCAGCGCGATGACATTGTCTGCCCAGTTTTGAGCACACACGTAGGTGACCTTCGCGCCGGGGCCGGCGACGAGATCGTTTACGCCGCAGGCAAAACCGGACGCATGTTCATTCACCGAGCGGAAATGTTCGATCACCGTGACTTTGGCAAGCTCGTCGGTGACCAGGAGCAAATGCGGAAACGCGGAATCGTTTTCAGCGTTCAGCCAATGGAAAATCTCGATTGGTAGCTCGATTTCGACGCCGCGCGGCACGTAAAGAAATGTTCCTGATGAAACCAGCGCCTGATGCAGCGCCGCGAACTTAGCCGATCCAAGAATAGCTGGCTGCGACATGAAATATTTGCGGAACAAATCGGCGTGCTCAACCATTGCTCGCTCGAGCGGTTGGAAAATGACGCCGCGCTTTTTCAGCTGATCCGAAATCACGTCGCGCTCCAGAAGCTCGTCACCAGCGAAGATCATCCGGCCAGCCACTTCTTCGAGTCCGCGTGATTGCTCGAGAATAGTTGCGCGCTCTTTCTCAGTTAACGTGCCACCGTACTTGAACGGGCTTAGATCTAGAAGACTTACATTGGCGAATCGCCATGCCTGATCTTTTCGAGTCGGCTTGGGTAGTGATTCAAATTGCATCCACGCCTCACGCTGCTGGTCCTGGAACCAATCCGGACATTCGCGTGTCCCACCAGGGCCGGAAAGAATTGGCGCAGCCTCCTTCTCGAGTGTCGCTGTCTGGTTTCTGGTCATTCCGATATAAGACACCTAGGACCCATGGGTCCCATGGTTAGGCTCACGTGCGGCGGGTACGGGATTATCCAACCGAGCCTTCCATCTCCAGCTCGATCAACCGCTTGAGCTCGACGCTGTATTCCATTGGGAATTGGCGGACGAGATCGTTGACAAAACCGTTGACGCTCAAGCTCATTGCCTGGGCCTCACTGAGGCCGCGCTGTTGCATATAAAAAATTTGCTCCGTGCTCACTTGGCTGACGCTGGCTTCGTGTTGAACGGCGTTGCCTGTCCCTCGCACGGTGATCGCCGGATAGGTGTCGGTCCGCGAGGTCGCGTTGATAAGCAACGCGTCGCATTCGGTGTTGTTTTTGCAATTCTTCAGATGCTTCGGCACATGGACCAAGCCGCGATAAGTGGCGCGACCTTTGCCAATGGAGATCGATTTGGAAACGATGTTGCTGGTTGTCTCGTCGGCAGCGTGGATCATTTTCGCTCCGGTGTCCTGGTGCTGACCGTCGTTGGCGAGCGCAATGGAAAGAACTTCGCCACGGGCTTTACGACCCTTCATGATCACGCTGGGGTATTTCATCGTGAGACGCGAGCCGATGTTACAATCGATCCATTTTACTTCGGCGTTTTCGTGAGCGAGACCGCGTTTGGTAACGAGGTTGAACACGTTCGACGCCCAGTTTTGCACGGTGATGTACTGAATCTTCGCCCCCTTCAGCGCGACCAATTCCACGACCGCGCTGTGCAATGTGGGCGTGTTAAATTTCGGCGCAGTGCAGCCCTCCATGTAAGTCACTTCCGAACCTTCATCGGCAATGATGAGCGTGCGCTCGAATTGGCCGAAGTTTTCGGCGTTGATACGGAAGTAGGCCTGGAGCGGATGTTTCACTTTCACTCCGGGCGGGACGTAAATGAACGAGCCGCCGCTGAACACAGCAGAATTCAGTGCGCTAAACTTATTGTCGGCGATCGGAATAACTTTGCCGAACCATTTCCGGAAAATTTCCGGATAATTCTTGAGTCCCTCTCGCGAGCCGACAAAGATGACGCCTTGTTCGCCGACGGCTTTCTTAATGTTTGAATAGACCGCTTCGCTGTCAAACTGCGCTTCCACGCCCGCGAGGAATTTCCGTTCCTGCTCGGGAATGCCTAGCCGTTCGAACGTGCGCTTGATGTCGTCCGGAACTTCCTCCCAACTACGTTTCGGTTCGGTGCCGGGTGAGAGGTAATAGCGGATTTTATTAAAGTCGATTGCTTCTAGATCCTTACTTGCCCAATGCGTTGGGAGTGGTTTTTCCAGAAACGTTTTCAGGCCGCGTAAGCGATACTCGCGCACCCAGTCCGGATCATCCTTTACGTCTGCGATGTAGTGAACGGTTCGTTCGCTGAGTCCGACGCCCGCATCGCGCACGTGAACTTCCGGATAAAAAAAATCCCCTTTGTTTCGATCGATATCGACTGCAGAATTTTCTGTTTTCATTGTGAATTGTCCCAGTTGTTACCTATATGCCGGCTCAGTTGCACCGTCGCGTGCCCAATCGTAACCTCTCTCTTCGAGTTCGAGAGCGAGTTCTTTCCGTCCGCTTCTAACGATTCGCCCCGCCACCATTACGTGGACGTGATCGGGTACGATGTAATTCAGGAGGCGCTGATAGTGCGTAATTAATAATATGCCAAGATTAGGGCCGCGCAATGAGTTTACCCCGTGTGCGACGGTCTTGAGCGCGTCGATGTCCAAGCCGCTGTCCGTCTCGTCAAGAACTGCGTACTTAGGCTCTAACACCGCCATTTGTAGAATCTCGGTGCGCTTCTTTTCGCCTCCGGAAAAGCCCTCGTTGACCGCCCGCGACGTGAATGAACGATCCATCCCGAGCAACTCCATCTTTTCATAAAGCTTCGCGTAGTAGTCGGTCGCCTCGAGCTCTCCGCCTTCCGGCAGGCGCGATTGCAAGGCCGCGCGGAGAAAGTTTGCGATCGTCACGCCTGGAATTTCGCTCGGATACTGGAAGGCCAGGAAAAGACCGCGTCGCGCGCGTTCGTCGGGTTCAAGTTCCAGAAGGTCCTCGCCATCCATCAATATTTTGCCCGCGGTGACGCGATAATCCGGATGGCCGGCCAAGACCTTGGCCAGCGTGCTTTTTCCTGAGCCATTTGGGCCCATGAGCGCGTGCACTTCACCGCGCGGCACACGCAGAGTCAGTCCTCGAACGATCTCCTGATCGCCCACAGCGATGTGTAGCCTCTCTATGTTTAATTCCTTCATAAAGCCGAACAATAAATATACGCTGATTTGGGCGATTTGCGAACGGCGATCCCGTGCCCGCGAGGGCTTTCGGGGTTTACGTGGCTACCCCGCTTGGATTCGAACCAAGAATAACGCCTCCAAAGGGCGCTGTGTTACCGTTACACCACGGGGTACGAGGATTTGCGATTTTAGATTGGCGATTTTCGATTCAAGCGCAATGTCCAAAATTCAAGTGTGACTGCGCTTCCGCTAAGCAACTTGCCGAGAAAATTAAGGTTGAATGATGGATGATGAGGCGCGTATGGTCCCGGGTGCGGACAATGGGGCTCGGTTATGCAGCGGACAACCTTCCTTGAGCATTACCGGCTCTGCGTTGGCTATGATGGCACGCCCAATGAGCTTGGCCGAGACAGCGACGCGGTTGCTTATGAGGCCGTGGACGAAAGATCCAGCGAACCAGTTGTCCTAACGCTAGTCCCAGTAGCAGGCATCGATCCGGTTGTCCGGGAGCAATTCGAAGAGCAAGCGCGCGCTCTGCAGAGACTGCGTCACGTCAATATCGCCAAGGTTTTTGATTTTGGACGCGAAGGCGAAGATTACGTTTACGCCTCGGAACGATTACCAGGCGAAACGCTTGCAGCGTGGGTTGCCCAGCACGGCCCAATGCCGGCTGACGCCACGTTGCGTGTGGCAGAACAAATCGTGAGCGTGCTTTCGTCTGCCAGTTTTCACAAGCTTCCGTATCCGCCTGTTCAGCCCCAAGACATCATCGTTGTTCCCGGACAAACTCCCGAAGGCGGCTGGCCCTTAGTGAAGTTGACGAACTTCGGTCTAACCGGGCTCAAGGCACGCACGGAAAGCTCGCCACCGGGCGAGACTTCGCCGCCCAGTGTAGCAGGCGAACTCGAGCGAAACGAAGTAGAAGTGAATGGGCAAATATCTTCTGCGGAGCAGTCTGCCATCGCTGGACCTCGGGGAGAGTACAAAACGACGGGTCTTCGTTCGGAGATCTATTCGCTCGGCGCCACAATGTATTTTCTTCTGACCGGCATAGAGCTTTCCGCTGAGACGCTCCGGCAGCCTCCGAAGCTTTCGGGATTTCCAAAACCGCTGCGAAACTTGCTTTCCCACATGTTGCATCCCAATCCCGATCAGCGTCCAAAGGACCTGGTCGTGCTAGGAGAGATGATTCGGAGTTGCCTACTAAAAATTGAACGCCGGCTCGCATTGGCCGATCGATACGGCATTCCCTTCAGAACAACAATTCCCCGGCCGGACCAGCCTCGGCCGCGGCGTTTACTACGAAGAGCATTGGCGTTCGGCGCGCTCGTCGTGGCTGCAGCGGTGCTTGCTGCGTTCCTGTTGCCTGGGCCAATTGGCAAAATCCTACATCAGCCCCGCGAGGCAAAGTCCATTGGCGTTCTTGTTGGGGTTCCCGAATCTTCACCAGTGCCTGCCGCGGTCCAAAATGCTGCGACGCCAGTGGCTCCTGCGACTGTGCTATCGCGGGCGGCAAATGCGGCTATGGGGTCCGCGAATCAACCAGCGACGGACGCTGCGGCAGTTCCCAATTCGTCTCAAGCTGCGTCCCCGGATCTTCAACAAGCTCAAACATCGGGCAGCCAATCGCAGGCCGCTACGACCCAAAACGCTATCGCGGCCAATTCGCCAAGCGCAGTTCCAGAAAATTCCACTGAGGCCGAGGTTTCTAATTCATCGACGAAAGCTTCCGAGACTGCGCAGCCCACCACTGCCACTCAGTCGAGTTCACGTGGCAAAAAGAAACGCGTCGCTTCGACATCGCTACCTCGCCAGGGATCAATGCGCGTCCGGATGCTTGGAATAACGTCCGATGGAAGGATAATTTATCGTTTGCCCTCGGGGCGCACCAGAATCATTGCGCCTGATTCGGACCAAAATCAATTCGCTCCGCGCCGACACCGCCGTGCTCCAATCCAGCGCGATGAGATGTTCGCTCCTCCGCCTCAATTTGGGCCGGATTATCTTCCCTACGATTAGTTTCTCCAAAGGATGCGCGGGATCCTAACATGTAACGGCTGTTGCCTGCTAGCAGACCTGTTTTGGGAGCCGCCAAAACATCTGAAAAATTCGAAAAAAAAGCTTGCCTAGTGTCGCAATTCCCGGCATAACCTCGCCTTCGTGGGGAAACGACCTGCCCTCTGGGCATTCGCAACTGCATCACTTCTTGCCATTTCCAGCGCGACTCTCCGCGCGCAGGCATTGGCTCCTTCAACGTTGGAACTCGCGAGCCACGACCAAAAGAAAGCTGATGACATGGTTCAAGTGATCACGCAGAAGTCGGCGCAGGGAACCACAGAAAAGCCGGTGAAAGCGGTCACGAAAAAGCGAGCGCCCGCAACTGCGAAGAAGCCGACGCAACCGGTCAAGCAAGAGCCTGCGCAAGCCGTCGCCAAAGAGCCGACGCAAGCGATGCCGAAAAAGCCGACGAGTGCGATCACTCAAAAGCCCTCGCAAACAATTAGCAAAGAATCGGGGCGAACTTTTGCGATAGAGCCAGTGCGACCCATGGGTCAACAGGCAACAAGCGCGCCAACGCGGTCTGGTTTCCATTTCAGCTTCAAAAGTCCTGAGGGCAAAAAAGAGTCTGTCCCCGTCATCACGCAGTATTATCCCCAGCAGATTGTTTACCCGTATGGCAAGATCGATCGGCACATCGATAGCAGGCTGATGCAAGCGGCAACGATCGCACAGGAACGCGCGCATGCGCATTCGCGCTCGAGATGCTGGCATTATGTAAAAGACGCGTTGCTTGCTTCCGGTGTTATCGAGTCTCGGCCGAAAAGCGAACTCGCCAGAGACGCGGCATCGGAGCTTGTCAGCAACTACGGATTCAAGCGACTCCCGGTGACAGATCCATTTTCTGCGCCGGTCGGTTCGGTACTCGTCTACGGCAGTGCCCGTAGCGTCGGGCATGTCGAGCTTCGCACGCGGGATGGTTTTGTTAGCGATTTCCGTTCGAAAACGCCGTCCCGCCGCCCTCTACTCGGCGTTTACGCGAAGTTGTAATTTTCTCGCCGACTGCCGGGATCCAAGGATCCTTAATCAATCGCATCATCGCCACGTCGCCGGCGCATCACTGCTGTAGGCGTCGACGTGGGTTAGTCCTAGCGGCTGAAACTGTGAGAGTAATTTTAGGGCTCCCCCGGGCGTTGACCCCTTTAGTAATTCCTGATCAGGCGGATTACTGCGATGAACATGGACGTGACCGGCCAGGCGGCAATGCCAGTGATCAGAATGAAGAAGAAAAGCTCGGCGATGTAATCCCGGGTTGCTTCTCCGCAGAAGAATTCACTGCTTAATTTGTGGAAGGCGGGCAGCTTTGTGGCTGTCTGACCCACGGAGGAACTCACCAGGTTTTTCGCCGTCGGACGATAGTTGTAATCCGTTAATGGGAAACTTGGGTGCTTGCGCCGTGCGCGATTGTCGCGACGCGAGCCGTCCTGCTCTTTGAGACTGATTTGAGGTGTTGGTTTCATAAATTTCTAGATTGTTAAGTGTGGTTCCCGAATGCGGTTCGAGAGGACCGGGCGCAAAAAAACCGCGCGTGGTGTGATTCGACCACTGGGGTGCCGCGAATTGCGGGCTCCAACTTGGCGATATCTAACGAGCCTTTATGCCGCCTGCCCGCCGCGGCGGGCGACGCCAATTGGCGCATTAGTCGTTTTCATCGGGTATCTATCTACAGCCGTTTGCGTGTCTGTCCAGTAATGCCTCGTGATTTCAGCCATAAAGGCCTCTCGCGGTGATAGAAGCGATCCGAACTTTTTTCCACTTAATCATGGCTCGGGCGGTTCTGAGTGAGATCCGGGCCGGACAATTTGAACGGTCATAAAGTGGGGATGCGTGTTCGTCCACGCCATCGCCTCTCGCTTTGTTTCAAAAAATCGGTCGACCACGATGGCCTTGAGTTGGCTCGCAGTTCGTCCGCATAGACGAGCCGCTTTGCGACTAACGACCGCCGGCCCGGTGTCGACCGCGGTGCAGGCCCGATCAGGGAAAACAACTTTGCTGCCGTACGGAATTCGTTTCGGATCGACAGCGCAATGTCCGGCGCACAGTCGTCGGCCGGTACTGGCGTATTTAGGGCCCTGACCTGCCCAGTAACTGGTGACACGCGCCAGGATCGACTCCTCGCGCGCGAAAGCGGCCGATGCCAACGATAACAAAAACATGACTGTGTAAAATGACTTCATAATGTCCAAGCGTTGCTCCGACGTTGTCGAGTCTCGGGTAGAGCGAGCCATTCTCGATGCCGAGAGCCGCAGGAACGCAGATTGATCTCGGGTTCGGAATAGCCCCGGCGTACTAGCGCCTTCTGGGCGACGCGCGGACTTGACGACGACTCGGTGTGCCGAGCCGGCCTCCCTATAGAGGAGTTAGCGGAATTGTCAAACGGTCCACGCGAGAAAAGTGAACCGCGGGACTTTGGAGAATTAGGGAAAAAGAATTACTGACCGCCCGAGAAGCGCATTTCGTTGCTGGCGACGAATCCGGACTTCTCATAAAGTGAGCGGCCTTCGTCCGAAGCATGAAGCAAGAGACGGTCGATCCGCTGATCCTTCGACCAAGTGACGATCTCCTTGACGAGGAGGCTGGCGATTCCGTGTCGTCGCCATTGCGGTTCGGTGAAAACATTCACAATTATCGCCTGCCGGCCTTCGCCAATTGTAGAGGTGTCGACCGGGCGTGGCAGGATCGGTTGTAACTGAACACCAGCGCCTCCAACAATCGTCTCCGGTTTGTCGGCCGGAGTTGCAAGCCAGCCGATGTAGCCGCCGCTATCGAGCCACTGCTCCAGTCGTGTCCGCGATTTAGTGCGCAGAATCTCAAAGGCATCACCGGAAACGTCTGCCATATCCTGAAACATCCGCGCTCGATGCCACGCGATGATGTCGGCATCCCGCAGAGTAGCGCGACGAATCTTAAAAGAGTCGGAAGCAACTCGTGCCACCGGATAACCGTCCGAATGTCTGCAATGCTTTTTTTCTTCAGCTCTTTGCATTCAGTCTATCTTTTCCCTGAGGTTCAATATTTAGCGCGCAGCTCTTCACACCCAACGCCGAACTCAGAAACTTGGCAAGGCGTGACAGGGCATCGCTCGATGATACCATGCGCGAAATGGAAACTGCCGATTGGGCGTCGCTGAGTGACGAGGAACTTCTCGAACGCCGCATCTCCACGCTTGGTCTGCGCCTTGAAGGCACCGCACTGGAACCGCTCATTCGGCAATTATATGATGAACTGTCGGCGCGTGGGCTTGTGTTTCACCCACCGTGTCACGTGGGCGATGAATGGTTTGTGCCAATCGGTATCCCGGCCATTTTCATTCCGTTTTTCCTCGTGCACGATCGGTTGCGGGCACTGGAGCGGACGATGATGCTCGAGGTCGAGGGAGGTACGCCCGAGTGGTTCATGAAATTGATGCGACATGAAGCGGGTCACGCTTATATGTATGCGTATCGTCTCACCCGGAAGAAGAAATGGCAGGAGCTTTTCGGGCAAACTTCACGTGAAGAGACGCCGGACAGTTACCGCCCCCGACCGTTCAGCCGCAGCTATGTCATGCATCTCGAGGACTGGTACGCGCAGAGCCATCCCGATGAAGATTTCGCGGAAACCTTCGCGGTCTGGCTTACGCCCGGGCTCGACTGGCGCAAGCGTTACGCACGCTGGCGGGCGCTCCAAAAACTGGAATACGTCGATGAGTTAATGCGCTCGTTGGTGGGCAAGCCACCAGTTCACATGCCCGAGTATCGCGTCGCTGATTACGATTGTTTGAACGTCAAACTCAAGACTTATTACGCGCGCAAACGAAAGCTCTACGAAGATACATACCCAGATTTCTATGACGCCGATCTGCGGCAACTTTTCGCAGCGCCGGCGGGCATCAAAGCAAGCGTCTATCTGCAACGGCGGCGGCGACGATTATTGAACGCCATCTGTCAATGGACGAATGAGAACAAGTTCCGGGTGAACCAGCTGCTCGCCCGGCTGACCCGCCGCTGCGATCAGCTCGGGCTCCACGTGCTCAATGACGATCCGCAACAGGATTTTCGCGTCTCCGCATTTATCACCACGCTGGTGATGAATTATCTTTTCACCGGAAAATTCAAGCGCACCAAATGACAAAGGCGACAAAACGACGTGAAAAAGAAACTTAAAATCCTCGTGCTTTTCGACGGCACAAGTCCAACAACCGTCGATCAGGATTTCACAAAGGAGCTGAAGACAAAGGACTGGAAAACCGAGGCGGACGTCATGGCCGCGCTCGGCACGCTTGGTCACACCGCAGAGCATCTCGCGATCTACGATGAGGTCGATCTTGTGCGTCAAAAACTAGAGACTTTCGCTCCCGACATTCTTTTCAACCTCGTCGAACAATTCAGGAACAATCCCGGGTTCGATCAAAACATCGTTTCGTTTTTCGAAATGCAAGGCCTGCCGTTTACCGGCTGCGGTTCAACGGGCCTTACTCTTTGCAAGCACAAAGGCATTTCCAAGAAGATCCTACATTATCACGGCATCCACGTCCCGCATTTCGTCGTCATTCCACGTGGTCAGCGCATCGCGCGACCGAAGCAGCTTAGGTTCCCAATCCTGGTGAAGCCGGTGAAGGAAGAGGCATCGTATGGGATTTCGCAGGCGTCGTTCGTCGATACCGACGAGCAGTTCCGCGAGCGCGTGACTTTTGTTCATGAGAAATATAACAGCGATGCAATCGCCGAGGAATACATCGATGGCCGCGAACTCTACGTAAGTTTGATGGGCAACGTGCGGCTAATAGTGCTTCCTGTTCGCGAACTGGTCTTTCGCGAAGTGCCGCCTAACGAACCAAAGATTGCGACGTTTAAGGCGAAATGGGATGACGAATACCGCAAACGCTGGGGATTGGAAAATCGATTCGCCGAAGACCTCGATCCACAACTTGTGAGCCACATCGAGGAGACGTGCAAACGCATCTATCGTCTGCTCACCATTGACGGGTATGCGCGCATTGACCTGCGGCTGACAGAGGCCAACGAAGTTTATTTCATCGAAGCCAATCCCAATCCCATTCTCGCCAACGATGAAGACTTTGCCCTTGCAGCGGGAAAAGCGGGTTTGCCGTATCCGCAACTGATCGACCGGATCGTGCGGCAGGGGATGAACGCGGTCCGCGATTAGCTTCGAAAGTGTTCCGGGCTTAAAGCCACTTTTTTACATGTGGCCAGCATTCCCGCACGTTAACCTTCAAATCGCGACAGAGATAAATATGCGTCCGGCGTTCAAAAGGCATCGCCCACGGACTGCTCACGATTTGGCCCAAATCTTCGACTGAGGCGAATTGCTCGCGCTCGTTGTCATCCCGCGTGTCGAGCACCAAAGCAACTTCGCCATTCCAATCTCGCGGTCCCCAGAGAAAATAATTCTGATGGCCAGAAATTGCCGATGGCAGCCCAAACTTGGGACCAAAGAAATCAATTGCTCCAGCCTCGCCATAGTTTTGGCAGAAGATGGCAGCGCGTTTCTCATCTTCGGGCCGCAAGTGATGATAAACGTGTGCGACCGATGCGACCATTTCTTGCCAGCCAAATTGATCGGCGAAAAGCTGGGGCAGCGGAGCGGTATGCGAAGTTTCAGTGCGTGGCGGCTCTTGGTGGATGGCTCGCATGTACGCGACCAGTTTGCCGGGCGGCAAAATTGGTATGGCCAATGGCGCAAATAGCGCGCCGGTCAGGACGATTACAACCAGCAATGCCGGCTTAAACCATTTCAATCGGTTAGCGAAAACGCGCTCTAATGCCACGCCTCCCGATGCAAGAAGCATCGGATACGCGGGTGCGAGATAGTAGCTTTTGCCGTGCAAGATGATGAACTCGGCGAGCATGACCAGATATATGACTCCAAGCGCGATATAGCGCCGGCCCTCGCGGGAACCGAACACCCAGCATAACCCGGCGAGCCACAGCGGAAGCGTTGCCGGATTCATGAAAACAACCTGCTGCACGATGAATTGTGCCGGGCTTAGAGCGACGTTTTTGTCGCTGTGCGCAATGTTGCTCAATAGCTCGTACGTGGGCCAATGATTTTGCAGCTGCCATAGAACGTTCGGCAACGCGATGGCGAACGCGATCAGACCACCGAACCAGATCCATTTCTCAGCGAAATGGCGGCGCTCGGGCGTGAGTAGCAGCGCGACGAAAATGCCAGCCGCGAAAAACGCCGTGGAATGTTTGTTTTCGAGACTGAGTCCCAGAAGAGCGCCGAACCAAAGCCAAAGGATCGGTGAACCACCGTTGATAATCCGAACGAGCAGATAAATGCATCCCATCCAGAACAGCGGCTCAAACGCGTTCATGGAGAAAAAATTGCCGACCGCCAAACTGAACAGCGCACAGAGCGAGCCCGCGCAGGCGAGCGCAATCGCCCACCCGCGTCCGCCCAGTTCACGTGCGATCAAACCTGTGATTGCAACCGTCGCCGCTCCTGCTAGCGCAGGAAGAAGACGAATCATAAACAATGAGTTGCCGAGAAGGATCTGGCTCAGGCGCAGCAGCAGGATCGACAACGGAGGTTGGTCCACATATCCGAAGGCGAGATGCCGACCGCAGGCGATGTAGTAGAGCTCGTCACGAAAATAACCGTAGCGCCCGATTGTCAGGAGATGGATCAAGAGCGCTACGACGCTGAAGAGAATTATTAGAATCGGTTCAGCGCTGGAACGCCTTGGATTCACCGCTACTGGAATTGCATCGCGCATCGTTCGAATAATTTCTTGGAATACGCAGACTCGGTTCCGCGGAGTGTCGCTTAACCGCTTATTCTTTACAATCCCGCGAACATTCTCGTCCCATAAAGAAGCGTGGCGCGCACAGCTTCGTTTTCGGCTAAGCTGGCAGATGAGCGTGCAAGTTTATGGATGCAATCATGTGGCCATCGAGGTCGATGACATCGAAAAGGCGGTGGCGTTTTACAAGGACGTTTTCAATCTCGAACAGATGCGTGGCGGCGAAGGCGATGCGTTTTTCAAATTGGGCGAACACCAGTTCCTTGCAATTTTCGAGGTGGATAAGGTGCAACCGGCGAACATGCGGCATTTCGGGATCATGGTGCGCGATGAAGCGCAACTGGCGGAAGTCCGAAAGAAACTCCAAGAAAAATACAAACTAAAACTGGAGCCGCCGTTTCGCTGTGATTTTCGCGATCCGTGGGGCAACCGAATTCAGGTTGTCGATCTTCACGATGAATCGCTCGTCTGGCTTTTGCCTTACGGCGAAGTCCAGAAAGCCGGCATTAAATTCGACGCCAAATAGTCGATGCAGCTCCCGGAAAGCTTCTCGATTCACTCCTCTATGCGACGACGAGGTAGAAGTTGAAGTCGTTGTGCTGCGGTGAATACCCGCAGGCTTATCTCGCGCTATGACCGTACATCACGCCTACTTCACCGTGGACCTCGTGGTCGCTGTCTAGTGTGCGAAGGAGGGAATTAGAGTCTGACTGTGCAGCCTGTTTTGTGTCCGCGCAGCCGGAGAGCAACGACCAGACCGAAATGAAAATTACAAACGCTCTCGCAAGCACGGTTCCCATCTCGATCTTTGTCATACGCAAGTCAATCTGTAGCGGTGACCAGTTGATCCAGGCCCTAACGACTCTTACCAATTGCCTGCTTTCAATTGCGCGCCGGCAGCGAAATGGATAAATGAGAAATAAGTTCGATGATCAAAACGATTGGATTACCCCGCCAGTGAATTTCCGAGACCAGGAATAAATGATCTCATTTATTGTTCCCGCGTACAACGAAGAGACAGAGCTTCCCTCTACGCTCGGCGCGATTCGCGCTGCAACTTCTGGTTTGTCTCAGCCGGTCGAAATCATCGTGGTGGATGATGCATCGACAGATGCTACGCCAGAAATCGCCGAGCAAGCTGGTGCCCGAGTCGTGTCGATCCATCGACGCCAAATTGGTGCTGCCCGAAACGCTGGCGCGCGCGCAGCGCAGGGTGAATATCTGTTTTTCGTTGACGCCGATACGCGAATCAACAAGACCCACGTGACCGAAGCAATGGCTCTGCTCGAGGTGGGTTACACTGGCGGCAGCGCGCGCGGAGTCATGGATGGATTCATCCCATTGTGGAGCCGCATTCTGTTACACGCGTTTTGCACCCTTTATTTTGGCCTGAATCTGGGCGCAGGCGCATTTCTCTTCACTACACGAAGCAATTTCGAGGCAACTGGCGGTTTCGATGAGCAATATTTTGCCGGCGAAGAAGTTTATTTCAGTCTCGCGCTAAGGAAACTTGGCCGTTTCAAGGTACTCAGGGAACCCGTTCTCACCTCGGGCCGGAAGTTGCGCATGTATCCAGCCAGGCAAATTCTTGGCACGCTGCTTATTATGATCCTCGGCGGACCCCGCATGGCGCGGTCGCGCGCCAGATTGCGTTTATGGTACGACGGCAAACGCGAAGGCAACCCGGCATGATGTCGCGACACGAGGCTTCAGCACATGGGTTGCCAAAATGCGGTCTTCATCTACATTAGCGCCTTCGTTATGGCAGAGAGCAACCAAACGTCGAATCTCCAGGAGTTCCAGTTGCATGAGAAAGATACCGGCAGCGCGGATGTGCAGGTCGCACTTCTAACCAGCCGGATCGAGCATTTAACCGAACACCTTAAGATCAACGGGAAGGATCACTCTTCGCGACGCGGCCTGCTTAAGATGGTCGCGCATCGCCGGAGTTTGCTCGATTATTTGAGCAAAACAAAAGCCGATCGTTATAAGAAACTGATCGACAAACTGAACCTGCGCAAATAACGCGGACCCCACGTTCGCGTCCTACTGTTTGAATTGCTCGAAGCCGTAACCAAATTAAAAACAAAAGATAATCAGCAGTTCCAGGTGCAGTAATCACCTTGGATTTTAGGTTTTAGTTTCGGATCGTGGCGCTCGCTTCGGCGAGTGACCCTCGTGCGGGTTTAAAACCTACAGTCAGGGTGACCCACCTGGAATTGCACATCCAGGAAAAGTAAAATGCAACAGAAGGTCACGGCCCAAGTTGGGGCTACTCCCATTTCAATCGAAACCGGCAAAATCGCCAGACTCGCCGACGGCGCAGTCGTTATTACGTGTGGTGACACCATGGTGCTCGCCAGCGCCGTGTCGGCTACAAACATCAAAGAAGGCCAGGATTATTTTCCGCTGACGGTCGATTATCGCGAGAAAGCGGCAGCAGTCGGAAAATTCCCGGGCGGCTACTTCAAGCGCGAAGGTCGTCCCACGGAAAAGGAAACGCTCACGTCGCGCATGATCGATCGGCCGCTGCGGCCGCTCTTTCCACAGGGATACTTTTACGATACGCAAATTATCTCGATTTTGCTCAGCGCCGACGGCGAGAATGATCCTGACATTCTGGCGATGAACGGCGCATCGGCTGCGCTGTGCGTTTCGGACATTCCGTTTGCTGGCCCAATCGGTGCTGTGCGCGTCGGCCGAGTGAAAGGGGAGTTCGTCGCGAACCCGACGCACACGCAACGCGCCGAGAGTGATCTCGATCTCATTTATGTCGGTACCGAAAACGATGTGATCATGATCGAAGGATCGGCCAGAGAATTGCCGGAAGCCGAGTTCGTCAAAGCGCTCGAGTTCGCGCACGGACATGCGCGCGAGATGATTCGGGTTCAGAAAGAATTGGCTGCGATGGCGGGGAAGCCCAAGCGCGAACCGCAGCTGCTCCAGGTCAACCAGGAGTTACTCGATATCGCTTACCGCGTCGCAGGCGACCGGATTGTGGCGGCGCTTTACACTGAAGGCAAGGTGGCTCGCGCTAAGGCTGTCGAAGCGTTGCGTGAGGAAGTGAAGACGGCGATCCTGGAAAAATATCCAGAGACCGACCCCTTTTCGATTTCGCAAGCATTCGATTACGTCCAAAAAAAGGCGTTTCGCGTCAGTATTCTGGAAAAACAGAAACGGGTCGATGGTCGCGGCTACCAGGATCTACGGCCCATCGGTTGCGAAGTGAGCGTTCTGCCACGTGCGCACGGCTCGGCCATTTTTCAGCGTGGCGAAACTCAGGCGATGGCGCTCGCGACGCTCGCGCCGATCGAGGAAGCGCAGATGCTGGATGCCTACGGCGGCGGCGAACAATCGAAGCGGTTCATTCTGCATTACAACTTTCCGCCATTTAGCGTAGGAGAAACGGGACGGACAGGGGGGCCCGGCCGGCGCGAGATCGGCCATGGCGCGCTTGCGGAGCGTTCGTTGGAACCCGTTGTGCCGAACGAGAACGATTTTCGATACGCAATCCGCATATCGAGCGAAATTATGGAATCAAATGGGTCGACCTCCATGGCGAGCGTATGCGCGGGAACACTGGCGCTTATGGATGCGGGTGTGCCCGTGAAAACGCCGGTTAGCGGAATCTCAATCGGGCTGGTCACCGAGCGCGGCGACGATCAAGCATTGAAACGCTACGAATTGCTCACGGACATCATCGGTTCCGAAGATCATTTTGGTGACATGGATTTCAAGCTTTGCGGAACTGACGCGGGCGTCACTGGTTTTCAGCTGGATTTAAAACTCCCAGGTATCAGCCACAAGATTATGGCAGAGGCGATCCAACGCGCGAAAGAAGCGCGCTCCAAAATCCTCGACATCATGCGCAGCGCATTGGATAAGCCGCGGCCGGAATTATCGAAGTACGCGCCCCGGATCGAGACGATCAAAATTAATCCGGAGAAGATCGGGGCGCTCATTGGCCCCGGCGGCAAGACCATTAAGGGTATTGTCGCGGAGACCGGCGCTGAAATTAATATTGAAGACGATGGCTCGGTGCACATTTATGCCACGAGCGGCGAGAGCATGGCACGCGCGAAGGAAATTATTGGTGGTATGACGCGCGAAATCGAGATCGGGCAGACATATCAGGGCCGCGTAGTCTCGACGAAGGAATTCGGAGCGTTTGTCGAAGTGTTTCCGGGTAGGGATGGGCTAGTGCACATTTCCGAGCTCGCGGATTTTCGCGTCAACCGGACCGAAGACGTTGCCAAAGTTGGCGACATCATCTGGGTCAAGTGCATCGGTATCGACGACAAAGGTCGCGTAAAACTTTCGCGCAAAGCCGCGCTGAAAGAACGCGCTGAGAAAGAAACCGGACAGGCCGCGTAACCGCGACCTGTCATCCTGAGCGAACAGAGGGACCTCGCATTGGCTCGCCGATCATCCGCGTCGACGTGCGAGGTTCCCACCATGTGATTTTCCCGGCGCAAGGCCGTCACGGCGGATTCGTCCTATGGCGAACAGGGACGGTTGCGCTACATTTGAAGAACCAAGCCCCCCATGATCACCCCCACGCGGCTTTCCTATGGCGTCCTCGCCGCCACAATTATTCTTGCAGGTCTTCTGCATCTTGGTGTGCCTCTGCTGGTCGTCCTGTTTTCCTACTTTGCGTTGCGCCAGCTCTATTTTCTCACAAAAAGAAAGTGGCTGGCTTTGATCTTGTTTGGCGTTGTTGTGGCCGGGATTGCCGCGGCAGCAGTCTTTCTCACTCGTTTGGCCGTTCTGGCGTTGCCGAATGTGGCTGATACTTCCATTCCATCGGCCAGTGCCTGGGCGCAGAAGCGCCAGATCGAATTACCATTCACTGATTTTGAAAGTCTGAGACAGGTGGTCATCGACGCGCTTGGACAGGAAGCGAATTATCTGCGAAACGTCGCTAACTTTGCCAGAAGCACGACCGCGTTGCTGGTTTTCGGAGTGCTTGGAATTGTCGCAGCCGGCAGCCTGTTTATTAAAACAGGCCTCGACCCTTACCGCGGCACTCATCGCGTGAAGAACAACCTCTACTCCATCTGCTGCGACGAGGTTTCGACGCGATTCCGCGATTTTTATCGCAGCTTCGCCACGGTTATGGGCGCACAGATCATGATCTCGTTTATCAACACGATATTGACAGCGATCTTCCTCTTTGCGGTTGGCCTGCCGCATGCGCCTCTGCTGATTGCGGTCACATTTCTTTGCGGTCTTGTACCTATCGTTGGCAATCTGATCAGTAATACGATCATTGTCTTCGTCGCGCTAACGGTGTCCTTGAAATTGGCGATTGGCGCTCTGGTGTTTCTGGTGGCGATTCACAAGCTCGAGTATTTGCTAAACAGCAAAATCATCGGAGACCGGATTCGGAACCCGGTGTGGCTGACCTTGATCGCGCTGATCATCGGCGAGCGGCTCATGGGCATCCCCGGCTTGATCCTTGCGCCGGTCGTACTGAATTATCTGCGCGTGGAAATGCTGACTGTTGAAGTGCGGCCGGCGCAGGAAAAAATTGAATTGGTTAAATCGCCTGTTCACGAAAGCTTTCGGAGTTAAAACCGACGAAGAGCTTTCCGTTGGGTTGGTCTAACTTTCTTAATTACTCGACACTGCGACGTGCGTTATGAAGGCCGGTTTCCTTGAGAAATTAATCGAGCGACTCGGGCGCATTGGACCGGAAGAAGTTCAAAATTACTTTCTGCGCCTGGCCCAGGAGAAGGGTTTTCTGGAAACGGTTTTCAATGCGATCCATGAAGGCATCATTGTGACCGATTCAAACGGCCGGGTCACATATTTGAACGATGCGGCCTCCAAATTGTTTGGCTTGGAGGCTACAGACGCCATCGGAAAACGGCTCGACGAACGTGTTCGCGGCCTCGATTGGAGAGCGCTTACCCAAAGCGTCGGACCGCTGAGCCGTGACATGGAAATTTTTTATCCGGAAAATCGCTTCATCAATTTTTACATCGTGCCGTTGATGATGGAGCATCGCGAAGCTGTCGATTTAGCCACGCCCGTGCGGGCCGCCAGAGAGGACCCGGCTTCGGCGGGCTACGGCGAGGCAAGCAGCCCCGTGGCCACAGTAGCGGGGCAGGTGGGACACGTCATGATCCTGCGCGACATTACCGAGAGCCGACGCACGACCCAACAAGCGATGGAGTCAGAACGCCTGAATGCACTTACGTTGCTGGCGGCAGGCGTGGCGCATGAAATTGGTAATCCGCTCAACTCGCTGCACATCCATTTACAATTGATGGAGCGCAAGGCACAAGAACTGGACCACAATGCGACGGCGGAACTTCAGCAATCGATCGATGTTGCCCGTTCCGAAGTCCGCCGCCTTGATTCCATTGTCACCCAGTTTCTGCGTGCGATCCGGCCGTCGCAGCCGCGGCTCCATCCTGAAAATGTGAACACGATCGTTGAGGAAGCGGTGCGCTTTTTCACTCCCGAAATTCAAGACCGCGACATGGTCGTCGAACAGGAATTGCGCGCTGACCTGCCTTTGCTTCGACTGGATCGTGGGCAGATGAAGCAGGCGTTTTATAATGTGATTAAAAACAGCCTCGAAGCCATGAAACGTCATGGCACCCTGCGCATTCGCACCGATCTGGACGATACACACGTAATCGTCACTTTCATTGATACCGGTGGTGGGATGTCGACAGAAAACTTGAGCCGTGTATTCGAGGCTTATTTCACAACCAAACCCTCCGGCACCGGGCTTGGATTGTTAATCGTCCGTCGCATTGTACGCGAGCATGGCGGGGAGCTCTCCATCGAAACCACCCAGGGAAAAGGGCTCACGCTTAGGATTCGATTGCCATACGTTGAGAAGCGAATTCGAATGTTGGAAGCCGGAGAAAGCGAAAGGCCACGTCAAGAGGCAGTCACGAATTGAGTCCCACCCAACACAGGTGTTAATCGCCGCCAAATGTTTCCTTGAGCCAGCCTTCGAACTGGCGAAACAGAAGTTGCAGGTAGGCTCCGGGCGATTCCTTGAAGAGTTCGATGAGGCGTGGACTCAAATCTTGTTTAGGCTGATCGATCGTGCCTGATAGATGCACTGACGTCCAAAGATAACCGCCCCGTTGGCGGCTGAAAACCTCTTCCCGGTTTGGCAGCCAATCGAGATGTTTACGGGCAATTCCAAGCTGAATTGCGCCCCTTAATGCGCGGCGTTCAATCGAGATTGCTCCCTCGAGGCGGAATTTCCCTTTCTCTTCAAGGGCGATGTCTTTGATCTCAATACTCGGATAATCCCAAGTAAAATTGAGCGAGCAATCAGTCAGCTCCAGATGTTCGAATGATTTCTCATGCGCGAGCTCCGCGAGTTTTTCCAAAAACGGAAGGTTGTCTGCGCGCGTGTCCTGTACGCGAAGTGAGCCTTCGCCAGATGAATTTTCCAGCTTGGGATTCACTCCCGTCCAGTGGAGGCCGCCGTAAGCGCTGCCGCTCAAATGCTCTTTCCATTTGTCTGGCAGCCAGCCACGTATCGGCACGCTCTCGAAATTTGCGCTAAAGTCGATACTCCGGTCTTTTCCAATGCCAGCTGTTCCTCTACCGCGGACGCTTCCTTTGTTTCTCTCGTCGGATGCCAGGTCGATATCGCTAACCGTCACGAGCGCCTTTGTGATGAGGACATTGGCACGATGCAGATAAAGCTCTGGAAGCAGGGCCATCTTCAATTTCCCGCCAGCTGCAGCGTAATCGAAATCTCGGCCGTGAGGAGTGATGAGCAGTTGTGTCCTGAAGAGACCCGCGCGTTCCCCGCGAAACTGCCAGGTTACATTAGCATGCTCGGATTCAATCCGCTTGATATACACGCGGTTCGGCAAAAAAAACGCGAACCACGGCTTTGGCGCGACCTCTTCAGGATTCGCTTCGTAAATCTGGATTTCGACCTCGCCTGATTCGATGTGAATTTCGCTAAACCTCCATTGACGTATAAAGACACCCCAAGGATCAAATCTGGCAGTGATTGCGTGAGCATCGACGAATTTCAGAGCTCGCTCGCCGTTGCTTGCCTCAAGGCTTTCGGCTTGGGCCGTCAACATGCTCGTTCGTCGAATCGGCGAGTAATGCCCGGTAGGAAAATGTAAACCGCTGGCGGTTTCGCTTTCCATGGCAACGCGAAATGCATCACCTTCAACGTAATGAGTGGCCAAGGGACTAAAAAAAATGATCGTCCCGGTCGCAGCAACGATAACGATAAAAATCGCAATCGTTGCAGCGCAAATCAGCAGTTTCCTTCGCAAGGATCCAAGGTTACAAAGTTATATCGCCAAAAAATTACAAAAACGTTCTTTGTAACTCTTTAACTTTTAACCGATCACTCGACCTTGCCCGTCATTCCAAGTTGCGCAAAAAGAAATGCGTAGGTGTCGGCCAATTGTTTGATGCGCTCGTTCAGCGCAGTGCCGATGCCGTGACCTGCACTGGAGCTCGTTCGCAATAGAATGGGATTCTGAGATTTGTTCGCTTCATCCAGGCGAGCAACCATTTTGCGCGAATGATACGGCGCAACTCGCCCATCGTTTGCGCCAGTCATCATCAGAATAGAAGGATATTTCGTTCCATCGACAACATGATGGTATGGCGAATACGCATAAAGCGCCTTGAATTGCTCCGGGTCTTTTACGGTGCCGAATTCGGTCACGTTGAATGCACCATTTGGTGCAAGCTCCACGCGAAGCATATCGTAAATTCCTACCTGGGAGACAACAGCCCGCATCAAATCGGGATGCTGGGTAATCGTTGCGCCCATCAGGAGGCCGCCATTGCTCCCTCCCTGGATTGCCAGCTTTTCGGGGCGCGTGTACTTTTCTTTAATCAAGTATTCGGCCGCAGCAGCGAAATCGTCGAACACGTTTTGCTTTTTTGTCAGGTTGCCGGCCTTGTGCCAGTCTTCGCCGAGCTCGCCGCCGCCTCGAATATTCGCCACCACATAGACACCGCCGTGGTCGAACCAAAGCCGGCGCGTAAATTCGAAATTCGGGGACATGCTGATTCCGTAGCCACCGTAGCCATAAAGCAATGTCGGGTTCTGCCCGTCTCGTTTCATTCCTTTGCGGAAAATGATGTTGAGCGGAATTTTCGTGCCGTCCTTTGAGGTTGCGAATTCGCGTGTCACTTCGACATCGGCAAATGAGACGGGCGAGGTACTTCGCAACGCCGTTTTCAGAGCCTCGGTTTTTTCCTTCGCACAATGGAACCAGGCTGCCGGTTCAGTATAACTTTGGTCGCGAAACAGAAGAGAGCCGTCCTCGAGAGTGACCATTTCCTGCACAGCAGATATTTTTGGAATCGGGATGATCGTTTCGCCTTTGCCGTCCAGATCGAAGCGGCGAATTTGAGATGGACCACCAAGCAAATCGCCTACGAACAGAGCGTCGGCTGTCGGTACGATTTGCTGGATAACCGGCTCGCCGGTTGGAACGATTTCAACGGCTTTGCTTAACTCCGGCGTCTCGAGCGGCAGACGGAGAACTTTTCCGCGCGGCGCGGCGTTGCGGGAGAGAAGATATAGCGCCTTATCGCGTCCCAGATGGGCGGCCTTGATTTGATCGCTGAATTTTGTGATCTGCTTCCATCCGCTTGAGGATCCTTCTGGCCCGAGTAGGTAATGCGCAAAATCGCCGCCATCGCCATTCGCGACGGACGCGAGAATGTATCGGCCGTCGCGTGAGCCTTCCAAAATGATCTCTGCGATCCGCGGAAAATCTTTTCCGATGGAGTACGTATCCTCCGTGTCAGGCGCGCCGAGTTTGTGAAAATAGACCTGTTGATAAAAGTTCAGGTCAGCTTCGGGCCGCTCACCTGTTCTGGGAAAACGCGTGTAATAGATTCCGGTGCCGTCGGCATTCCATGCTGCGCTGCCGCCCGCCGTCGGATATTGGACATGCGCGATACTGTCCGGCAGCGCTTGACCAGTAGCGGTCTCGTAAAAGTGAAGCGTGCCGTCTTCACTTCCACCCTTGGAAAGCGACACCGCGACATATTTGCCATCCAGTGAAGGGACAAACCAATCGATCGCGGTTGTGCCTTTGGCGTCCAGCCCGTTTGGGTCGAGCACGACTTTCTCAGATTTGAGCTCGTCAGCCGACGTGAGCGTAACCAGTAACGGCTGTTGCTTTGGCGGCTGGAATTTCATCACGAACAACAGCCCGGGCCGCGAGACAAGCGAGGAGTAACCGGGCGAAGTTTTTGCGTACCACTCCGTTAATTGCTTTTCGATTGCCGCTCGGTCCGGCAACTGATCGAGATATTGCCTGGTCCGCTGATTCTGCGCGGCCGACCAGGCTTTCACGTCAGGCTCGTCGTCTTTTTCGAGCCATTGATACGGATCTTCTACAGTGACCCCCTGATATTCGGTTGAAACAGGTTTCTTGGGAGTTCCTGGCGCCGGTTCGGCAGCGGTCAGATCAAGCGCTGTCGTTACAACAATGGCGCCGATAACAAATAGGAAACGATTGGTTATCATCGCGTGAAGATTAACAGAAATGACAAAAAGCGAATGACAAAAATCCGAATCGGTAACGAATGATCGTGCCAAATAGCGACCATTCGTTATTCGTCAGTCATGCTTCGTCATTTTTCCATCCGTTGTTTCGCCGAGTCCGGCCGACTGTCGTGCGCGTTCAGGGTTCGAAACAGCGTATCTTGGATCTTTAACCTGCTTGCGAATGGCTGCGAAGAGCTTGGTTATTCCTGTTAGGCTCACACGATTGGCGATGAACGATGGGATAAATCCACCAGTGTCAGTGTAAATGAAATACGTGGCGCGAGTTTTGGTGTTGCTATCGGGTTCGAGTAGCCATTTGCCCTCGCAAATTTTTACACGCACTACGCCTTTCTTTTCTGGCGGTCCGAGTTCATTCGCCGGCGACCAATGACTCATGAAGACAAGCCCATCAGCGGTGGGCCATGACTTCTTCCAAACGCGCAACGTATAATCGCGGTCTGCACAAACTTTTGGCGAAAGCCTTTGATATCCAACTATTGAATCGCCATCCCGTCTGATGAGCTGGCACTCGGTCGTGTACGGCATGAACTTTGGATAATTCTGAAAGTCATCGATCACCGCGCAGACGGCGGAGTTGGGCGCGTCAATCGCGCCGATCGCCTTGAATTCCTTGAGTGACGAACCCGGACGCAGGCGGCTGTAGATCGCGACGTCTTTTTCTCGGGCCGACAGTTTCCAGTCATTGTCCTTATTGATCGACTCTTCAGAAGCGAAGACAGTTGGCGAACCAGCGAGAAAGAGCGATATCAGAGCGGGAAAGATCCGCTGGGGCATCGGCGATGATACATCCTTCCAGCACAAGCGCCACAGATACTGGATGCTAGATTCTTGATGCTGGATAAGAATCTAGCATCCAGCAGCTAGGATCTAGCATCGCCAATGAATCTACAGCCCACCGTCCTCATTGTTGATGACGAGAAGCATACCCGTGACGGGTTGCGAAGTTTACTTGAGAACGAATACGATGTGTATGTCGCCCCCGATATTACGGGCGCGATAAACGTGCTTGAGCGAGAGCAGATCGATGTGCTTCTTACCGACCTGCGTCTCGGCAGCGAAGATGGAATGACCTTGATTGATCGCGCGTTGAAAATGCCCCGCCCGCCTGCCTGCATCATGATGACGGCCTACGGGTCGGTGGACGTAGCCGTGGAAGCGATGAAACGCGGTGCCTACGATTTTGTTACCAAGCCACTCAACCTCGATAAAGTTGAATTGCTCATCGCGCGCGCGGTGCAAGGCCGCAAGCTCGAGCAGGAAAATCGCGCACTCCGCGAACAGGTCGATGAACGTTACGGCCTCGAGAACATCTGGGGAGACTCGGCAGCGTTACATGAAGTGCTCGACACGATTCGGCAGGTCGCGCCCTCATCAGCGAATGTGCTGATCGAAGGCGAAAGCGGGACGGGCAAGGAATTGGCTGCGCACGCCATTCATAATTTGAGCCGCCGCAACAAAGCGAAATTTGTGGCGGTGCATTGCGCAGCGCTTTCTCCACAACTTCTCGAGAGCGAGTTGTTCGGTCATGAGAAAGGCGCGTTCACAGGCGCATACGAACGGCGCATCGGCCGGTTCGAGCAGGCCAACGGCGGCACGATTTTCCTCGACGAAATCGCTGAGATCGATCCGAGCACGCAAGTCAAATTGCTGCGCATCATGAGCGAAGACCGCGCATTTGAGCGTGTTGGCGGCAATCAAACATTGCATGCAGATGTACGGATCATCGCGGCTACGAACAAAAATCTCGAACAAATGGTGCGCGAAGGAAAATTTCGCGACGATCTTTATTTCCGCCTCAACGTGGTACGCATCACCATGCCGCCGTTGCGCAAACGAAAGGAGGACATCCCGATTCTGGTGCGCGGATTCCTACGCCACTTCTGCAAGGCAAATGACAAGCCTCTTGTCGATCTGGCGCCGGATGCGATGGATGCGCTTCTGACTTATAATTGGCCGGGCAATGTCCGTGAGCTTCGCACAGCGATCGAACATGGCGTCGTGATGGCCACTGGGCAAAAGATCACATTGCGCGACTTGCCAATGGCCGTGCGACAGGCGGCCAGCGCAAAGCTACCGAGTGGAGTTTCGGCTCAGGCTTTCGGCGAAAAAACGAGTCCGCTCGATCTACATGAGACGGAAAGAAAATTAATCGCCCAAGCTCTTGCAGCCACGAATGGCAACGTGACTGCTGCGGCCAAAAAACTCGGCATCAGCCGTCGCACGCTTCATCGAAAAATCAACGAGATGAACGTTTCGAAAGCGGAAGCGGAAATCAAGAACGATCGAACGTAGCGTTTTCGGCGATCGCGATCATCGCGATTCCGGCGTGGCGCGGCACTCGCGGTTATGCCGCGCAATCGGCAGCAGGTTATTTTGGCGCCAGAGAGGCAACGATTTTTTCGAAGCGCGGGTCGCCGCGTAATGGGTCCCAGAACGGCAGGAGTTTTAATTGGCCATAGCTGATGGGGCTCGGCGGACGGATGGCGCTGGGTAGTTGCTCACAGGCGAGATCCTTATCGCCAACCCACGCAGCGATCATCGCCAGATACTCAATCATGAGAGGACCGTTGATCGCATCTTTTTCAACGGGAAGAAGCTCGACTGCGCGGCGGCCTTCGCGCAACGCTTCTTCTTTTTTCCCGAGACCAGCGTCGATCAAACCCAACACACACAGTGCCGGACCGTAATTTGGTTGGGATTGGACGATTTTCTCCTGTTCCGCATGCGCCGCGACAAAGGCAGAGCGGGCTTTGTTACCGTCGTTGCTCATTCGAGCCATGATGCCTTCCATTAACGGACGATTTAAATGAACGGCATAATCGGTGAGGGGTATTTCAGCGAACGCGTCCAATGCATTTCGCGCCGCGGCTATGTCGTCCTCGGCCAAGGCGCAGCTCAACCAGTCATTGGCGACACTCGGCAGGGCGCCGGGATTTGTAGCGCGAATGGTATCGATTGTTTGGTGCAATGGCCGGGTGTCGGCTTTCCAATGAAATTGGACTGCTGCGAGCGCTACTTTTGTATCAACATCGGTCGGCTCAATGGCCAACGCGCGATCCAGCACAGTTATTTCTTCAGGATAGCGCCGGAGAACTCCGTAACTAAGCGCGATTTGCTGCAAGAGAAAAAAGTTGCGCGGGTCGAGATCAATCGCACGCTCCAAGTCTCGCGTTGATTCTTCCCAGCGTCCCTGTCGTCTCTGGATGTAACCCTTCACTGCAAACACTCGCGAATCGTTGGGCAGGCTTTGGCGCGCAATGTCCAGTTCAGCGAGGGCGCCATCATAGTCGAGATGGCCGTGATAGAGATTTTCAGCTCGCGCAAGATGTGCTTCGCCTGCGTCTGGGCGGAGGCGAAATGCCGCCTGCACGGTGGCTTCCGCTAACGCCAGCCTTGCCGGAGTGTGATCGAGACCAAAAAAATAAAGCAGGCCGTGGGTGTGAACGAGTTCGCAATATGCTTCGAAAAACGACGGGTCGCGCGCAATGGCCTGATTCAGTAGATCGGCCGCTTCGAGTAATTTTTCCCTGGCGGCACTGCTAAAGCTCGTTAGAAGAAGGATTTTGGCCCGCGTATAGAGATCAAAGGCAGTGAGATCGTCGGTCGGCTTACGCTCAATTGCCACTTTCTCAGCAGTTGAAACTTTGACGCGCAGTTGCTCGGCGACTTTTTGCGCGATCTGGGTCGGAATCGCGAATGCCTCTTTGAGGTCCCGATCATATCCGTCCGCCCACACTCCCGTGTCTGTGCGAGTGTCCACCAACTGCGCGTTGACATGTACCTTACCGCCAGAACGCCGCGCGGTTCCTTCCAGCACATGTGAAACTCCAAGCGCGCGCCCGATCTGACGCAAGTCCCGTTTCCCGCGATATCCCATGACGCTGGTACGGCTGATCACTTTGAGATCGGCGATCTTCGCCAGCTTGGTCAAAGTGTCGTCCTGCACGCCGTCGGCAAAAAAGGCGTCCTCTTTGTTGTCGCTCAGATTTTCAAATGGAAGCACGGCGATTCCTGCGGGTATCCGACGGACTGATTCGCGTTCCCAAATCATCACGCTTAAACCGGCAGCCAGGACGACCGACAGCAGGATCAGAGCGGCAATTATTCGATTCCGTTGCACCCATTTTCGGGCGCGTGTGAAAAATCCGCTGCGTTTCGCGCGGATTGGTTCGTGCCTTAGCCAACATTCGATGTCTTCGGCCAGTGCTAGAGCCGACGAGTAACGGTACCGCGGATTTTTCTCGAGACACTTGAGGCAAACAGCAGAAAGGTCGCGATCGACTTTCCGGTTCCACAGACGCGGTTGTCGCGGCTCCGAATCCAGCAGCAGGTGGATCGTTTCGTAGGTTGTTCCCCCGGCAAAAGGCGGATGGCCAGTGAGCAGTTCGTAGAGTACCGCGCCAAGTCCATAGACATCTGTGGCCTTGCCAACGGCCGCGTTGTTACCTACTGCCTGTTCCGGCGCCATGTAGCTGGGCGTGCCCATTACTTCCAGTGAGCCCGTGACCGTACTTCCGTGCTCGACTAATCGGGCTAGACCAAAATCGGTCAGGTGTGGTTCGCCGTTTGCGTCCAACAGAATGTTTCCCGGTTTGATGTCACGATGCAGAATGCCGTGTTCATGTGCGTAGTGCACAGTGCGCGCGACTTTAACGATGAGCTCTGCCGCCTGCCGCACCGATATCGAACCGCGACTGACTACTTCGTCGAGACAATCTCCTTCGACGAACCGCATGCTGAAGTAGTAAGTGGCGTCGCGCTCACCGACTTCGTAGACCGGGACGATCCCTGGGTGATTTAGTTTCGCTGCCGCTTCCGCTTCCCGGCGAAGGCGTTTCAAGTGCGCGCTAGTCGTCAACTGACCAATACCAATGATCTTTACTGCGACTGTGCGGTTGAGACTCTTTTGCCACGCGCGAAATACTACGCCTTGACCACCGCGACCGACTTCCTCCAGCAGTTCGTAATCGCCGAACTCTCTGGGCAGCTCCGCTTGGGACGGTCCTCGTCCATCATGCGACTCGGCATTCAAATTCCCGGCTTCGACATTTTCGACGGACACACTGGAATCAAAGTAAAAAGTCGCTCCAAACTCAAGCCTGACGTCAAGGAACGACGGCTTCGCAGCGCTCGACTCAAACCGAACGGCTGCCCAAGACGCTCCCGTTGTGGACAAGTGTTTCAAAATTTCTCGTTTACGAACCCCGTGCAGAGCGTTTCAATTACCGCGTGACGGAAAAGAAGAGAATTTTTGGAACGGATGGCGTACGCGGTATCGCGAACGTCGAGCCGGTCACTGCTGAGACGGCACTGAAACTAGGACGCGCCGCCGCTTATGTCTTCGCGCAGTTGAATCCGCGCAGGACTCCGGCCGGGGCGCGTCCAAAAATCGTGCTGGGCAAAGACACACGTCTTTCCGGTTATATGCTCGAAAACGCGCTGGTGGCCGGAATCACTTCGCTCGGAGTCGATGTCCTTGTCATTGGACCATTGCCTACGCCGGGTGTGGCATACATTACACGATCGCTGCGCGCCGATGCCGGCATCGTCCTTTCTGCTTCGCACAATCCTTATCAGGACAACGGCATCAAATTTTTCCGGCACGATGGTTACAAGCTGGATGATCAGATTGAGGAAAAGATCGAGCAGCTTGTTTTTAGCGGCGAGATTGATTCCATCCGGCCAACTGCCAACAAGATCGGACGCGCGACGCGCATCGATGACGCGCTCGGTCGTTACGTTGAATTCGCGAAGGCGAGCTTTCCCCGTGGAATGTCGCTCGAAGAAATGCGAGTCGCGGTGGACGTCGCAAATGGCGCCGCTTACAAATCGACGCCGTGCATTCTGCGCGAACTCGGTGCGGACCTTGCCGTGGCGCACAACCAACCAAACGGTATGAACATCAACGATGGATGCGGCAGCATTCATCCGGATGAAATCCAGCGAATCGTAAAGATGAGCGGGGCGGACGTTGGCATTACGCATGACGGCGACGCCGATCGCGTGCTGTTGTGTGACGAAAATGGAGAGATTGTTGATGGCGATGAGATCCTGGCCATCGCTGCGCTGGATCTTTTGAACGCTGGCCGGTTGGAACAAAACACAGTTGTGGCCACCGTCATGAGCAACTTCGGCCTCGATGAAACTCTCTCAGCTCACGGCGGAAAAGTAGTGCGGACAAAGGTCGGCGATCGCTATGTGATTGAAGAGATGACGCAGAAAAAACTCAATCTCGGTGGCGAACAAAGCGGGCACGTCATCTTCCGCGATTTCACCACCACGGGCGATGGCATTATCAGCGCGCTCCAGATTCTCTGCATCATGCACAAGAGCGGTGAGCCGTTAAGTAAATTAAAGGCGTGTTTGGAAAAATATCCGCAGGCCCAGCGGAATTTGCTGGTGAAAGAAAAGCGGCCGCTGTCTGAGTTGAACACAGTGATGAAACTGGTAAGCGAAGCCGAGAAAGAGCTCTCCGGGAAGGGTCGCGTGCTCCTGCGTTATTCCGGTACCGAGCCCAAAATTCGTTTACTTATCGAAGGCCGCGAGCTTAAGAAGATCGACAAGCAAGCGGACCGAATCGCCGATGCAATACAAAGCGCGATTGGAGCCGATTAAACACGATGTTTGAACGCGCTGTCATGCCGAACGAAGTGAGGGATCTCACAAATGGTAATGGATCACACAATCAAATCTGTGTATCGAAAGCTTCGAGTGGGGGTCCTTCCCCGTTCGGCTTCGCGCTTGGGTGCTCCGCTCAGGGCTTCGGCTATTTTTGCAGGGCAGCGGAGCCTGCCCTGAGTCTGTCGAAGGGCTCAGGATGACAGGGGGTACCTTATGACTTTGTCCCGGGTAATCGAAGCGCTTTTATTTAGCGCGCAGAAACCGCTTTCGATCCGTGAACTGACGGAAGCTATCAGAGGAGCTGCCGCAGAAGATGAATTCTCGCCTAACGAGTTCGCGCGGGTGAGCGAAGCAGAGATTGGCGCCGCCCTCGAACAATTGAAAATCGAGTGTATCGAGCAACAGAGCGCATTTCAGCTTAACGAAAAGGCGGACGGTTGGCAGCTGGCTACCGATCCGAAATACGCCCAGTGGGTGCGCCAGCTTTTTCCCGCGCCAAAACCGGCTCGGTTAAGTGCGCCTGCGCTGGAGACCCTCGCGATTATTGCTTATCGCCAACCTATCACGCGTGCAGATGTCGAAGCAGTTCGAGGGGTGAACATTGATGGCGTGCTTCAAACGTTGATGGAGCGCGGGCTGGTTAAAATTGCGGGTCGTGCCGAAATCCCCGGGCGCCCGCTCCTGTACGAAACTACGCAGTTTTTTCTGGATCATTTTGGGCTTCGGAATCTGGACGAATTGCCGAATGTGGAAGAGTTGCGCACCCGCCATTTGCCAAAAGCGCGTCCCATAGCCGGTGCCGGCGATACCGGCTCACCGGAGTTGCCGACCCCGGCTACAACGCCTGAAGGTACGGGCGATTGACCTCAATCGCCGCGATGCGCGTGGTCACGTTTGTACCGGGCGGTTCGGGTGAATCTCCCCTCCCTTTTTTGGGTCGGCTCATTGGCAACCGATGGACATCGCCGATTTTTGCTTTGTTCGTCTTAACATCCGCATCTGCCGTTGCAGAAATTTTGCCCACTGATTGTGCACGCGCTGCAAAGTATTCTGAAAGCAAACGCGGCGTTGCCATGCTGGTCCTGCAAAGTGGGCAAACCATTTTCGAGCATTATGCCAATGGCGGATCGGCGCGCGAGAGATGGCCGATTTTCAGCGGAACCAAGAGTTTCTGGGGAGTCGCAGCGCTGGCTGCGACGCGCGATGGTTTGTTCAAACTTGACGATCCTGTTTCCGACACAATCACGGAATGGAAGAGCGACCCGCGCAAATCGCAGATCACCATCGGGCAGTTACTCAGCCAGACCGATGGTGTCGAAGGCGCGTCGCGGCTGCAGCGCGCGTCGGTCCGAGATCGTAATGCGATGGCGATTCGATTGCCTGTGGTTGCCGCGCCAGGCTTGTCTTTCATTTATGGGCCGAGCCATCTTCAGATTTTTTCGGAACTGCTGCGCCGAAAATTAAGGGGTCGGAGTACGATCGGTTATTTTGAAGGACGTGTGTCCAATCGGCTTGGACTGGGTCGTCTCAACTATAAAAAAGATGCACGCGGAAATCCGCTGCCGGCAACAGGATTTGAATTGACTGCTCGTGAATGGGCGTGCCTGGGCGAGCTGGTCCTCGGGCAGGGTAGTTATCACGGGCGACAAATTGTTCCTGCAGCCCTCTTGAGAGAAGCGTTTGCCGGCTCGGCGGCAAACCCATCATACGGCCTCACGTTTTGGTTAAATCGACAGGCACCAAACGGGCGCGAAGCAGACATGGAACGGATGATCGATTTACCATGGCAAAGTGCGGAGTGGACCGGTGTGTGCATCTGCAAGGACGCGCCGGCGGACATGGTGGTAGCGCTTGGCTCGCACTATCAGCGGCTCTTTATTATTCCATCTCTAAAAGCCATCATCGTGCGGCAAGGATTGGAAGCACGGTTTTCCGACGCGCACTTTCTGCGGTTGGTACTGGGCCGCATTCAGTAAATCGGGGTATGCAGGATTGACTTACTCGTTCGTCTGGCAAACGGTCCTCGATAGTCCTTATGAACAAATTCACGATGGGGTGCGGAGTGCTACTCGCGATTCTCCTTTTCATTGTCGTTATTGCGGCCCTCGCATTGGGCGGCAGTTATAATCGTCTCGTTCGTTTGCAGCAAACGGTCGATCAAAGCTGGGCGCAGGTGCAAAACGTTTATCAGCGGCGCGCAGATTTGATTCCGAATCTGGTGAACACGGTTTCAGGCGCGGCGAATTTCGAGAAATCGACGCTAACTGAAGTGACGAATGCGCGGGCCAGCGTTGGCCGTGTACAACTTGACCCCAACAAAGCGCCTACCGATGCAGCGCAACTTGAACAATTCCAGGCTGCGCAAGGACAGTTGAGTAACGCCCTCTCGCGCCTGCTGGTGGTGGTGGAGCGTTATCCGGAGTTAAAAGCTAATCAGAATTTTCTTGGCCTGCAGGCGCAACTGGAAGGCACAGAGAACCGAATCTCGGTCGAGCGCGGGAACTTCAACACCGCTGTGCAGAACTACAACGTGGCAGTGCGCAGTTTCCCGACAAATTTGATTGCGGGAATGCTGGGTTTTCCGCCGCGGCCATTTTTCACTGCGCAAGCGGGCGCAGAGAAACCGCCGCCTGTGCAATTTAATTTTGGCCCTGCGCCGACGCCGGCCGCGAATTTGAATCAAGGCGCCGCGCCAACACCTGCGACCGCCGCCTCGCCATAAGGTGATTCTCAACCTTGCGGTAGTCGCGGGCGAGCCTGCCACGGCGAAGCCCGGAGGAGTCGGGTCCCCGGCGATGCAGCAGCTGAGACGGCTGCCACCACAAATGTTGCGCGCCAAACAAGTCGCTCTGTTGGTTGCAGGATTCTTTGCATTGTTGGCAACAAAGTCCCCAGCGGCGGAAATCATTCCGCCAAAACCGGACCGGTATTTCAACGATTACGCCAGCGTTGTCTCCAAATCCGTGGCACTGCGTTTCAATGAAGAGCTTGCCCAATTTGAGCGGGAAACGTCGGATCAGGTGGTGGTTGCGATCTTCCCGAAGATGCAGAGCGACTCCGATATCGCAGATTACACGCAGCGCGTCGCCCAGGCGTGGGGCGTCGGCCAAAAGGAACGTCGCAATGGCGTTGTTCTTTTCGTTTTCGTTCAGGATCGTAAAATGTTTATCCAGGTCGGTTACGGCTTGGAAGGCGCACTGCCCGACATCACCGCGTTCGACATCACCGAATACAGAATCAAACCGCATTTTCGCACTGGCGATTACGAAGGCGGGATCGCCACCGGAATCGATTCGATCTTTAAAGCGATTCGCGGCGAGTACAAGGGATCAGGTAAAACTGTTGCCGAACAACATCGTGGTGGCGCTTCGAACATCTGGTTCTTCATCATTTTCATGATCGTGCTGATCATCATTTCGAGGGTGCTGCGGCGACTTGGCGGATGGGGTTATTCGTCTCGCGGTGGCGGTCCCATGTTCTTCCCAGTAGGTGGCGGCGGTGGCGGCTGGTCTTCGGGAGATGGCGGTGGCGGCGGGTTTAGCGGATTTAGTGGAGGTGGCGGAAATTTTGGTGGTGGAGGTGCGGGATCGAGTTGGTAGCAAAAATGCGGACGAAGGAATTTCTCAGCAAGCTTGAGCATGACCAGATTGTTAGCGCGATTCGTGAAGCTGAATCGAAGACTTCCGGCGAGATTCGCGTCTTTATTCAGCGTGGCAAATTAGATGCCGATCCCCTGATTGTGGCGCAGAAAAAATTTCAACGGCTTGGAATGTTCAAGACCCGCGAGCGCAACGCAGTGCTAATTTTCATAGCGCCGCGAGCGCACAAATTCGCCGTCGTTGGCGATGAAGCGGTTCACGAGAAATGCGGCGAGCAATTCTGGCAACGCGTTGTGGATGGAATGCGCGTCCATTTTCAGAATGAAAGATTCAGCCACGCGCTAATCGAAGCCGTTAACGAAGTCGGCAAAGTGCTGGCCGCGCATTTTCCGAGAATGTCGGTGAACGCGAATGAGTTGCCGGACGAAATTATTGAAGATTAACTAGCAGAAATTACAGTTACGGGAAGCCGTTCGTCGCACGGGAGTCGGGGCGCCCGTGCGGTCGCGCTCTACCAAATGTCCGCTTGCAAAATGGCAGATTCGGTCTTTATTTCAGCTTCGCAGCGAGTTTTGTAATTACGCCGTTGGTCCCTGGGTCTCCGTCGCTGGACGTGAAGCCGCACTCGCCAGGGGAAACCCGGCGAAGAAGATCGAGTAATGGAGTATCGGAGTAATGAAGTAACGGACTTTGTGTCTTTGCTCATCATTCGAATATTCCACGACTCCGTCACTCCAGAAGAAAATTATGCCAATCCGTTACGGTCGTTTTGAGATGCCGAAAGCGCTCGCCAAAGACGAGAGCACAGCCACAGATACTTACGCCAAATTCACCGCCGAGCCGTTTGAGGCCGGTTATGGGCACACCGTAGGGAATTCGCTCCGGCGCGTACTGCTTTCCTCTTTGGAAGGCGCTGCCATCACTGCAGCAAAAATCACGGGCGCCCAACATGAATTCGCCACTCTTCCGGGCGTAGTGGAGGACGTGACCGACATCGTCCTCAACCTCAAAAAGGTAAAGTTCAAGCTCGATGGCCAGGATCACGAGCCGAAAAAACTCTCCCTTGTTGTAAACAAAGAAGGCCAAGTCACTGCCGGCGACATCCAAACCATTCAGGGTTTTGAAGTGCTCAACCCTAAGCAGCTCATTTGCACTCTGGACAAGAAGCACAAGTTCGACGCCGAGCTTGATGTACGCGTCGGTCGCGGTTTTGCCACTGGCGAGGAAAATAAGCGCCCAGACCAGCCGATCGGCCTGATTCCAATCGATTCCATCTTTTCTCCGGTCACGCGCGTCAAGTACGCTGTGGAAAACACTCGTGTCGGTCAGCGAACCGATTACGACAAGCTCATCCTTGAAATCTGGACCGACGGACGCTTGTCGCCGGACGAGGCGTTGCTCCAGGCCTCAGCCATTTTGCGGCACCACCTCGATGTGTTCGTGAACTTTAACGAAGAAGTGATCGAGTTCGACCAGACTCCGGCCGGCGTGAGTGAAGAAAACCTGAAGCTCAAGAAGCTGCTCAACATGAGTGTCAACGAAATCGAGCTCAGCGTGCGCGCAGCCAATTGCTTGAATAATGCGAACATCACTTCAGTAGGCCAGCTTGCCCAAAAGACCGAAGCCGAAATGCTGAAGTATCGTAATTTCGGCAAGAAATCGTTGAACGAAATTAAGGACAAACTGCAACAGCTGGGTTTGGGCCTGGGCATGAAATTTGAGCCCGGCCTTCTGGACGCTCCGGTGAGCAGCGATGGCGCCGTCGCGAGCGGAGCAGCTGGCGAAGAGTAAGCGTCGGCTCGAGAATCACATTCGCTGGGTTATGAGACACCAAAAGAAGACGGTCAAATTGGGTCGCACGGCTGAGCATCGCAAGGCGCTGCTGGCTAATCAGGTTTGCTCCCTAATCGAGCATCAACGCATCAAGACCACGCTGGCTAAAGCGAAAGCGGTTCGTCCGCTCGCGGAACGGATGGTCACGCTCGGAAAAAATGGCTCGATTCACGCGCGCCGCACCGCCTTGGCGACGCTGCGCCAAAAGAACGCTGTAAAAAAATTGTTCGACGACATCGCGCCAAGATCGGCGGAGCGCAACGGTGGATACACGCGTATCGTGAAGCTTGGCCAGCGCAAAAGCGATTCCGCTTCCATGGCATTCATCGAGTGGGTTGATGTAGAAAAGGTGGTGGAGGAAAAACCAGCGGCAGAGAAGAAGTCGAAGCGTAAAGAAGCTGAAGCTAAGTCAACGGAAAAAGAAGCCATGCGCGAAGAGCCAGCAGCCGAGGAGCCGGCAATGAAGGAAGAAAAGCCCGATGAAGCGCCGGCACCGCCCGAGGAGCCGCAGCCGAAGAAGAGGCGCTGGTTTGGCCGCAAACCGGATGCCGAAAAGTAATCTGCGAAGCCCGAATCCGAGGTCAGCCTATCAACGTGTCGAGATCGGCCAGGTCCTGAGCTCGACCGACTGCACGCTTGTTTCGGAACAAAGCGTCTTTCCCTAGAACAAAAACGGGAATCCCATCGCGTTCTGCCGAAACTTTGCTGGCAAATGCTTCCTCGCTGCTGCTGGTGAGCAGATCAATTCGGGTCGGAACACGTCCGAGCTGGATCAACTGTTCGGGTTTCAAGAAATCAAGTTCCTCGAAACCGGACTGTCCAAATCCGAACTGATTCAAAAGATCGACGAGTATGCGTGCGTTTTCAGCCGGGGATCGCACCAAAATATCAAGATCGCCTGTGTAACGCGGTCGCCCATGCAAGGCGAGACTGTGTGCACCGACGATGACATAATCAACGCCGCGGGAGTTGAGTAATTCGAGAAACTCTCTCCAGTCTTTGCTCGGGCCCATGGTTTAGGAGCTCCACCAGAATGCGAAGACGTTCGTTGCCGGTGAGCTTTTTATAGAAATCACGGTCCGCTTTTTCAGCCTCCGCGAAACTGCGAAATTTCTTTGCCGCCTTTTCCACAACAAGAATGTAGACTTGGCAGCTACGCTTTCCGAGCGAATTTGGTCGAAACTGAATGACTCCCAATCCCTACCTCTTCATCGCCATTTTCATCGGCGTAGCGTTGGTTTTTCCATTAATCCCGCTTGCCCTGGGCTGGCTATGGCGGCGAGTTTTTCAACCGCCGAAACCAGGCCCGGAAAAAAACGCGATTTACGAATGCGGCGTCGAATCGCTTGGTGAAGCGCAAATCCAGTTCCGCTCGCAATACTATTTGTACGCGATCATTTTCCTTATATTTGATGTGGAAGCGATCTTTCTAGTGCCATTCGCAGTGGCTTTCGTTGGTTTGCCTGTCGGCGCATTCATCGCGATATTGGTTTTTCTGTTGCTCCTGATTGAAGGGCTCGTTTGGGCTTGGAGTAAGGGGTGTTTGCAATGGGAACGATAAAGCGTTTGAAGCATCAAGGCGTTAGAGTGGAGCAATGAGCGAAGGAATCGACGAAGGCTTGCGTAGCAAACTGCAGCAACAAGGGGTCTGGGTGACCTCCGTGCAGGAGCTTTACAACTGGGGACGCAAAAACTCGATCTGGCCGCTCCAGTTCGGACTCGCTTGTTGCGCGATTGAGATGATCGCGACAGCGGCGTCGCGGTATGATATCGCGCGTTTTGGCGGCGAAGTTTTTCGGCCATCGCCGCGTCAGGCCGACCTGATGATTGTCGCAGGCACGGTGACCAAAAAAATGGCGCCGCAGATCGTGCGTCTTTACAATCAAATGGCCGATCCGAAATACGTGATTGCGATGGGTGCGTGCGCCATTTCCGGCGGCCCATTTAAGCAAGGCTACAACGTCCTCAAAGGAATCGACCGTTACATTCCAGTCGATGTTTATATTCCCGGTTGTCCGCCGCGTCCCGAAGCGCTTTTGCACGCATTCATGGAGTTACAGAGCAAGATTGACGAGCAAAAGTTGAGCGGCGCGAACAAAGCTGCTCATCTCGAGCCAGAAGAGCCGAGCGAGTTCCCCGTGCCCGCATTCGGTAAGCACGATCTCGAGCCACCGGCGAATCCAAACGTGTTTCGCCCGCCGGCGATCGAACGCGGCTAACGAATGGAAGGCCTCGAGCAAATTAAAGCGCGGGTCGAAGCAGGCGTGCCTGGCGTGAACATCGAGATCGTGCAGAATGCGGGCCCCTCACAGCAGCATTCGCTCAGGATCGACAATGAACACGCGCGCGATGTCGCGAAGTTTCTGCGTGATGATCCTGTGCTGCGTCTGGATTTTTGCTCAAACGTCACCGGTGTCGATTGGCTAGATCGCACCGTAAAGAAAACGGTGAAAATAAAAAAAGTCGTCGATGGAGAAGAAAAAGAAGTCGTTGAAACGACCGAAGAAAAAGTTCACGGCTACCTCGAGGCTATTTATCACCTTTACTCGATGACCCACAAACACGGTCCGGTCATCATCCGAATGCGGACGGCAAACCGCGCAGAGAATGCTTGCCTGACTTCACTCACGCCAGTCTGGCGGAGCGCAGAATTTCAGGAGCGCGAGATTTTCGATCTCTACGGAGTCCGGTTCGACGGCCATCCCGATTTGCGCCGGATCTTGATGTGGGACGAGTTCGAGGATCATCCGATGCGCAAAGATTATCGAGAACCGGACGATTACGAATACGAACCGACACCGCACGACGATGTGCTGGAGAAAGCGAAGGAACATTACACATCGCGACCGGCGGAAGAGGAATTGAAACCCTCCTGACCCTTCATGTTGAGCCCTTCGACTTCGCTCAGGACAAGCTCCGCGAAAGATCTCTGGCGATCTCCAAATTCCAAGATATCAGCAACAAATCAGAGATCCTTCGTCGTCTTCGCGACTCAGGATGACAATTTGAAATGACTGCGACCGTTCAAACACTCGAAGCGATGGAGCGACCGCCGGTCAGCATGGGTTCGCGACTTGAAGGCGAGCTACTCGAAGTTTCGATGGGGCCGCAGCATCCGTCCACGCACGGCGTTTTCCGTATGAACGTCGCGCTGGAGGGTGAGATCGTGCGCAAGCTCAAGCCGGTCTTCGGATATCTGCATCGCAATCACGAAAAAATTGGCGAGAACGCGAGCTATCTCGGCTCGATGCCGTACACCGACCGGCTCGATTATTTCTGTTCGATGACCAATAACTGGGCCTATGCGCTCAGCGTGGAAAAACTGGCAGGCATCGAAGTTCCCGAGCGCGCTGAATATCTTCGCGTCATTCTTGCAGAGCTGACGCGGCTTCAAAATCACGTGTCGCTGCTGGGATTTTTGCTAAACGACATGGGCGCATGGGGAACGCCGCTCATGTACGCGTTCCGTGACCGCGAGAAAATTCTCGATCTGTTCGAATCTCTTTCCGGTTCCCGGATGATGTGCGACTACATGCGCTTCGGTGGTTGCCGGGTGGATGCCAGTCCCGAGTGGCTCGCGCGTGCGAAGAAAATTGTCGATATTTTTCCGCGTTTCGTTGACGAGCTGGAACAATTGATCGTTGGCAATGAAGTGGTGATCGCCCGTACGCAGAACGTCGGCAAACTTTCGTCCGAGCTTGCGGTTAACGCGGGTATCACCGGTCCCATGCTTCGCGCGTGCGGCGTGAATTATGATGTGCGAAAAGTGGACGGTTATGGATTCTATCCGCGCTTCAAGTTCCGGATTCCATTAGGCGAACACGGTGACACTTACGATCGACTAATGATGCGTCTTTTGGAAATGCACGAGAGTGTCGTGATTTTGAAGCAGGCATTCGAACGAATTCCTCCGGGACCGATCATCAACCCGAAAGTGAAAATCCGAGCTTTTCGTCCGCCGATCGGCGAAGCTTATGGTCGCATCGAAGGGCCCAAAGGCGAGCTCGGTTTCTACTTGATCAGTGACGGTGGACCAAACCCGTACCGCTACCGGGTGCGCCCACCGAGTTTCATCAATCTGACCGTGCTTGAAGACCTCTGCCTCGGCCACACCGTGGCCGATGTAATGGTAATTCTCGGCAGCGTCGATATTGTGATGGGAGAAGTGGATCGTTGACAATTTAACGGGTCAGCGAAGGCATACTCTGATCGATCGCGGTGGCGCTCTGTGACGACACGTCCACGCAGACTAGGAAGCCGATTGGCCGAACGCACCACAACGCGCTCTGGTTTTTGCTTTCGCGAAGGCCTGCTAGACTCCGGCATTCATAAGCTCACGACCCAGGCAGAGACGCCCCTCCGGCAACTCGGAGTCGACCCCCGCTTCACGGATCGCCAACGTCAACCGGGTCTCGATCTTCTCCGCGCGCTCGCGATTGTGGTAGTCGTCATTTATCACGCCGGCATCATGGGTTTTCCGCTGACTGGTCGCGTGCATCGTTTTGGCTGGATCGGTGTCGATCTTTTCTTCGTGCTCAGCGGTTATCTGATTGGCGGCCAATTGCTCGCGCCTCTCATGCGCGGTCAGCGCCTCAATTTTGGAACTTTCTTTGCCCGGCGCGTCTTGCGAATTATGCCAGCGTATTTCGTCGTGTTAGCGATCTATTTTCTATTGCCGTCGTGGCGCGAATATCCCGAAATGTCGCAGCCGCTCTGGAAATTTCTGTTGTCGGTGCAAAACATCGCACTTCATGGCGGCACGGCATTTTCACACGCGTGGTCGCTCGCGGTTGAAGACCAATTTTACCTCGTGCTTCCTTTGCTCTTACTTGTCCTGTATCCCCGCCCGCGCGCGTCCGTGATCATTGCCTGCATCATCATTTTCGGCGGAATCGCTCTTCGCACGATCCTGGCGTTTCAGAATCTCACCGAGACGGGAGTTTCCTTTCGCGGTTTCCAGGCCTGGATTTATTATCCAACCTGGACCCGGCTCGATCCGCTTGTGCTTGGTGTTGCTCTTGCCGCGATCGAAAAATTCAGACCAAGCTGGTGGCAAGGCCTGACAAACCTTGCGCCGTGGATCTGGTTGCCCACGCTCGGGCTGATCGGTTACGCGCTTTGGTTGGGTGAAGGCGAACACCTCACAATTGCTGCCTGCGTCTGGCAATTTCCATTGGTTGCAGTTGGTATGGCGGCGTTGCTCATTTGCGCTGTAAGTCCACGACTGCCGCTTCGGCGGGTTGCAATTCCCGGAGCAGCCTTCCTTGCCAGCATCGCTTACAGTGCCTATTTGATTCAGAAATTCGTCATCCACGCGGCAGGCGAATTCTGCGCAACTCATAACATAAATCCCGTGTCGGCACCTGCGCTCATTGGCGTCGAGCTCTGCGTGTACGCCGCGGCGACGATCCTCTTCTTCGCGGTGGAACGACCCTTCCTTCAACTCCGCAAGCGCTTTGCGCCAAGAAAGTACGGAAATCCAATTTGAGGCCGAGTTTGCGCTATTCTTCGGGAGAGTTGAAATTTAATCTAGCGATTCCAAATGATCGGCACAGGCATACTCAAAGGAATGGCGGTTACCGCGCGCAACTTCGTCGGGAGTTATTTTGACAAGGAGCGGCTGATTACCGTCCAGTATCCGGAGGAGCGAGATCCGCTTCCGGAGAATTACCGGAATTTTCCGTTTCTCGTTTATGACGGCGACGATCCGAACGCAGGCTTGCGTTGTGTCGCGTGTAAGATTTGTGAGAAAGAATGCCCACCGCAATGCATTTACATCGTAAAGAGCGAAGACAAGAAGCCCGATTACATCGGCAAACCACAATTTTACGCAAAAGTCTTCGACATTGATATCTCCGTTTGCATGAGCTGCCAGATTTGCGTCGAGGTTTGCCCATTTGAGGCGATCAAGATGGACAAGGAATTCGAGCTTAGCCGTCGCGAACGTTTCGATGCGCTGTTGATGCGCAAGGATGATCTGGCGAAGTCTAACGACTATTATCGTCGCATCTCGCCAACCGATGCGGCTGAAGTCGATGCAAAACTGACGGCTGCAGCTGAAGCTGCTGCGAAAAAGAAGGCTGCCGCCCCTGCCGCGGCGAAGCCTGCTACCCCGGCTACGTCTTCCACTTCAGGCAGGCCTGCGCCATCCGGCGCTTCATCGTAGACGCGATTATTCGCCCATGCTGGGGGCCGCCGTCATTTGCAATCGCTAATCGGAAATTTACACTCCGGGATCGAATTGCCAGGGTGGCGAAATTGGCAGACGCGCCAGACTTTGCCTAGTTTTGCCAGACATTTACCTTGCTTCCGGCAGTGCCGGAGCCTGCGCGGATGGAAGAGCTTATTTCGAATGGCCATTGCTGGTTCTCCGCTTCTTGCACGTCGAGTCCGCTCAAAGCTTCTCTCGTGGCCGCCGCGTGTGCGCCCGTCACGACGACCACAGGGCGGCATCCTGGCCTTAACTACGACAGACGCAGCGCGTCTCACCATTGTTTGTCCGCAGAACTGCAGCAATTGCTTCGGCCTGCCCATCCGCGTCGATGGGCCGGCCCGCCAGAACAACTGCGCCGATGCCCGCGAAATCAGCCACATGAACACTTCGTCTAGTTAAGTTAGGCACGATTACGATCCCGCGTTTCCTTTCGTGTAAGCAAGGTATAATTGCCAGCGTCCAACGGAGGCCTGTCGCCTCCGATACCAGCAGAGGGCTTCGATCTTGGCGACCATATTACCCACGACGCCACCAATGGGATTGTAACGCTAATCTTTTGGAGCAGTGCGTTCCCGACCGCGTACAGCGCCGCATGCTTATGAGACGGCCTTCGTAATCGCACCACGCAGGCCAACGGTCGAAGACGTCACCCAAAAGAGGGAGCACGCTACAACTCGTGGGTAGCACAGTAAAATCTGCCGGACGCGTAATAGCAATGAAGCGCTGTCTGCTGCCACCTTAAGGTATGAAAATAAAAGCAATATTTGGCTTAGTTAGCCTACTTCTATTTGCAGCAGCGAGTCAGCCCCTGGAGGCTCGCGGTGGCGGAGGAGGAGGATTCGGCGGAGGAGGTTTCCACGGGGGTGGATTTGGAGGCGGAGGTTTCCATGGGGGAGGTTTCGGTGGTGGGTTCCACGGCGGCGGCTTTCGTGGTGGCCCTTTGGCTGCTGGACATGTTGGCGGCGGAGTCGGCAGCCGCGGCGGCGGAGTCGGCTTTGGCGGATCGCACGTTTCAAATAACGTTGCGAACTTTGCTGGCGCAGGATCCCGGTTCTCTTCATTTGGTCATCCATCCTCCAGGCAACCTGTCTATGATGGACGAGCTAATCGAGCCGTAACTTCCAACATCGAGCGCAGCCGTGGCGCGATGGCTTCAGTCGCTCGCCCATCGCAAACACTTCCGCAACGCGGTGTGAACGGGCGGATCGATCACCACATTGCTGAACGTCACGACGGAAATTGGCACGGCGACTGGGATCGTGGACACGTACATTTCGATCATGGTCGCTTCTTTGTCTTTGACGACGGTTTCTGGTGGGGACTGGATGATGGGTATTTCCCATGGGATTACCTCCCCTATTACGCTAACGACTACTACCCGTACGATTACTACACGGACGTTAGCCCGTACGATAACAACAACGCGAGCTATAACATTGCAGCAGCTGATAGTGTCACAGTCCAAGCCGTTCAAACGCAGCTACTGCAACTTGGCTATTACAATGGTTCCATCGACGGCGTTTTCGGACCGGCGACGCGCGACGCGGTGGCAAGATATCAGATCGCCAAGCAGCTAAGTGTTACCGGGAGTCTATCGCCCGACACACTGCAGTCGCTTGGATTGCCCGCGCCAGCGGCGAGTTGAACGACAACATCCGATCACGATGAAAACCACGTTTCAACCTATGAGAACAGAAAACACGAAAACGAAATCTATCATCAGCTCTGGCATGAAAACGAAGCGCCTCGGTAACTCCGATTTGTCTATCACACCCATCGGCTTCGGCGCATGGGCCATCGGCGGCTCGGGCTGGGAATTTGGCTGGGGCGACCAGGACGATAAAACGTCTATTGCGGCTATACACCGCGCGCTTGAGCTCGGGGTGAGTTGGATTGATACCGCCGCTGTGTATGGGATGGGGCACTCTGAGGAAGTTGTAGCTTCTGCACTTAAGACCTGGTCTGGACCTCGGCCGTACGTTTTTACAAAATGCGGGCTTCGCTGGGACAAGCAGGGAAATGTCCATAACAATTTAAAGGCAAAATCCATTCGACAGGAATGCGAAGACAGTCTCCGACGGTTGCGGATCGAAGTGATCGATCTTTACCAAATCCACTGGCCTACCGACGACCTCGAAGAAGGCTGGAGCGAGATGGCTCAGCTTCAAAAGGAAGGAAAGGTCCGCTGGATCGGAGTTTCTAACTTTGATGCCGACCAACTGCGTCGAGCGGACAAGATCGCTCCGGTCACCTCGCTGCAGCCACCCTATTCCTTGATTCGCCGCGAAATCGAATCGGAGATTCTGCCTTACTGTTACTCGAATGGCATCGGCGTGATCGTCTACTCGCCCATGGCATCCGGCTTGTTAACTGGCGCGATGACTCGGGAGCGTGCGGCGAAGCTGCCCGATGGCGACTGGCGCGGTCGTGACCGGGAGTTTCGTGAACCGAAGCTTTCCCAGAACCTCACACTCGTTGAGCGTTTGCGACAAGTTGGTGAGAAATATCATCGGCCGCCGGGACAGGTCGCAGTCGCATGGGTGTTGCGAAACCCCGCGGTGACTGCGGCTATTGTCGGCGCTCGGAACGCGCAACAAGTCGAGAAGAATGTTGGCGCGGCGGAGCTTCAGCTCACCGATGAGGAGGTCGCGGAGATCGAAGGCGGGAAGGTGCAAGAACCAGAGCCAGTAATGGCAGGTTGAATTATGAATAGCGTTTACAACCAACCAGCACTACTCCCCGTCGTAGCGCTGGCATTATTTGCAAGTATGATAGAAGCGAAAGCACAACAACAAAACCGCCGTCAGGACGAGGCATATGTTTCGCCCTCAGTTCCGGTGGCGACTGGAAAGGCGCCCGGCATGAAGATCCGATTGCTGTCGGAAAATGCTGGCGTAAAGCACTACGTAATCATCCTTGCTAAAGGCGACGAAGTCATGTCTGGCCTAACCGATTTTGCCAGACAAAACAAAGTAACCTCAGCTAGCTTCACTGCCATCGGCGCATTTAGCCATGCCACAGTTGCCTGGTTTGACGACACCAGGAAAGAGTTCAGACTGATTCCGATCGAACAACAGGTGGAACTGGTCTCAATGATCGGCAACATCGCACTCGTCAACGACCAACCTGTTGTTCACACGCACGTATCTGTAGCATCATCCAATGGAACTGTGCTGGGTGGACACGTGATCAACGCGTTTGTCTTTCCAACCCTGGAGTTATTCATGACTGTTTATCCCATCCCCTTACACAAAGAATCGGATGAGGCGACAGGACTGAAGCTGATCGAGCCATTACTGAAATAGAAGAATAAAAGAAATGATATGAAAATAGGATTCATTGGTTTAGGAATAATGGGCAGCCGCATGGCGGCGAACCTGCAAAAGCACGGCTACTCTTTGGTACTCTTCAATCGCACGCGTGCCAAGGCGGAGCCCCTACTTGGTCCTTGCGGAACATTTGCTGATTCCCCGGCAGAACTGGCCCAACAAGTGGACGTCTTGTTTACGATGCTGGCCGATCCAGGCGCCGTCGAGCAAGCAGCTCTGGGCGATAACGGATTTCTGGAGCGCCTTCGGCCAGATGCGCTTTGGGTCGATTGCAGTTCGGTAAATCCGTCGTTCTCAAAGAAGATGGCCAGCGAAGCAGCGCGCCGCCATGTTCATTTTGTCGACGCGCCAGTAACCGGCTCGACGGTCCCCGCCGCGGAAGCGCAACTCGTTTTTTGGGTTGGAGCTGAGCTGGCCGATTTGGAAAGAATTCGCCCGCTACTGTTTTGCATGGGCAACAAAATTGTCCATGCCGGCGGACATGGCACTGGGACTTCCGTAAAAATGGTAGTCAACCTCTTAATAGGTAACGCCATGGCGGCATTCGCCGAAGGCATGGCATTGGGCGAAGGGCTCGGCATCTCGCGCAAAGTGTTGTTCGATTCATTGCTCGGCACGCCTGCGGTCGCGCCGTTTATCGCGTTGAAACGGGAGAAAATTGAGAGAGGAAATTACGAAGCCGAATTTCCGTTGCGCTGGATGCAAAAGGACATGCACCTCGCATCAGTGAGTGCCTACGAGTCTGGCGTAGCCATGCCCGTAACGAATGCTGCTAAAGAACTGTATCGCCTCGCAATGATGGAGGGACACGCCGTCCAGGATTTCTCAGCTATCTACGTATACCTAGCGAGCGGTGGGGACTTCGCGACGAATCGGGGTCCTGTCAAGAATACACCGCAAGCGTTCCAGGCCTCACCTCACTCCTCCGGTAAGGGATCGCGACCGGATGAACCGCCGAGAGGACGATCCGCAGCGGAACATCAGGATTCTTCAAACAATTACGAAGCTCGTACGGAAACTCCTCCTCGTTTAGGGAATGAAAAGGACAACCAAAGAACACAAATCCAGCCATGGGCTGCCTAACAAGGCAGTGATGCTTCTGATGGTTTTGGCTTTGCCGTTATTTCTAGCTAAAACTGCCTTCGCTGAAAACAGAGCGCCAGTCAGCTTTGCTTACTGGCACGTATGGACTGATCTCCAGGGCGTTAGCCACCAGAAAAAATGTGAAATTCGCAATTTTGTTTTGGAAAGCATAGAGCCGCCGGCTGCTCCTCAGTGGTTGAGCCGGCTTAAAACCGAAGGCGCCAGTGTAGTCATTAGTGTCTTGCCGGTCGGCTGGATCGGCATCTGGCATGAAAATCCCAAGCCACAATGGATCATTCCAATTTCCGGGCGATGGTATGTTCAAACCATGGATAGCCAGCGCGTAGAAATGGGACCGGGCGATGTGTCGTTCGGTGAGGACCAGAACACGAAGCCTGATGCCAACGGTCATAAGGGACACTTGTCTGCCACAGTCGGAAATGAGCCTTGTGTGTTGATGATGATCCAGCTTAAGAATTCTCCGACAGTCAACCAACCATGTCGCTTCGATTGAGGTGTGTCTAAGAACTTCAAAGATCTTTCAGAACCGGAAATCCTTGCCCTGGCTATTTCTAACGAAGAAACAGATGGCCGGATCTATGCTGACTTTGCAGCGCGCTTGAGGGACAACTACCCCGCAACAGCTGAAGTCTTCAAAGAGATGGAAGCCGAAGAAGATACTCACCGGCGTAGGTTGATCGACGAGTTCCGACGCCGCTTTGGGGAGCACATTCCGCTCATTCGCCGCGAAGACGTAAAGGGATTCATCACCCGGAAACCCGTCTGGCTGATTCGAAGCCTTGGCATAGAGACGGTGCGTCGTCATGCGGAATCCATGGAGGTGGAAACGCAGCATTTCTACGAACGAGCCGCGGCCAGAGTTGGCGATGCCTCAACACGAAAGCTCCTGGGCGATCTCGCGGAAGCAGAGCGCCACCATGTAGAGGTTGCCGATGAGCTGGAAAAAGAACACCTCACACCTGAAGCCACGACGCAAGAAGACAGAGCAAACCGCCGCTTGTTTGTTCTGCAAATCGTGCAGCCCGGCCTAAGCGGGTTAATGGACGGCTCCGTCTCCACGCTTGCTCCGGTCTTTGCAGCTGCATTCGCTACACGAAGTAGCCATGCCGCGCTGCTCGTTGGCCTGGCAGCAAGTCTCGGCGCCGGAATCTCGATGGGGTTTGCCGAAGCTCTGTCCGATGATGGCAGCTTGACCGGTCGTGGGAAACCTGTGTTGCGCGGGATCGTCTGCGGCTTGATGACAACCGCGGGCGGGATCGGCCACGCGCTTCCATTTCTAATTCCAAATTTTCGCGTGGCAACAGGTCTCGCGGTGTTAGTCGTTGCGATCGAGCTCCTGGTCATTAGCTGGATTCGTAACCGCTACATGGATACGCCGTTCCTCCGCGCAGCTTTCCAAGTGATCGTCGGCGGCGTCTGTGTATTTATCGTTGGCATCCTAATCGGCAGCTCTTGACGAACTGTAACTCTCCGACAGGAAGAAAGCGCTTTCAGGGCATCGCATAAAGGTCTTTGTATTACGCTATCACCCGAAAGAGAGAGGCCGGACCAAGGCTGAGGTCGCACCTGCAAATCTTCCGAATGCGTAGTAGCAGCCGCGGGCGGTGAAAGCGTACGATTCGTTTAAAAAGAGAGGCAAGCTGACTATGACTTCACGTAGAGAATTCTTGAACTTGGCAATGAAAGGATCAGCGCTTACCGCAGCCGCAGCTTTGATGCCTGGTGGCCCATTGGCTGCACGCACCGCCAACGAGAAGGCAGCGACAAATGCCGCGGAAAATGCAGCCAATATCTCCCCTCAGGGTCATTACAAGCCACCATTCAAGTTTGGTATGGGAGGCGTACCATTAGGGAATGAGTTTTCTATAGTAACAGATGAAGATGCGAACGCTGTCCTGGAGGCAGCATGGTCTGCCGGCGTCCGTTACTATGACGTGTCGCCGTGGTATGGATTAGGGCTGGCAGAGCGAAGATTCGGGTACTTTCTTCATAACAAGAAAAGAAGCGACTACATCATATCGTCGAAAGTCGGTAAACTGCTGAAGGCGTCAAAGACAGCACATAATCGCAATCTATTTCCCTTTTCGCCCTCGCCGAACGATGTCTTGTTCGACTATACAGGTCCGGGGATCCGGCGTTCGATCGAAGACAGCCTGCAGAGACTAGGGATCGACAGCCTCGATATTGCTTTCGTCCATGACCTCTCGCCTGACAATAAACTGCTACCGACTCCCTGGGAGGAACAGTTCAAGATTGCGACGACAGGAGCATTTCCTGAACTCACTCGCATGCGCGAAGAGGGCATCATCAAGGGCTGGGGACTGGGTGTAAACAGGCCGGAACCCATTTTGCGAGTTCTCGAGGTGGCTGATCCGGATGTATGCCTTTTGGCCTCGCAGTATTCGTTGATCGATCACAAGAACGCTCTCAATAACGTCTTCCCAGCGGTAAGGCAAAAGAACGTCTCTTTGGTGATCGGGTCTTCGCTTAATGCCGGATTCGTATCGGGCAGTCCGAGGTACAACTACGGAAAGGACTCCTACAAAATCCCCGCTGCCTATATTGAGAAACGCAAGAAACTGCGTGACATTGCGGCCAATCATGGGGTCGATCTGCGAACGGCCGCACTGCAGTTTTCTGCCGCGCCTGATGTTGCTGCAGCGCTGGTGGTCGGCGTCAGCAGAGAACATCAGATCCTGAAAGACTACACCTCGATGCAGACTAGGATTCCGGCTGAGTTCTGGACGGACTTGAAGAGTCAGAATCTGATCGAGCAAAACGCACCGACTCCAGTTTGAGTCAGATCCAGGTCGTAGCGAGACATGGCGGGAAAGCTGGGACAGAGCTTGCATCAGACCGCCCCTCCGCGAAGTGAGCGGCGCTCATGCGTCGCTTCTCTGTTCCGTTCGAAAACGCAATCGAAGCATTTAACCGAACCGTGAGTGGTCAGGCAAAAAGCAAAACAGGTGCTCAGCGTTCGTAACTGGCAGTTACTTGGCGGAATTCGTAGCTATTCGCTCAGCCGTCTCTCAAAAGAGAGAGTCCAAAGGAACTCTGAGGTCGCAGTGAAAAATCCTCCAGACGCGTTGTAGCAGCTGGGGTCGGAGCGACCGAACGTTTGGTCATGCAGATGGGAGTCTCGCAGTCAAATAGAAGATCGATATCGAACGCACGTCAGATTCGATCATATGCCGAGTTACAGGAACAATTGCACCGCGATCTACTAACCCAGCATCCGGAATGGATTGATTCCGACGGCAACTGTCCGAGGTGCGACGAGTATGATCGCCGCCTGGCTGAGCTGATCGCAATTTTCCAATCTGCTAATGAGCAGCCGGTGAACAAGACAGCAAAAAAAGCAACAATGAATGCAGCGATTGCAGCATGATTGCCATTGCTGCTATCGGAATTACGAAGCGACTTAATTACCATTAGAAAACGCACGAAATGATCTCAAGAACGGCTAAAAGACAGACGAAAACGAAGTCAGCATCGCGGTATTCTCCCATTCGGGGCGGATTTCCTCGTCGTATCCAAAATCCGGAGAATAGAGAGAACACAAAGAGGAAAACCGTCTTGATTACTGGAGCAACGTCTGGGTTTGGTGCAGCGATGGCGCGGCGTTTCGCTCAGGCTGGGTGGGGTGTTATCGCGACCGGGCGGCGTACCGAACGTCTCCGCGCTCTGGTGGACGAGCTCGGCACGGAGACCATAACCCCCGCGCCCTTCGACGTGCGCGACGTGGATGCGATTAACGCGACCCTGTCATCTCTCCCTGAGGCTTTCCGGGGCATCGACGTCCTGATTAACAATGCCGGACTCGCACTTGGCACTGCTCCCGCACCTGAGACTAGATTGGATGACTGGCTGAGAATGATTGAGACGAACGTCACCGGCCTGGTTACCCTCACGCACCGACTCCTTCCCACCTTGATCGAGCGCAAGGGCTTGATCGTCAACCTAAGTTCAGTTGCTGCGACCTATCCTTATCCGGGCGGCAATGTCTACGGCGCGACGAAGGCTTTCGTGCGGCAGTTCTCGCTCGGCTTACGTAGCGATCTGCATGGTACCGGCGTTCGCGTGACTTCGATCGAGCCCGGTCTGGCCAAGACCGAATTCACTCTCGTGCGCACGGGCGGTGATGAGGCCGCTTCCGACGCGCTCTACAAGGGCGCGGACCCGCTGACTGCCGAGGACATCGCCAACGTGGTGTGCTGGATCGCGAGCCTGCCGCCGCACGTCAATATCAACCGTCTCGAGTTGATGCCCGTGAGCCAGTCGTGGGCCGGTTTCCAAGTGTATCACGACCACGTCCCTAGACGCGCAATGAGCAGGCACGAAGCGGATGCAGCCGCCCTCGAATCTTCGAGCGTCGAGCTCAATGAGTGGAGAAATCAAGTAGCAACAAAACCTGACACAGTAAAAACGCACGGTGGATCACGGGCCTGGCTGGCCCGCATCGGATTGAACGCCAAGGCCAGGGATTTACACGATCGGCAATCCGGTTGATCCGCTCGGACCGAATCCGAGCGCGAGGACATAATCGACTGCCCACGCCGCGAATAGAAAATGTGATATCGAGCGCCTAACTGATCTCGGCTATCGCGCAGTCAGCGCGGCGTGCAGTGCTCGATGCTCCGCGGATGTCGCCGTACGGCTGGCCGCCGGATCTTCCTCATCAGGCCGAGCACGGGACAGCGAGGGCGGATCACCCTCTTTCAGAGCCGCGAAGCAGCGCGGTCAGGACACCCAGTGCCGCGAGCACAGCGCACACCACGAAGGCAGCATGCAGGCCGGCCACGAACGTTTGCTGAAGCGCCCGCGCCTGCTCGACGCTCAGAGTTCCCCGGCTAGCTACCAGGGCCGCACCGGCCGCCGCGCCGCCGGAGCTCGTGAAGACCGCGCCCGCAACCGCGACGCTCAGACTCTGACCGATGACCCGCCCGGTGGCCAGTATGCCGGAGGCGACACCTAGCTCATGAGGCGGCGCGGCTCCCATGATAGCGCGCGCGTTAGGCGATTGGAAGAGCCCCTGCCCGATCCCGGTGACGATCAGGCATAGAACTAGGTAGGCGATCGAGCTAGCTTGAGTCAACCCGCTCAGGAGCAGCAAGCCCGCACAGGCGATGGCCAGCCCCAGCGGCGCGAGCCAGCGCGAGCCCACTCGATCCGCGAGCGCGCCGCTAACGGGTGCCACCATCGCCAGCGTCAGTGGGAGCGGCGTGAGCAACAGCCCCGACCGGAGCGTGTCGAACCCATGCAACTCCTCTAGGTAGAACGGCAGGAGAAAGCTCACCGCGAAAAGGGCCAGCATGCAGATCATGAAGCTGACGTTCGCGAACGCGAAGACCCGCTCGCTGACCAGCGCCGGATCCAGAATGGGGGCGTGCACCCGCCGCTCCACACACGCCGCACCGGCCAGGGCGGCGACCGCAATCCCCATCGAGCCTAGGAACCGCAGCGAGCTCCAACCCCATTCCTGCCCGAAGGAGAGACCGAGGGTCAGCGCGGCCAGCCCAGTAGCGAGAAGCGCGGCGCCGGGCAGGTCGAAGCGCTGCCGTTCTAGGTGGTAGCGCTCGGTGAGCAGACACCAGGCGGCGAGGAGAGCCAGTGCACCGATCGGCAGATTGACATAGAAGATCCACCGCCAGCTCAACGCCTGGGTCAGGATTCCGCCGATGGTTGGCCCCATGCTTACACCCAGCGCCAGGAGGATCATGTTGAGGCCGAGCGCCCGGCCGCGCTCGGCGGCCGGGAACGAGCGCGTGATCATGGCAACGTTGACGCAAAGGATGGCGGCCGCACCCAGGCCCTGGAAGCAGCGCGCGGCGATGAGTGTGCCTAGTGAGGGCGCGGCCCCGCAGACCGCCGAGCCGAGTGTGAAGACCGCGAGACCGGCCAGGAAGAGCGGCTTGCGTCCCAGCATGTCGGCCAGCCGTCCAAAGGTAAGCAAGACGGCCGCGATGACGACGAGATACCCGATTAAAACCCACTCGATATTGCCCGACAGCGGTACGCCAAAGGCGTGTGCGATGGACGGCAGGCCGATGTTGACGATCGAAGAGTCCAGCGTCGTCATAAAGGTCGCAGTCCCCGAAAGAGTCAGCACGACCCACTTGTTCGCACGCTCCGCGGGATCGACGTGCGTCGGCGTTGCGACGTCGACGTGCGCCTGCCGCGAGGCGGCATGGCCGCAGAGGGCAGACGAGACGACGAGCGCAATAGGGGCCGAGCGTGATGAACTCGACTCTGCGCCAAACACCTCCACGTCGGCATCCGCCAACCGCCGTGGCTGCTCCTGTTTGCTCATAGAGGCTCGCCGTCGCTAGACGCTCCCTTCAGTCGACGGGACCGTCAAGCTTAAGGGCTCTCAGCTTCGCCCACGAAGCCATCGCGTGCGTTCCCTCAGTAGCCGCTGTCCATTTCGGCTTCCTGATATCCGCCTAACATCACTACATCTTTCAAGATTCCAGCGGTCGGCTTTCCGGTCAGGCTCGTTAGCTCAAAACTATGGCAATGGAGATGGATTGGTGGATATCGTCACTGCATTGCGCATACGAATGCGATAGCGCTTGCCTTTCTTCAGGTGAAAGGAAGCTGGGGCAATCTCACCAGTCGTGGAGAAGGCCACGCCATTCATCGTCCATCGGTTGCAGCCTTCCTTGGCGGCGTTGTCCTTCGCGAAGATCATCTCGATGGGTTGCGGGCTCCCTTTTTGGGGATAGCCGAATTGTGGGCGCCACTAAGCGAAATTGTCTATAGTCCATCTAGGAAACGCCACTCGGTAGTGGCATGTGATCCAGACGTCTTGCAATCGGGTGAGAACGGCTACAACTGGATCAGCCCACGACGTGTTGCGGTGGCAACAGCTTCCGTGCGGCTGACCACATCCAGTTTGCTGAAGATACTTTTGATGTGGGTTTTCACCGTTCCTTCGCTGATGAACAACTCGGCGCCAATCTCCTTGTTACTCTTGCCAACTGCCATCCGCTGCAGCACGTCGATCTCGCGCGGGCTTAATGCCTCGCCGCTGACGCGCTCAGCTAGTTTCGCGGCGAGTTGGGGCGGCAGGTAGGTTTCGCCGGCGTGCACCCTGCGAACGGTATCCACCAGCGCATCGCGCGCGGTGTCTTTCAACAGGTAAGCTTTCGCGCCCGCTTTGATGGCGCGATAGATGTCTTCATCACCATCATAAGTGGTAAGCACGACGATCTGCGCGTTCCCGTCCAGCTCCCGGATTTCCTTGATCGCGCCAACGCCATTCAACTCAGGCATGCGCAAGTCGAGCAACGTCACGTCGGGTCGATGCTCTTTCCAAAGTTCGACCGCTTCGCGCCCATTGCTGGCTTCGGCGACCACGACCATGTCCGACTTACGTTTAACTAACGAGACCAGGCCTTCGCGGACCACGCTGTGATCGTCCCCAATCAAAATACGGATGCGTTTCTTTTTTGCGCTACTCGGTTTCTTCTTATCGTCTGATGCTTTCATTTCATTACCAGCTGTTGATATGGCGAGACAGCAATGATCTTCGTCCCCCTCCCAGGCTTGCTTGTTACTGCAAGTCTCGCACCGATTTGGTCGGCGCGCTCGCTCATTCCGATTAACCCGATACCTCCTCCGTTTGCGGAATCGACAACAAATCCTTTGCCGTTGTCGCGAAGCTCCAGACGAACTGCATCGGAATCGAAAGACAACCGCGCCTGAAACCTGGTCGCGCACGCGTGCTTTAGCGCATTGCTCAAGGCTTCCTGCCCGATGTGCAGCAGATTTTCCTCGACCGCTGGTTGCAGGTCGCGCGGCTGGCCCTTGAGCTGAAAATCACTGCGAAGCGACGTGCCGGCCGTCGTATTTGTTATTATCGCCCTGAGCGCGTCAGCGAAAGTGGCCTTCTCGAGTGCCTGTGGGCGGAGCGCATGCACTGAACGACGCGCCTCGGTTAGACTTTCGCGCGCGAGTTCACGTGCCTGGCGGATATGCTTTGCCGCCTCTTCTGGTTCTTCGTCCCGCAGAGCTTCGACCGATGTATCCAACTGGATAATCACGCCGGTGAAGCCTTGTGCGAGGGTATCGTGAATATCGCGCGCCATACGGGTGCGCTCCTCCAACAGCACGGCATGCCGCCGTTGTTCGGCCAGCTCGGCGGCGTGCGTCGCCATCATCACGTGATGGGCCAGCGCCTGGGCCAGTTCGATCTCTTCAGGACGATATGCTCCCTGTTCAACATGCTGAATACCAATGAAGCCGCGCACTTCTCCCAGTACAAACATCGGGATAGCCAGGAACTTCTTGCGTCCTCTATTCATCAGGTATTCCCGGAATTCTGCACCAAGGCGGGGGTCCTGCTCGATGTCGTCGCACACCACCGGCCCCTTCGTAAACAGCATCTCTTGAAACTGAAGACTTCTTTTCCATGCCTGCGGGTCCTTGACGAACGGATGCTCCGGATCCGGCGCGACTTGTTGGTCACCCTCGATCATCCGCACGATCGCGTTCAACAGCTATCCGCACCAGGTGCGTCGCCAGCTCAACCAGGCCGAAATCTTGGGAAGTAGGACTTCGCGGCTCACGATAGTACATGGCGAAAGTCCCCAACACTTTTTTCTCGGACGAGAGAATCGGCGTGGACCAACAAGCACGCAGCGAATGTGAGAGAGCCAGATCGCGATATTTCGCCCACAACGGATCGGTAGCGATGTTGGAAACAATAACCGGTTCGGCGCGATAGGCAGCTGTCCCACATGAACCTTCCGACGGCCCAATGACGAGACCATTAATTGCTTCGTTATAACTATTGGGCAGGCTGGGCGCTCCGCCATGCCGCAAGCGATCTCCCTCCAAGAGCAAAACGGAAGAGATGACATCAGGCAGCTGTGCTTCGACCAACTGGCAGAGCGCATTGAAAATCGCAGGCAACGAATCACCTTTGGCGATCATCTCGAGAATGCGTTTCTCTCCGGCCAGCAAAGCTTCAGCCCGCTTTCGATCTTCAATGTCGGTCAAAGCTCCATACCACTTCAGGATTTTTTCTTGTTCATCTCGCAGCGGTACGGCACGAGCCAAGAGCCAACGGTAGTTCCCGTGCGCGTCGCGATGCCGCGCTTCGTTTTCAAACGGCTGGCCGGTCGCCCGGGAGACTCGCCACTTTGCTAAGTGTTGTTTGAGATCATCCGGGTGAAGTGTAACCGCCCACCCTGAGCCTGCGGTCTGTTCCTCCGACAATCCTGAGTATTCAATCCATGGTCGACTGACAAATTCACTGGAGCCATCAGGCCGCGTGACAAACGCCATCGCGGGGATGGTTTCAATCAGATCGCGAAGCTGCTTTTCGCTCTGGCGCACGGCTTCCTCCGCTCGCTTGCGGTTTGCCCTTTCCCGGGCTTCGCGCAACGCGCGATTGACCGACGGTCCCAAGCGGGCCAAACGCGTCTTGAGGACATAATCAGTGGCGCCGGTCTTAAGAGCTTCAATGGCGACGTCTTCACCGAGCGTTCCGGAAACAAATATGAATGGCACATCCGGCAAGTGCTGCTGGGCGATTCTCAGCGCGGATAATCCATCAAAGGACGGCAGTGTGTAATCTGCGAGAATGAGATCCAAGCTCTCCCGTTTGAGCGCGGCGAGAAAATCCTCCTCCCTTTCGACTCTTGTCAGCTCGCTCTGTATTCCTTCTCCTTCGAGAGCGGCTTGGACGAGTTCTGTGTCCCTGGCGTCATCTTCAAGGTGCAGAACTCGGAGCGGAAAATTCATCTCTTACCTTTTTTTGACACTGCCGGGCGGAGGTTCATTGATCACTGCCCAAAACACGCCCAGCTCCTTCACGGCGTTGACGAATTGGTGGAAATCAACCGGCTTAACGACATAGCCATTCACACCTAACTTGTAGCTTTTCACCAGGTCGCGCTCTTCGTGCGAAGAGGTTAAGACCACCACCGGAAGCATCTTTAGGTTTTCATCAGCTCGAACCTGCTCGAGCACCTCGAAGCCATTGACCTTCGGCAGTTTCAAGTCGAGCAGCATCACGGCAGGATTACCATTGGCGCGCGTCTGGTGATTGCCCCGACGATACAGATAATCGAGCGCCTCTTCGCCGTCGCGCACGATCACCACCTCGTTAGCCAGGTTATACTCGGCCAACCCGGTCAGCGTTAGCTCGACGTCTTTCGGATCATCTTCGACTAACAAGATGCGCTTTAGATCACTCATCCTGTTTTCTTTTTTCGGGTTTCGGCAACGCCACATAGAAAGTGGCGCCGTTGTCGATCGCGCCTTCTGCCCACACGCGACCGCCGTGACGATGAGCAATTCGCTGCACTGTGGCGAGCCCAATTCCGGTACCTTCGAACGCGTCCTGCGAATGAAGGCGCTGGAAAACACCAAACAATTTGTCCTTATAGTTCATATCGAAGCCAACTCCGTTGTCTCTTACAAACACGACCACCTCATTCGGTCCGTGGTTCAACGAATCGATTTCTATATTGGCCTGCTCGCGGGTTCGGGTGAATTTCACGGCGTTCGAAACCAGATTACTGAACACCACCTGGAGTAGAGAAGGATCGCCGTAGCAAATCGGCAAAGCTCCAATTCGCCAAACAATTCTCCGACCCTGCGTGTCTGGGGCAATTTCGGCGACCACGCTTCTCACAAGCTGCTCGAGATTAACGGTTGTCTTTTGCGTTTCTACCCGGCCGATCCGCGAGAAAGCTAGAAGGTCGTCCACCAAACTATCCATCCGATTGGCTGATTGCAAAATCTTGGTGATGTGTCGCCGGCTTTTGTCGTCGAGAACGGGCTCGGCGTCTTTTAGCAACAACTCGGTGAATCCTGCGATGTGTCGAAGGGGCGCGCGCAGGTCGTGAGAAACGGAATACGCGAATGCCTCCAATTCTTTATTAACGGACTGCAAGTCGTCATTTATTTTCCTCAACTCGGCAGTCCGCTCCTTTACTTTCGTGTCCAGCTCATCGCGAGATAGGCGAAGAGCTTCCTCGACTTTTTTGCGCTCGCTGAGTTGGTCTCGGAGCGCATGCTCTACATCCTCGCGTTCCTGGATATTCGTTAACAGCCTCTCCACTTCACGCTCTTCCTGGTTAGTCCCCAGAAATTCGTCAGGCGGCACATAGTACAGATTTCGGCAGACCGTGCCACGATAGACCACCACGGGATGCGTACGGATGACGTCAAGAATGAGTTCCGGTGGGAAAAGGCGTCGATTGTACTGGCAAAGCGCGGAGCAATTATTTTCCGAGACCGCGTGAGTCAACCTGCTTTCGTATTCCATCCAGCGTTCAAGTCCACGGGCCCCTCTTACGACCCATTCTGTCTCGCCGGTGGCGCGGAGCGCAGAAAAGCCTTCACTCATGGCCGACTGCGTGGCTTCCTCCCAGAAGGTAAACATCCAATCAGGGTTAAAGGATCCATGCCTCAGATATGCTTGCTCTTTGGTTGCCAGAACGAGGGCTTTGGATGCGGTCGCACGCTCTACGTCAATTCCTTCCGACTGCATGGCTTGGCGAACGTCACCGACCATGCCGTCGTCGGCGATGTAAATGCACTTTTCGCCGCGATCCAGCCCGATCTGCATGAACGCAATGGCAACCCCGTAATGTTCCTCTCGGTTCTCGTATATCGAGCAGAAATGGTCGTGTGGGCCGAGTTGTTCGAGCGCCGCGATGAGCGGAGTTCTCTGTGCTGCCAGATTCATAAAGCCTCCTTGTTTTAGTTAAGATCTTTTCGTTTAAGGACTGCCGTCACTATCTCGTGGCTAGCCACACCCTGTAGCCATCCTGTGGCCGGCCTTCTCGGAAAATCCAACTCAGAACCACGTGCCCATAGCACCGTTGCTACAATGAGCGCGAGCTTTTCAATAAGGCTGTCACTCATGCATTTACCCTTCCAGCTTTGGGCAGCGCAACGTAAAATGTGGCGCCATTATTGACTGAGGCTTCCGCCCACACTCGACCCCCATGGCCTTGGACAATTCGCTGGACTGTGGCCAGCCCGATACCAGTTCCTTCGAACGCCTCTTGCGAATGGAGGCGTTGGAAAACACCAAATAACTTATCCTTATACTTCATGTCAAAACCAACTCCGTTGTCCTTAACAAATACGACAACCTCGTCAGAGGTATGGTTTACCGAACTGATTTCTATCTCGGCCTGCAGGCAGGTTCGAGTGAATTTCACCGCATTGGAAACGAGATTACCGAACACCAGCCGGAGCATGGCAGGATCTCCGTAGCAGATCGGCAAATTCCCGATGTGCCAGACAATCTTCCGGCCCTTCATATCTGGCGCAATTTCGTCGACCACGCCTTTCATGAGCGGTTCGAGATGAACGGTTGTCTTTTGTGCTTCGGCCCTGCCGATTCGCGAGAACGCCAGAAGATCATCCACCAGGCGGCCCATCCGTTTGGCTGAGTCCAAAATCATGCTGATCTGGTGGCGGCTTTTGTCGTCGAGAACGGCATCAGAGTGTTTCTGCAAGAGCTCGGTGAATCCGGCAATATGCCGAACCGGGGCGCGCAGATCGTGTGACACGGAGTAAGCAAATGCCTCTAATTCTTTGTTAGTCGCCTGTAACTCGTCAGAACGCTTTGCAAGTTCCGCGTTCAAAGCCCGCCGTTGCTCGACTTCCGCTTTAAGCACGTCGCGGGATTGTCGAAGCGCTCCTTCGACCCGGCGCCGCACGACGCCGAACCAAATCAGAAGTCCCGAAAACAACGTGAACACGGGAAAGTAGGCG
>QHOS01000100.1 GCA_003219415.1 Verrucomicrobiota bacterium | reverse complement strand
GGCCGGTGTAGTGAACGGTCGCGCCAACATCGAAGCCGGTCAGCCAGGTGTCAGCCGGGCCGCCCCAGAACGCGCTGGCAAAGGCTCGAGTGTGCGGCAGCGAGCCGTTTAAAGTTGGTGGAGACACATACGAACCCGAGAGCCCAAATCGGTGAGTGTCGGGACTTATCTGAAGCTCGAACCGGGACAGGTAGGTCCCATTGAGGGTAAAGGTAAACCTACCAAAATCGCCGCGACCAAAGCTCGCTAAATCCAGGATGTAGATCGCTTCGTAATCGAGACCTTCTACCACAGTGCGGGTGAGGTTTAAGGTAGGCAAAATGACGGTCGTGATTGCGCCAGTTGTTGGATCACGAATTACATCCTGCGGAAATAACTTTTCATGATCGATGATGAAATCCCCACCAGGCACATCGGCAAGCGATCGAAGGTCAATATGCCAGAAATCAGCGCTCAGGGTAAGACCTCTGATCCATTTCGCACTGTAAACTGCTCCATAAGACCATTCGTAGGCAACCGCCGGATTGAGGAGAGGGTTTCCACTCAAGAGGAGCCGAGTGCCAGCTCCTGGAGGCGTCAATCCCTTGGGATCGTGAAAAAAACCGGGGGGGAAGAAGAATTCGGTGCCGGCCGGCGTAAGGTCGGGTAGTGTCGGCGCAAGAAACGCTTCGCTGTAAGAGCCACGTAAGGTGAGGGTGCCAATCCACTTGGGGTCAAGCGGTTGCCAGCGAATAGAAAATTTGGGCTTCTGCCCGTCAAACTGGGAGTGTTCCTCAGGCAAAACGGAAGGAGCAGTGGTCGCAGATGTATTCTGGCTATACCATTCTTCGCGCTCGGCGATGTCCAACTCGAGACTGTATGCTCCTGGAAAATTCCACGCCGGGCTGGTCACCGGAATACGCACTTCCTGAAAGGTTCCCCAAACGTCCCGGTTTACCTTTGAGGCTTGGAAATTCCTGCCACCGATTGTGTCAAAACTAGCGTTCTCCGAGTCAGGATCGTTTCTCCACCTTTCCCCGCGGTACTCGAGCCCAGCCGCGAAGGAGACCGGTCCGGCGGGAAGATTGAACAGGTCACCATTGAGATGGAAATAAGCCAATGGTAACTCGAACTGGCCGGTGTTATGGAGGGTAAGGTAGACTCGGCTTATTGCTGCCTCGGTATTTCTACCTCGGAATCCAAGGAAGGGATTAAACGCTGTGGCCGGGTTGGTATCCAACAGCGCTTCGCGTAAGCCCGCCGCGCTTACCAGCCCACCAGTGAGGGTTTCCTCGTCGTTCCGGGAATAACGGAAACCCAATTCCCAATTCCAATTCTTGAAGTAATCGCCAAACTCTCCCATCTGACCGCGAAGTCCGGCATCGAACAGCATGTCGTGGAACGTGGTCTTGAATGTAACGCCGCCTGTGTCTTTAATGCCGCTGAAATGAACTCCGGTGGTAACAGGCGTGCCATCGGGCAAAGTCGCATCCGCGACCGTGAAGGGATTAAACGGATTTGCGATTGGCACACTGATGCCCTCAGGACTAAAGGCAGTACCGTTCGGGTTCTTGAATGGATCCGGGGAAAACCCGGCAGCCGCCCCGGCTCCATCAAAAAATGAGCGGGTGTATTTGAAGTCGGCAAAGACCGTTAAGTACTTGTCACAAATATCGCGCGTAAAAGAGCCATAGATACTTTGGCGATCCGCCGCTGGAATCGTCGCGGTCACAGCCGCGAAATTATAAAGCGCGAAGTTCCCGTCCGGGTAAGGGACGTTGTTGGTGTAGTAAGGTGAAGTTGAGACGTTCGGGGCTGAATGCGGCGGCGGAGTGTTGCGGCTAAAAAACAACTTCGGGATCAATCGAAAGCCTAACGGAGCCGCGGGGTTGCCGAACGGGCCGATGACGCCGGGAAAATCCCCACTGCGATGATCGAATCCGCCCCACGCAAGTTGGTTCGCGTTACTGGTAATGTTGCGGTCGCGACCGTAGATAGCGGCCCGATCGTAGGCGTCGGCAATGATCACGATATCGGTCTTGTCATCTCCCGTTCCGGCAATCATCCACGTCTCGAGCTCGCGTGCGTCATTAGAGGAGCCCAGGTTTGTGTTGCCAATACTGGCTCCAATCTCCAGACCACGGAATTTGTGTTTCAAAAAGATATTGAACACACCGGCAACCGCATCGCTGCCATAAACAGCGGAGGCGCCATCCTTCAAGATGTCGATGTGATCAATCATTGGGAAAGGAATGAGATTGATGTCCACTCCCGTGAGGCCGGGCGAAGCACCTGCGGCAACCCCGCCGCCGCTACCAATTATCGCAGCGCGCTTTCCATCGATGAGAACCAGGGTTTCTTCGGGCAATAAACCGCGCAGGTTGGGTATGACGCTACCATTCCCGCCACCAACGCCATTTGCGTTCTGGTTAATGGTCGAGCCCATCTCTTGCGGCAGCTTGGTCAGCAGGTCGGTTGCGTTGCGCGCGCCTAATTTCTCGATCTCTTCTGGGCGATAGGTATCCACCGGATTTGGGCCTACTTCTTCGGCGGTTGGAATATGTGAGCCGGTGACAATCACGCGTTCGGCTTCGGCCTCCGTGGGAATTCCAGGTGTCGGCGAAGGATTCTGTGCGGAAACCGAGCAGGCAAGTAAAGCAAACAATCCGCTAACAGAAGCAGAGATGAAGTGCGCTGATCCGAGTCCCCGAATCGGATTTTTGCGCGTCATCTTTTGTGACTCCGCTTGGATCCTATTTGGAGCGTGCCGGTTCCTTTGGTGCGAGAGAGGCGACGATTTTCTCGAAGCGCGGATCGCCGCGCAACGGATCCCAGAATGGGCTCAAGCGCAAGCTGCCATAAGTGTGGGAACCCGGGGTCTTCGTTAGCGCTTCAAGTTGCCCAAGGGCCAATTCGCGTTCGCCTGTCCAGGTAGAGATGATGGCAAAGCACATCTTTACGTATGGCTCAGTAAATTCGTCTTTGACGTTGGGTGCAAGTTCCAGCGCGCGGCGGCCTTCGTTCAGTGCGTCTTCTTTTCTTCCCAAGCCTGCATCGATCAGCCCGAGCTCAGCAAGTAGATCCGCATTATCAGGGTGAACGCGTAGCTCTTCTTCCTGTTGTGCGCGTGCCTTCATAAAAGCAGCCCGTGCAGAAGTTTCGTCTCCTTTCAAACGAGCGACTACACCCACCCAAAAGTCGCGGCCAAGGTTAGGAAAGCTCCACGACCACCCGGGCGAATTCTTCTCGGGAAGCAGCGCCGCAGCGCGGCCGGCGGTGTCCCAGTCGCGATCGTACAAAGCAAGAGTGTAGCGCTGGCCCGCCACGAATGGATCTTTCTCTGACCCAGGTTCATTGGTCCGGATCTTTTCAATTTCAGCACGCCAAGCCCCTGTGTCCGCTCGCCGGTATACTTCGACGGAAGCGCGAAAAATCCGCCCTGGCCTGAGCTCTGGATGAAGCGCAACGATGCGATCCATAATTCTGGCGTGTTGGTCATAGTCGTGCAACCACAAGTAGGTCGATGCGAGGTTAATCAGGTAAGGGAAGTTTAGAGGATCGATCTCACATGCGCGCTCGAGATTGTTTGTGGCGTCCGCCCAGCGACGCTGACGGCAGTCCATCGATCCGGCTAACTCGTAAACTTGCGCGTTATTAGGTAAACTCTGTTGAGCAAGAGCAAGTTCGGCACGTGCGCGGTCATAATCCCGTCGAATAGCCCCCCCATACAGGTCCCCCCCATACAGGTCCCCCCCATACAGGTGCCACGCCAGCGCCAGGTGCGCTTCCCCCGAATCCGGCCTCAACCGAAACGCAGAATCTATGGCCGACTGTGCCAGGGCCAAGCGCGCGGGTGTGGAATCCGTATCCGCATGAATCAAGTCGTGCGCAAGAGCTAGCTGGCAATAGGCGAGAAAGAAGGATGGATCGCGCGCCACCGCCTTATTAAGCAGCTCCACAGCCTCGGAAAGAGTTTTGCTTGCATCTGAAGGCGTCTCGGCCGCCGGCCCCAAGGATACCTGGGCGTTGTAAATCATGGAGACAGCACGGACATAAAAATCATAAGCGACCAAGTCCTGAGTTGGTCGTTCTTCAACAGCCGCCTTCTCACTAGCTGAGAGCTTGGCGTGAAGGTGCTGGGCAACTTTTTGCGCGATCTCAGCTTGGACTGCGAACAGATCATTCAAATCGCGGTCGTATTCCTCGGCCCAAATGTGGGTGTCCGTGCGCGTGTCAATCAGCTGTGCATTCAGATGAAGATGCGTGCCGGCCCTCCGGACACTCCCCTCCAGAACATGCGATACCTGCAGATCATTTCCAATCTGACGGAGATTTCGTTTGCCGCGATATTCCATCACGCTGGTCCGGCTGATGACTTTCAGG
>QHOS01000200.1 GCA_003219415.1 Verrucomicrobiota bacterium | reverse complement strand
ACGCCGTTCAACGAACCAAAGGCGACACGTTTGCCGTCAATCAGTACGAGGGTTTCTTTGGACAACAGGCCGCGCAGATTGAATTGGACCGTACCATCACCGCCATTGCTGATGTTCTGGTTGATGGTGCCGCCTGCTTCCTGCGGCAGGAAAGTTGTCAGGTCCGTCGCATTGCGGATGCCCAGTTTTTCGATGTCTGCCGGACGATACGTATCCACTGGGTTCGGGCCGACTTCTTCCGCGGTCGGAATGTTCGAGCCCGTCACAATAACCTCCTCAATTGTTATCCCTGGCTGACCTCCCCGCGGCCGCAGCGTAGCCTCCTGCGCCTGGGCCGAAATAACGGAACAAAGAGCCATTGCGATCATCGCGAGACCGAGGCTGCTGTAGCTGCCTCGCTCTGCCGAGGCGCTTTGGCTTTGTTGGCCATGGGAACACGGCGACACCCGCCTTCGCCGCGCTTCGGCGTGGCAGGCAGCGCCGTGGCTGCAACGCTCCGCATTTATGAGACGGCTTCTAACAGGCTTGAAGTACTTGTAGGTGTCGTTAGAAGCCGCGGGTTGCATTCGGGCGGGCCTAATTCTGGGACGAACGGATCGTCAACAATTCCGGTGGACTCGCTCGCGAATCCTGTAACTGACCGTCGAAATAGACGCAGACTACGAATCCACCGAATCGTCGTTCACCAGGTGAAGGCTTGCTCTTGGGACGCACGTAAGTCGCTGCCAGAAACTTCGGAGTCGGATCCGTCCAGTCACGGCCAGAGCTAAGCCAGTTATAGCTGACCTTGGCATTCGTTAGCGTCCGCTTGTTATCCTTCGTTAGGTCATAGAAATCGACCTTAATCCTGACTACGTGTCCGTTTTGCGTGCCGGGTCGTGGCTTTACTCCAACTTTGAGCGTCAAGTGACTCTGCGCGCTCGGATCGACTGTTTCTGACAACGTTGTTTCAGTAATCGCCAAAATTGAGTTCTGTGAAACAGCGATTCGGCGCAGAAGATGAGGGAAGCGTGCGTCGGAATGGAGCGCACGAAATTCGGGAAGAAACGCGATCCACTGTAGGATTGCCGAGTGTTCGGCAAAGGCTTGCTCAAGCCACCGGAACGCTTCTTCTTTTTCGCCGAACGCGACGTAAACTGCGGCGATCAAAGGCCCCGAAACGTATCGCTTCTCCCTTTCTTGCAGGAGCTGATCGAGAATTTTCCGCGCCTCGATTTGCCGGCCCATGCGCGCATAAGTGATGGCAAGCCCGCTACTGGGGAGATGCGTCGCCTCCTGGGCTTTAGTGTAGAGAGCGATCGCTTCGGCGAAGTTCCCTTTCTCGCGATACGCAGCGGCAAGATCCGAATCCAGATAAAAGTAATTTGGATCGAGCTGTAGAGTCCGCTGGCCCTCACTAATTGCGTCGTCGATCTGGTCGTTGGCGAGGTAGGCGGCGGTGGCAACGTAGCTCGTGATAGGCGACACCGGATCCAATTTCTCCGCTTCCAACACAAACCGGAGCCCTTCTTTTAATTCGCCTCGAAAGAGGGGCAGCAGCGCCGAGAAGAGGTGAGCCGGTGCCGAGTTGGGATCGAGCTGGAGCGCGCGCTTCAACTCTGCATCCGCGCCATCCAGATCCCAGTCGAGGACACGTTTCGCTTCGCTAAGGTAGCAATGAGCCTCAGCATCTTTCTCGTCGAGCGCAATCGCCTTCAAGGCTGCTTCTTTCGATACTGGGTAAGCCTCGAGCGGTTTTACATATACGTCGGCTAGAAAATACCAGACCTTCGCGATCCCAGTCCAGGCACGCGCAAATGTCGGGTCTTTCTCGAGAACCCGCTGAAAGAAATTGAGCGCCCTTCGCAAATCCTCTTCGCTGCTCTTGTTAGAGAAGAACAGGCCTTGGAGATAAAGATCGTATACCTCTGTGTTACGTTGTTCAGCGACGGGAAGCGAAACGGCCAGCTTGATCTTAAGCGCGTCAACAATCGAGCGAGTTATTTCATCTTGCAGCGCAAAGACGTCCTTCAGCTCGCGGTCAAAAGTTTCCGACCAAAGATGAAAACCGCTGCGCGCATTAATCAATTCGGCGGTAATACGAACGCGGTTACCCTCGCGCCGCAAACTTCCTTCGAGCACGTTCTCAACATTTAGCTTTTCCCCAACCTTACGCGCGTTCACGCTCGTCCCTTTGAATGAAAATGATGAGGTCCGACCAGTGACACGCAACCCATCGACCTTCGCCAGCGCGTGAAGAATTTCCTCGCTGATGCCGTCGCAGAAATATTCCTGATCCTTTGACTGGCTTAGATCGAGGAATGGTAGAACCGCGATACTTTTTTCTGGAGGGTTAAACTGCGATGCGCGGAAGAGTTCGCCGCGAAACAACCAAATTACGGCAGCGCCCACAAGGAGACAGGCAGCGCCCGTCGCCACCAACTTCCGATTCCGCCGCATCCATTTCCTTCCTCCAGTAAAGATTCCGGTGCGCCGGCCGCGGATGGGCTCGTGCTTTAGCCAACGTTCAAGATCTTCGGCCAATGCGAGGGCCGAAGAATAACGGCGCTGCGGATCTTTATCGAGGCACTTCAGGCAGATGGTTGCGAGGTCGCGATCTACTTTTGGATTTAAGAGACGCGGCTGTCGCGGCTCGGTGTCCAAAACCAGCCGGACCGTTTCAAAGGTTGTTCCACCAGCAAAAGGTGGATGGCCAGTGAGCAGTTGGTAAAGCACTGCGCCGAGTCCGTAAATATCCGTGGCCCTAGTGACCCCCGCGTTATTTCCCACCGCTTGTTCCGGCGCCATGTAGCTGGGAGTGCCCAAAACTTCCATCGTGCGGGTGACGGTACTCTCTGTTTCGACCAGCCTTGCCAGCCCGAAATCGGTGAGATGCGGTTCACCTTTTGCGTCGAGCAGGATGTTTCCGGGTTTGATGTCGCGATGCAGAATGCCGTGCTCATGTGCGTAGGAAACGGTGCGCGCCAGCTTGGCGATCAGTTCGGCTGCGCGACGAATCGGTATCGGTTCGCGCTTCGCGACGGCATCGAGTTGGCCGCCCTCCACCAGTCCCATGCTGAAGTAACAGGCGCCGTCGCGCTCTCCGACTTCGTAAATCGGGACGATGCACGGATGGTTCAGGCTGGCGGCGGCTTCTGCTTCGAGACGAAAGCGCTTCACGTGTGCTTCTGTTGCCCAGTGAGCAAGACCGATCACTTTGAGCGCCACAATCCGGTTCAGACTTTTTTGGCGTGCCCGATAAACCACGCCCTGGCCGCCGCGTCCGATTTCTTCGAGTAGTTCGTAATCGCCGAAATCTTTCGACATCCGCGCAACCGTTGGTTCAAAGGCCTGGTCATCTTTGTTGTCGAGTGAGGCGAGACCAGTCCGAAACAGGCACACGCTGCAAACTCCCTGCGGCGCATCCGCAAACACGGTGGCCCCGCATTCTGCGCAAACTCTACTGGCGTTTGTCATCCCGTTTTCCGGCCGATTTATCGTCTCCACTTGTACTGCCCGAAATTCTTTCACAGGTTACGTTTGCAATACGGCGATGAAATGTCGCAGCTCATCCTCGACGTCGTCCGGCGCCGCGACCGTGTGGGCGATCTCTTCGTGCAACAACTGTCGATAGCGATGGCGCAGGCGGTGAAACGCTTGTTTCACGGCGTTTTCGGTCATTTGCATTTCGGCGGCTATCTCAGCCTGTGAAGGCTGGCCAGATTCCCTGGCGAGTAATTCTTTTAAGCGATCGAATAACGGCAGTTTGCCCGCGGCTTCATATTCGGCTCGGAGCCGCGCGAGAACTTGCTCCAATAGCGTTAATGCCCAACGGCGCTCGTAAATGCGGTCCGCGCTCAATTTGTGGGCCGGCTCCTGGTCGGTGCGTTCGCGCGCGAGCAAATCCTCCAGCGAAACCAGAGGCCGGCCTTCCCCTCGTTTGACAGTCATTTCGCGATGCCGCGCCTTGGAAAGAAAATTCTTCAGCGACGCCAGAAGATAAGAACGCAAAAGCCCCCTTTCCTGCCTGACAGTTTCGAGGTCCCGCCGTTCGAGCAGCCGCGCGAAAAAAGCTTGAGTGAGATCCTGTGCTTCCTCTGGCTTATAGCCTTCGCGTCTGACGAAGCCGTACAGTGGCCACCAGTAGGTTCGGCAGAGCTTTTCCAGCGCCGCCTGCGCTGCCGGTGTTGGACCTTGCGCTTCCAGAACCACACTCCAGTGCGTGGTGGAAAATGCAACGGCGCGGTCTTGAGTACTTTGACCAATCGCATCCTGCGACGGTCCATCATCAACCGCAGGCACGACGCGATGTAAGTAAAAAGTCGTACCGAAATCAAGCCTATATCTGTGGCTTCAATTTTGCTGGTGCGGCACGTGACCCTGTCAGTCGCAAATTCTTTGTGTGCTTCGCGCCCTTCGTGATTAATTTCAGCCGACTTCGACCATGTCTGACGAACGAAAAACATTATAACAACGTGCGACGATGACGGATATCGAGCGACTTCGTCACTCCGCGTCGCATGTACTTGCGACAGCGATCTTGCGCCTGTGAGCGCGTGTCATGTGAAGCAAAGCAAAAAGCCGCCACGCGGTGAAGCCTGACGGCTGATTGGGAAATATAGGCAGGGCGGCTCACCGAACCGCCCGGGCGATTGAGGTCAATCGCATCTACCAGCTTTACGGATTGTTGATGACCATTTGCCGTGTGGGTTTACTCACTTCAAGCTGAGCGCTCACCTTTTGAATTTGCGATGCCTGCTCTTTCAAGCTTGCGGTGAGAGCTTGAATTTCCTTCTGCTGTTGCGCGACCGTGGCTTCCAATTCCTGCACAGTGCGGTGTTCTTTGAGGAACTCGTTCAGTAACATCGCGTTTACCGCTTCGTAGCGCACGGTGTAGATCTCGCCTTTGCCGTCGCGATCCACCAAAGCGGGGTTCACCTTTTCCACTTGCTCGGCCACGAGACCGAACTGCGGATTGCCTTTGGGATCTAGCTCTTTCTTATAGCGGAACGTGACGGGTTTCAGCGCGAGGATCGCTTCACTGGCTTTGTCCATCGGCTTGATCTCCGCCTTGAAACGCTCCGAAGAGGGTGCCACGCCGAGCTGACCGTTGGCGTTCACCTTAACCGCTGCGCCTGCAACTGGTGCTCCACTAATGCCAGCGATAAAGGTTCTTGTCTGGTCTCCCCTCGTGCCGATGCGGATGGTGTTAGCCTCGCCAGCAACACCTTCGTTGGCGATGTCGATATTGAGGTCGCCTGTGGTTAGGGCGCCGCCGGCGCTAGTGCCCAAGGCGACGTTGTCGTTGCCGGTGGTGTTGTTAACGAGCGCATCGAGGCCGTTGGCCGTGTTTCCGTTGCCGGTGGTGTTGTTAATAAGCGCTTCAAGACCGTTGGCTGTGTTGCCGTAACCGATGGTATTGCTATAGAGGGCCAAATAACCGTTGGCCGTGTTGAATTCGCCAGTCGTGTTGCTCCAGAGCGCAAAAGCAGCGGTAGCTGTGTTGCCGAAGCCGTCGTTGTTAAAGAGCGCTTGCCAACCGGTGGCGGTGTTTTCGGAGCCGGTTGTGCTGTCACCCATCGCTGCACGACCGGTGGCGGTATTGCCTTCACCGTCCGCGTTGAATACGAGCGCTGCACGACCGGTGGCCGTGTTGTGGTCGCCGGTTATATGGAATCGGAGCGCGTTAGTACCGGTGGCGGTGTTGTTATTGCCAGTGGTGTTGGCGTTGAGCGCGTTAGAACCAAGGGCCGTGTTGCCTTCGCCGGTCGTAAGGCTCGAGAGCGCACCGTCACCCTCGGCGGTGGTTTCGTTAGGATAGCCTCCGTCCGGTGGTGGCCTAAGCGCGCGAGCCGTCGGCGCAAGCGAAACCCCTGCGACGGCGAGGACGAGCGGGATAAGAAATAAACCGCGCCGTAAATTTTTGCGGCGTGGCGTTGTCGCTTTGAACTGAATGTTTGAATTTTTCATAACTAATTTCCTTTTGTCGTTTTGGCCTTGTTTGACTTCTCGTTTTGGAAAGTCCTTTCTAGCCGTTCACTCGTGTACTAGAGAAAATCCGGCGTGAGGTTACGCGGGAAATGCAGGAATTTATCAATTCGCCCTCTGGTAGGGGCGATTGACTCAATCGCTTTCAGAGCTGCCGGGTGCAAACCAATGGCGGTTGAGGTCGCCCGCCTTTACCTGAAACGCGCCGACGCAGACGCGTGGCTACAGGGAAGCGCTACTTGGAAGCTGTTTCTTTTGGCGCGAGCGAGGCGAGGATTTTCTCGAAACGCGGATCGCCGCGCAAAGGATCCCATATCGGATCACGCAAGAGATAGCCGTAAGCAACATAGCCAGGAAAACGCACAAGTTTTTCCAGTACTTCCATCGCGCGCTCCTTTTCCCCTGTCCAGACGTAAACCTGGGCCAATCCCTGAAGCACGAGCGGGCCATCGTAGGCATCTTTCGAGATGGGCATCAGATCAACCGCGCGACGGCCTTCGCTGATCGCCTGTTCTTTGCGACCGAGGGCGGCATCGATTTGTGCCAGTACCGCGAGAGTGCGCGGATCATCGTGATGAGCCTGCGGTTTTACTTCCAAGGCCTGGCGCGCCGCCGTCCAGGCCTCCCGCGCCTTCAGTTCATCGCCTTCGGCTCGCGCGATCTGTGCCTCGTACCAAGCGCGTGGATAATAAAACGTGTAGTCGATGTCCTGGAATTCTGAAAGCGGCGATGCGGTGAGAACACGCCGGGCCTCGGAATAATCGTGGTCCGTCAGCTCGATGAGCACGCGCACAGAAGTAATTGCGGCCGCGGGATTGATTTCGAGCGGGAGGGCCTGCAGGGCTGCGCGAAACTTTGTTGTCTGGCCGCTTGCAGAAAAATCCATCCACGCCGCGAAAGCTTCAAAAAGGCGGGCGTGAGGCGCAAACTGCCCTGCTTGCTTCAGCCAGAAGCGCCGGGCTTGATCAAAGCGCCGCAGTTGCCGGTAGTGATCACCAAGATGATTCACCGCATTCAAATTTCGAGGATCCAAGTCGGCGGCCTTTTCAAACTCGCCGGTGGCGGCATCCCAACGCCCACGGCGGCGGTCAATATAACCTGCCACCATGAAGAATGACGCGCTATTGGGCAGGCCGGGCCGTGCCCTCGCCAATTCAGCCGAGGCGCGCTCGTAATCGCGATAGCAACGAAAATAGCAGTCTGCTTTGGCAAGGTGAGCTTCGCTTAAATCGGGACTCAAACGCAGAGCGGCATTGACTGCCTGTTCTGCCAAAGCGGTGCGCGCTGGAGTGGAATCGAAACCCAAAAAATAGATTAGCGCGTGCGCTCGGGCGCAATAGCAATAGGCGAGGGCGAACCCGGGATCACGTCCTGTAGCATCATTGAGCAGATCGATCGCCTCAATTAGCGAGCGGCGCTGATCATCCCGGTCAACGTAGCTTTCGACGGCGTCCTTGGCTCTAATGTAAGACTCGTAGGCGAGAACATCTCCAGTTGGTTTCTGATTGATTGCTTTTTTTTCCAGAACCGAAAGGTTGACCTTGAGGTGCTCAGCGACTTTTTGAGCGATATCGCTCTGAATTGCAAAGACTTCATTTAAATCGCCATCGTATTGCTCGGCCCAGATATGGGTGTCGCTGCGCGTGTCGATCAACTGAGCGTTCATATGAAGCCGTGTTCCGGTCTTACGCACGCTACCTTCCAGCACGTGAGACACCCGAAGCGCATTACCGATCTGGCGCGTATTCCGCTCGCCGCGATATTGCATGAGACTGGTGCGACTGATCACCTTGAGGTCGGCTATCTTCGCCAACTTGGTCAAAACGTCGTCCTGGACACCGTCGGCGAAGGAGGCATCCTCTTTGTCGTTGCTCAGATTTTCAAGTGGCAGCACGGCAATGCCAGTTGTTATCGGACGCCTAACAAATTCACTTTTCCAAATCATCACACCGATGGCCGAGGCCAAGGCGATCAACGACGCCGCCAGCACGGCAGTAGTCCGATTCCGCCACATCCATTTGCGACCATGCGTGAAAAACCCGCTTGGTTTCGCCCGAATTGGTTCGTGCTTTAGCCAGTGTTCAAGGTCTTCGGCTAGGGCTAGAGCGGAAGAGTAACGGCGCTGCGGATCTTTCTCGAGGCATTTCAGGCAGATCGTTGCCAAGTCGCGATCTATTTTTGGATTCCAGAGCCGCGGTTGCCGCGGCTCGGTGTCTAATACCAGCTGGACAGTTTCAAAGGTTGTTCCTCCGGCGAAAGGCGGATGGCCAGTGAGCAATTGGTAAAATACAGCGCCAAGCCCGTAAACATCTGTCGCTCTGCTGACGCGCGCGTTATTACCAACAGCTTGTTCCGGCGCCATGTAACTGGGCGTGCCCAAAACTTCCATGGTGCGCGTGACCGTGCTCTCTGTCTCCACTAGTCGGGCAAGACCAAAATCGGTAAGATGCGGTTCGCCGTTTCTATCAAGCAAAACATTTCCCGGCTTGATGTCTCGATGGAGGATGCCGTGCTCGTGCGCATAATGCACGGTGCGCGCCAGCTTCGCGATGACTTCCGCCGCTCGACGGATTGGCATCGGTTCGCGCCTAACAACTTCATCAAGTTGTCCGCCCTCCACAAGTTTCATACTAAAGTAACAGGAACTCTCGCGCTCCCCGATCTCGTAAATCGGGACAATGCACGGATGGTCTAGGCTCGCCGCAGCTTCGGCTTCCAGACGGAAGCGCTTGAGATGCGCCTGCGTGGCCCATTGGCCGAGTCCGATAACCTTTAACGCGACTGTTCGGTTGAGACTTTTCTGGCGCGCGCGATAAACAACGCCCTGGCCGCCCCGACCAATTTCCTCCAGCAATTCGTAGTCACCGAAGTCCATCCGCATGTCGGCTGGATGACGGGGATCATCGATCCCGGCTACAATTTCGTTGGCGAGCGAGCCGAGGCCGGTCTCTAAAACGCAGGCCGGGCACAATCCTTTCGGCGCGTCACTGAAGATTTTCTCTCCGCAGTTTTCGCAGACCCTCATCGCGCTTGTCATTTTGTTGGCGGGCTAGCCCCGCAACACCGAAACCAAATGCCGTAGCTCATCTTCGACGTCGCCGGGCTGCGCCACAGTGTGAGCGATCTCCTCGCGCAACAATAGCCGGTAGCGACGGCGAAACCGATGAAACGCCTGCTTCACCGCGTTCTCGGTCATGTCCAATTGGCCTGCGATCTCCGCCTGGAGTAGCCCGTGCCCTTCGCCGACAAGGAATTCTTTCAGCCGCTCAAACAACGCGCCGTTGCCCGCAGCCTGGTACTCACCCTCTAGCCGGGTGAGCACTTGGTCCAACATCGCCAATACCCAGCGACGCTCGTAAAGCCGGTCAGCGCTCAGGGTCTCCGCCAGTTCGAACTCGGTTCCCTCGTACGCGAGCAGTTCGTCCAAAGGGATCGACGGGCCGGTCTCGTACCGCTTAACACCGGTGGCGCGGTGCCGCTCACTGGCCATAAAACGTTTGATGGACACAAGCAGATAAGAACGCAACCGCCCTTTCTCGCGGCGGACGGTCTTCAGGTTTTGTCGCTCAAGCAGACGCGCGAAAAACTCCTGGATCAGATCTTGTGCGTCCTCTGAATCAAGGCCTTGCCGTCTCACAAACCCGTAGAGTGGTCGCCAGTAAATGCGGCAAAGCTTCTCAAGCGCTTCTTGTGCGGCCGGCGATTCACCTTGCGCTGCCAACACAACGCTCCAGTGCGTGGTGGCAAATGCCACCGCTCCGTTTTGCGCCTTTTCGCCGATCGCATTCAGTGAACCGCCGTCATCCTCAGCAGGCACGCTGCGATTCAAGTAAAAAGTCGTGCCAAAAGCAAGCCTGCATCTGTGCTTGAATCTTGCTGGTGCAGCACGGGACTGTGTCAGTCGCAAATTCTTTGTGTGCTTCGCGCCCTTCGTGGTTAATTGCTCCCAGTTATGCAGGAAGAACGCAAGACTTTGGATGAGCGCCAGAAGATGACGGACCTGCAGCGTCTCCGCCACTCGGCATCCCATGTACTTGCGACGGCGATTTTGAAAATCTGGCCGGAAGCGCAGTTCGCGGCCGGGCCGCCGGTCGAGAACGGGTTTTATTACGATGTCGATCTTCCGCACCGCATCTCACCCGATGATTTCGAGAAAATCGAGGCGGAAATGAAGAAGGAAATCAAAGCGAACCATCCATTCGAGCGCATTGAAGTTTCGCGCGATGAAGCGCTGGAACTTGGAAAGAAAGGCCGGCTCGCGGCGCTGAGCGAACGCCCCGAACCCAGTGAATTCAAGGTCGATATCATCGAAAACATTCCGCCTGACGAAAAAATTTCGCTCTATCGCAGCGGCGATTTCATCGATCTTTGCGCAGGTCCGCACGTCATGCGCACGGGAAACATCGGCGCGTTCAAGCTCACGAACGTGGCGAGCGCTTACTACAAAGGCGACGAAAAGAATCCGCAATTACAGCGCGTTTACGGCACGGCGTTCAAAACGAAAAAGGAACTCGACGATTATTTCGAGATGCTCGAGGAAGCGAAGAAGCGCGACCATCGAAAGCTTGGCAAGGAACTCGAACTTTTCGTTTTCGATGACGACGTCGGCCCGGGCCTGCCCATGTTTCTCCCGCGGGGCGCGGTCATTGCGGAGGAACTGGAGAAGCTCGCCAAGGAAACTGAGTTCGCGGCTGGTTATCAACGCGTGCGCACGCCGCACATCGCGCGTGAGAGCTTGTACAGAAAAAGCGGTCATGTACCCTATTACCTCGAGTCGATGTTTCCGCCGATGACTTTAGTCGAAGACAAGGACAAGAAGCAGGTTGAAAAAGCGAATGCGATGATCGCTTACTTCGAAAACTATGGCGGAGACGCTTGGCAACGGGTTCTTGAAGATGCGGAGTCAGGAAACCTCTCTGACCCTGCCAAAAAGCAAGACTTGCTTATCCAACTTGAATTAGTTCGAAGCGCGGAGCGAGCGGACGAAACCAAGCTCAGAGAGCTAAAGCAATTCGCAGCCTCTATTGGTGATCGTTACTACCTCAAGGCGATGAACTGTCCGCATCACCACAAATTGTTTGCGGCGCTGCCTCGCAGCTATCGCGACCTCCCGCTGCGGCTGGCCGAATACGGGACGGATTATCGGTACGAAAAGAGCGGCGAGTTGTTTGGGCTTATGCGGGTGCGCTCGCTGCAGATGAACGACGCCCATCTCTACATGACGCCGGAGCAGTTCGAAGCGGAGTTCAATGCCGTGAACGAGATGTATCTGAATTATTTCAAGCTGTTCGGGATCGACAAATATTTGATGCGCTTCTCGACCCACGATCCCACAAAGCTCGGCCAGAAATTTGTGAATGAACCGGAGCTTTGGAAAAAGACCGAGGAGATGACGCGCAACGTCCTAAAGAATTCTGGAATTAATTATGTCGAAGTGCCTAACGAAGCGGCCTTTTACGGACCCAAGATCGACGTGCAAGCGTGGAGCGTGATCGGACGTGAGTTTTCCATCGCAACCAACCAGGTCGATTTCGCGCAGCCGCGTAGTTTTGATCTTCGCTACAAGGACCGCGACAACACTGACAAGACGCCGATTTGCATTCACCGCGCGCCGCTCGGAACGCACGAACGTTTCATCGGATTTTTAATCGAGCATTACGCCGGCAATTTCCCGCTCTGGCTGTCGCCGGAACAGGTGCGTATTCTGACCATCGGCGATGATCCAAAGCTGCTCGATTACGCACGATCGATCCTGAAAGAATTGCGCGCTCATCAAGTCCGCGCGGAGATCGACGACAGCTCCGACAAGATCAACGGCAAAATTCAGCGGGCCGAACAGATGAAAGTCCACACCATGTTCGTCATCGGAAAACGCGACTTGGAAGCCGATGCTGTAAGCGTTCGCGTTCACGGCAAAGGAAACTTGGGCGCGAAGCCGCGCAGCGAAGCGATCGCCGAAATTTTGTTGTCGATCAAAGAGCGGCGAGCATAAACTCGCCGACGGTGAAGCTCGTCGGCTTGATCGTGGCATCGTTAGGCACCTATTGTCTGGCTGCTTCTCTTCACGGCCATGAAGTTGTAAGCTGCCCGTCGCCGGATGGGAAATTTGCGATGCGCTGCGTTTATGCCGACGCACAGCCTTACGCTGGCGAGGCGGCGGTTGTCGATCTTTCCACGCACAAAGACGTTGTTGCTCTCGATCCGAATTGGACGCTCGGCCATGCGAGGTTGTTTTGGTCCGCGGACTCACAACGCGTCGCCTACTTTTCCCAGAAGGGAAACGGTTACTCGACCAGGATTTTTTTTCGATACGGTGACGCGTTGAACGAGATTCCGTTGCCGGAACTTCCGACACCGAAGCTTCCGCAAAATGCCACTGGTTCCGAAGCGGACACGCAAACGAGAGTTGAACCACTTGCATGGCATTCGCCTAACGAGTTGGTGTTGGAGAAAGAGTTGGTAAATCCAAATTGGGGACGAGGGGCACTGAAGATCACGCTCGGATTCGATCAGGATAACTCGCCAGCAATTCCCAAATCCGAACAAGAGAAAGTGTCGGTCATCGATTATTTTCTGCTCTTGCCGGCGAAAAATTTCGAGGCGCCGCTTTCGGCCTGGCTGCGGGAGATGCGAGGGCACGATCGTTTTTTTCCGTGCGATGCCGAGCCTGAAGACAACGTCGATGAGAAAAACGGCTACCTGTATTGCGCAGGTTCAGGCGCTGAGCCCGAATTCGAGGTCGCGCTCTTTCGTCATCGCGATGGACGACCGTTGCTGGCGCTTTGTTCCGGCGAGCTCGAAGGCCCCGATTCGGTTCAATTGCAATTCTATGAACCCGGCACCGACGGAAAGATGCATGAGATCAAGCGCTCAATTTTCCCGATTGCCGATAGTATGGAAGATCGTTGGCAATTCGACTTGCCACGAGAAGGCAAAACGATTGTCGTGCGCGCACGCAAGAGCAAGAAGGTTCTGCACAAGTTCACCTGGACGGACGAAAAATTTCAGGAAGACAAATGATGGTCATCGCTTTTAGATCGACAAAGCCCCCGATTGTTACCCAATGCTCATGAATTCGATCGATACACTCGAAGTCGAGCAAATCCGAAAGGATACTCATGAAACGCTGGTTCTTCATCCGCGGCAAGAGTCGAAAGACCGCAGCCGATTACTATGGCGAAGGTGAAGAATAATTTCATTGGCGGTTGGTCCCTCAATCGTTAGGTAGTCGGCGCATCTTCAGTATTTCGACACGCGGCCCCTTCGGGCCGTCACTCAGGCGTAAACGTTCGCTTACCTTAAAGGTTGTTTCGCCCCTGCAGTCGCCAACGCGGCATTGCGCCGACGCCTCAAGATCGATCGTGCCATCGTTGCTCACTTTGTTGATTTGGAGCGAAAGCTCGCCGGCGTCGCCATTCTCCGAATCGAAACGCTTTTTAACAAAGGCGTAAGTTTTCTTTCCGATCGCTTTGTCCAGGTCCACTGTGACGGCAAGCTTTGGGCCTGAACTGATCTTCCCCGTCACGCACTCGGTAGAGCTCCATTTGTCGTCCCAGAGCTGCACAAACTTAAGCGAGTCCGGTGACCACCTAAGCATACATTGTTGGTGATTATAACGGCGCTTCGTCCCAAGGTAATGGCACCCTGTTTTGCCAAGAATTTTTTTTTCAGCCAGATCAATGATGTAATTCGGCACGTCGTAATCGCGCGCGCCGTTCTCGTAGAAGTAGTTCTCATCCCCATACAGCGCGTCCCAATTAGATTGCTCAGGCGGTAAGCCCATCGCGACGGCAAACCGGCCATCTGGCGAAACGCTTCCATGAATGACGCGATACTTGTCTGAGTCGCCTTGAACGCTAGCGAAGGGGTCGAAAAATTGCGGCGGACCGGCCTTCCTCAGGGCGGACGCGAGTTCGTGCGACTCACTCC
>QHOS01000156.1 GCA_003219415.1 Verrucomicrobiota bacterium | reverse complement strand
TGCACCGTGGGTCGTTGCGCAGACTGCCAATGGCCAGCAGGCGGAATTTTTTATCGTGCTGGCTGACCAAGCCGACCTGGGCGGGGCTGCGTCTTTGCGCACGAAAAACGAAAAGGGCCGCTTCGTGCACGATGCTTTATGGACCAAGAGCCAGACAACACAACGAGCTATCCTCCGATGGCTGCGTGAACACGGCGTCGACCATCGTTCTTTCTATATCGTGAATGCGATCTTAGTCAGGGGCACCCGCGAGATCGCCGAGGCCTTGGCTCGCCGTCCGGACGTCGCGCGGATGGAAGGCAATCCGCAGGTCCAGAATGAGCTACCTGAGCCGGCTTCTGCCGTTGAGACATCAACGAAGCCCAAGACACCGGCGACGATTGAGCCGGGGATCGCTTACACGCATGCGCCTGACGTGTGGGCACTGGGGTTCAGGGGACAGGGAATCACGGTAGCCGGCGCTGACACGGGCCAGCGTTGGACCCATAACGCACTCAAGCCACACTACCGCGGTTGGAACGGACAGAACGCCGATCATGATTATAACTGGCATGACTCCATCCACGACGGCGTGGGCAATCCTTGCGGAAATGATTCGCCTGAGCCTTGCGATGACCAGGGGCATGGCACCCACACCATTGGCACTGTGGTCGGTGACGATGGCGCTGGTAACCAGATTGGGATGGCGCCCGGCGCCAAGTGGATTGGCTGTCGTAACATGGACCAAGGGAACGGTACACCGGCCAGATACATCGAGTGCATGGAATTTTTCCTTGCACCGTACCCGGTAAACGGCAACCCGAACCAGGGCGATCCACTTAAAGCTCCCGATATTACAAGCAACTCATGGGTCTGCCCGCCTTCGGAAGGTTGCTCGGTTAACACATTGCAAGCAGCTGTTGAAGCTCAAGCCGCGGCTGGCATCATGATGGTCGTAGCAGCGGGCAACGCTGGTTCGAACTGTTCCACGGTACAAGATCCACCATCGTTTTATGAAGCTTCCTACACAGTCGGAGCATTAACTACAGGCACGGATACAATTGCTAGCTTTAGCAGCCGCGGCCCGGTGACAATTGATGGGAGCAACCGTATTAAGCCGGATATTACCGCTCCGGGTACGAACACTCGCTCGAGTTATAACACGTCTGATAACGCGTATGCGAGCCTTAGCGGCACATCCATGGCTACGCCGCATATTGCTGGTGCCATGGCATTGCTCTGGTGTGCACGACCAGACTTGCGCCATGATATTGCTGGCAGCCGTACACTCGTGGATAACGCGGCTCACGTTATCTCTTCTACGCAGTGTGGCGACCCTGGACCGCCAAACAACGTGTATGGGTGGGGTCGAGTGGATATTTCCGCGGCCGTCGGCCCGACGCCGTCGCCGAATCCTTCGTGCTCGCCACCCTGTCTCCTACCAGTGGTATTCAGCGAGAACTTCGACGGCGTGACTCCACCTGCATTGCCTCCGGATTGGGAAGCAGCGAATTCTCAAGGGCCGCCGCCGTTCTGGGTCACCTCAAATTCCGGAGTGCCTATGCCCCCTGCTGATACGCCGCCGAACGCTGCATTCATCGATGATCCGGCCGAAGTGAGCGACAAGCGCCTCGACTCGCTACACTTTATTCTTTTTGGACCGCAGTTGACCTTTCGACAGACTTTCAATCTTGAAGCGTCGAGCGAGGATCCTAACCTGGGCTTCGACGGCGGAGTGCTGGAGCTCAGCACTGATGACGGAAATACATTTCAGGACATCCTCGCGGCGGGCGGGAGCTTCGCCATGGGTGGCTATAACCGCATCATCAGCGCTGATCGGGGTAGTCCGATTGCAGGTCGTCAAGCTTGGAGCGGCAACTCTGGTGGATTAATTACGACGGTCGTAAACATTCCCTGGTTTGGCGCGCAGGGTCGGCTCCGCTGGCGAATGGCCAGTGACACGAGTGGCTCCGGCGAAGGCTGGCGCGTTGACACGGTTAATATTACTGCGTGCGTTCCGGTTCCCCGTAATGGCGACACTACACAGCCCTGCGGGACCCCATCGCCGACGCCGAGTGCAACACCGCCGACACCCACGCCCTCAGTAACTCCGACAGTGACACCAACGGCCACAGTTACTCCGACGCCAACTCCGACGGCTACCGCCACCCCTAGAGTAACGCCGCGGCAACGTCCCACGCCGCGCGTGCGCCCGACGCCGCCGTGATAGCAGGAGGGGTCATTTCATGACCGCAAATCTAAAGCGCACAATGACGCCGACGCGATTGCGTATCTTTTGCTCACTCTTTTTCATCGTGGCTGTGGTAGCTCTGTTAGGCCCGATTAGCTGCTCGCGTGCGATCGGCCAACGATCGGGTGAATCGACTTCCGAAGATGGTCATTCGAACCGAGTCGATCTCCTCCGCGCCAGTGGCCCGACACCGAGTCCGCTGCCGTGTCCGGGTTGTTGGAATCCAAGCACAGCAAGCGAAAACTTCGATTGGTTAACGCCGCCCGCATTGCCACCCGATTGGCTTGCAACGAATGCACTAGGTCCGCCGCCGCTCTGGGTCACATCCGATTCTGGACTGCCGCCGCCGCCAGCCGATACGGCTCCCAATGCCCTTTTCATCGATGATCCGGCTGTGGTTAGCGACAAACGGCTCGACGGATGGTTCCTTGATTTTTTCGAAGACTGCTGTGTTCGATTAACATTCCGACACAATTTCAATCTCGAAGCCTCTGATGAAATGGCTACATCACGACCGTGGTGAACGTCCCAACGATTCAGAAGCAGGGCAGGCTTCGTTGGCGGATGGCCAGCGACACGAGCGGCGGTAATGAGGGTTGGCGCGTCGACAGCCTCTATATGACCTGGTGCGTGGGGATGGGGACACCGTGTCCCAGCCCAACGCCCAGCCCTACCGCTACGCCTACTCCTACGCCCGCTCCAAGAGCAAGTTGTCCCCAATACACAATAACTGAAGGCGCCGGTACTATCGTGCCAGGGACCACCGACACGGGCAATCACTGCATCTGGTGCAGCACACTAATTACCTTGCCGTTCCCATTCGTGTTGTATAACCAGACCTTCAACGCCGTGAACGTCACCTCGAGTGGGCGGCTTGCCTTTGTATGCGACAATGAACCGGATGGGTACAGAGAGGGGTGCCTGCCTGTGTCACCCTATAACTGTGCGTACGACTTCACCATTTTCGCACTGTGGTACGAGTGGGGCACGCTCACGTATCCGGAAGGTTGCTCCACCTGGGCGAACGGGTGCGGCATCTTTACGTCAATTTCAGGCACTGCGCCGAATCGGGTGTTTAACATCGAGTGGCACGTGATCGACCGTAAGGACAGCATCCAGACTGGCAACTTCGAGGTGCGGCTGTATGAGAACGATCCGAACCAGCGCTTTGATGTGGTCTACGGTCACAGTCAGAAAAAACCGTTCACTCCTCCCGTAGCGGGTGTACAGGGACCTCCCGAGTTTTTCACACAGGATTTCTGCAATGTTCCCGCGCCGCAGAATAGCTCTCTCATTTACCAATTGGAGCCATTTCCGCCGCTGTCGCTGCGCTAACGGCGCTCGCCTCCTTGGGTGCCAACAACCGGGCCGGTTCATCTGGGGAGCTGGCATCGGCATGTGACCCGGTCACTCTTCTTACGGAAGACTTCGACAGTGTGATACCCCCGGCGCTTCCACCTGGCTGGGCAAGTACAACCTGGGTAACATCCAATTCCGGAGTGCCCACGCCGCCTGCCGACACACCGCCCAATGCAGTGGTCGTTGATGATCCAGTGACCATCAGTGACAAGTATTTGGTTTCACCAAGTATTTTTTTGGTCGAAGGCGGCGAGCCGGTACAAATAACCTTCCGGAATAACTTCAACTTGCAGGACGGCTTTGACGGTGGTGTGCTGGAGATCAGCACTGACGGCGGAAGTACGTTTCAAGACGTTCTTACGCTAGGCAGTTTTGTGACGAGCGGTTACAACGGCACGATCAGTACCTGTTGTGGCAATGCGCTCGCTGGTCGGCAAGCATGGACCGGCAATTCAGGTGGATTTATCACTACGACGGTGAACCTGCCGGTGTCGTGGGGCCCCAGCATGATTCTGCGCTGGCGGATGGGCAGCGACAGCAGTGTTTCCGGCGAGGGCTGGCGCATTGATACGGTTGTGATCACTCAGTGTCATAAGCGTATCCCGACGCCGCCGCGCGCAACGCCTCGACCTCGACCAACTCCGCGTCCTCGCCTGACGCAGCCCGCACTGTCTGGGAACTGGAGGGGGACAAATGTACACGGTCCACCGACACCGACACCTCAGCCTCGCGTGACTCCGCATCCACGCCCGCCGCTACCTTCGGCCACGCCGACTGCCCATGGGACGCCTAAAATAACACCGCTTCCCCGTCCGACGCTGCCGTGATCACGGGTATGGTGATCAGTTGTCGGTGATGAGGGACCGTGCAAGCGGCATGCATGCGCCACTTTTAAACCCGTCGTCGAAATAGAAGCCTCGGGAAAACGTTTGACGCGTCGCCGAGCTTTTGACGAAAACTATTCGCCTTTCAGTAACAACGATCCAGTGAAAGCATACAGGTGGTTCCATGACAACAAATCGAAATAACAGAATCACGCAGGCTGTCTTTTACTTACTCATCATCCGAGCTCGTGTGGCTTGACTGGCGCCACCAACGCTCCCTCTCGGGTGGTCGAGGACCGCGCGAATTACATCCATTTTCGGACCGCCGAAGCCGCGCCCGACACCTCATCCGCGCCGAGTCAATAGGTGAAATGCTGAGTTGGTGAAAATGGTTGTAGCTGAAGTTGGCGATCTTGGCCGCTTTGCGCGGTCACATCAGAGACCTGCCGCGGTCAGCGACTGGCGGCTACATGGGGGCTGGCTACGGGTGACCCTTTCGGATTGGTGCGATAAGTCCAAGCAGGTGCGTGGTAGCCTAACGAATCTAGCTCGTGTAAGACGGCGTCCACGCTTGCGCGATTTGGCGATAGTTCGCAGACCGGGTCCGTGTTCGCAGCGTTTCCGGTTAGCAACGCGGCCTGACAACGGCATCCGCCAAAATCGATTTCTCTTTGCGGACAACTCTGACATGGCTCAGGCATCCATTCTGTGCCACGGAACCGGTTGAAACTTTCCGATTCCCGCCAAATCCAATCGAGGTCGCGTGCCCGGACATTTTCAAAGCGTAAATCCGGAATCGCCGATGAAGCAGTAGGGCAGGGGAGCACCTCGCCGATCGGATTAACAGTGAGATAGCGCTGGCCCCAGCCGCTAAGGCACGGTTTGGGCCTGTTTTCGTAATAATCCGGGAGCACATAAAAGATGTCGATTTTGCCGGCTAGCCGCGCTTTGGCTGCTGTCGCGATTTCTCGCGCACGAACCACCTGTTCACGCGTCGGGAGTAGTGCCGCGCGATTGAGAAATGCCCAGCCGTAAAACTGGACGTTGGCGAGCTCGACTCTCTCGGCATGGAGTGATTCGGCGAGCTCAATCATTTGTGGCAAGCGATCGATGTTGCGCCGGTGAATGACAAAATTGAGACTAAGCGGAATGTTGGCTGCGCGGATCTTCGCGGCAACATCCAACTTGTGCTGATGCGCACGGGTCCCGGCGATTTCATCAGCAAGATTTGTGTTGTCCGATTGAAAACTGAGCTGGATTGAGTCCAAACCCGCATCGCGCAAAGCGCACAAACGATCGTCATCCAGACCGATGCCGCTGGTGATGAGGTTAGAGTAAAGGTTTGCCTCGCGTGCTGCGCGAATCAGATCGGGCAGGTCACGCCTGGCGAGTGGTTCGCCTCCCGAAAAACCAATTTGCAATATACCAAGGTCAGCTGCTTCACGAATTACGCGTTTCCATTCGTCGGTGGAAAGTTCGGCTGTAGTGTGCGCTGTCCTCAGCGCATTTGGTTCGGCGGTGTCTCCGCTGGGGACAGCGGACTCTACAGCATCGGCGCATGCTACAGCAATCGGATTGGAACAGTACGGGCAATGCAACGGGCACCGATACGTAATCTCGGCGAGCAAAGCGTATGGGCGGGGATTGGTCATACCCGATACTACTTCACTTTGGGATACCATAATTCCGCATCAAGTGCTTTGGACGCATCGAAAGCGGCAGAAGCACTGCCGCACTCCAAAACGTCGCCGTAGTTGATAGGCTCGATCAAGCGCTCGCCTTTGGAGTGCGGCGCCGCCGCGCCGCTTTTCGAATGGATATAGGCGTATTCACAACCATCGGCAGAATGCGTGACTCTGACTTGCTTAGGTGGGCCGGGATCAACGATCCCGGCTACAGGAGCCGCGATCATGTGAGTTCGATCAGTTTACGTCGTTTCAGGTCCGCAAGGGTTTCCTCCACATCGACGGCAAGCATTTTAGGATCGACATCGTACTCTTCGGCCAACGCCTGGATGATCTCGTTCACTGTGCGTCCGTCGCAGCGGTTAAGAATTTCCTGAGCGGTCTCGTTTAATTCGAGGACGCCTTCTGGAAAAAGGAGAACGCTGTTTCCGGTTTTGGAATCAGTTTGCAACCGGACGCCGCGGGTGAGTCTTGGCTGGGCAGAGCTGGCGATCGCGGGAGTTTGCATTTAAAAAGGACCGTACGCGTGATGGATGGCATCGAGCATGGACCAAAGCAGATCGCATTTGAACTGGAGCGCGCGCACCGCCTCGCGCTGCAGTTCAGGCGTGTTGCAATGGTCCAGCGTCATCGCGAGCGCTTCATCGGAGTCGCGTCGTGCCTGGGTCACCCTGCGACGGAAGTAATCAAGGCCGCGCGAATCGATCCAGGAATAATATTTTTCGAAAGCCGCAAGGCGTGTGGCCATCAGATCGGGTGCGAAAAGTTCCGTGAGCGATGATGCAACCGCAATCGGCCACGGCTGAGTACGAGCGAAATTCACATAAGCATCTACGGCGAAACGAACCCCAGGTTGCAGAAGTCGATCCTGCAGCAACTCGTCTCGCGATAAACCGCATGCCTCGCCGAGGCGCAGCCACGCCTCAATGCCACCTTCGTTTTCTGATGCGGTTGCCGTAGTGGGCGCTGTCGTGAGCGCATCCTGGGAGCGTTCTCCGCTGAGGACGACGGACTCTGCAGCCCACGGGATAACGCCATCGTGATCGAGAATACGATGAATCCATACCCTGCGTACTTCGCGCAATGGACAGTTGGAGAGAATCGCGGCGTCTTTAATTGGAATGTTTTGCTGATAATAGAAGCGATTGGCCACCCATCCGCGCAACGCTTCCCGCGAAAGCCTGCCTTCGTTCATACCGACATGGAACGGATGTTTGTCGTGATAAGCGCGCGTGCCAATCGCGCGCAAGTTCTCCAGAAAAGTTTCGCGGTCCCAGAGTCCGGTAGCCATATGACTAGTTCTACAAGCCAGCTCGTAATGTCATTCTGAGCGAAGCGAAGAATCTCGGATCAGTTTTGGATCGTGCTCCACCGGAAATAGACCAGAGATGTTTCGCTTCGCTCAACATGACAGCGGAATTCATATGACGATTGCCAATCCGTCGCGCGCGATTTCGATTCCCGACTGCTTTACATGGGCGCGTTCCCGGGAGCTGGGCATAAGAATCGGGTTTGTATTGTTTATGTGGGTGTAAATCTTCCTGCGCGCCGGCGATTGATGCAAGAAATCGAGGCTGCCGTCACTGATGGGTAGATGGTTCATCTGTCGCGCGCTGCGGGCGCCCGGCCGAATAGCGGCCAGTTCGCCGTCGCTCCAGAATGTGCCATCGAACAAAACAACGTCGGATTCATGAACTGTATTCCGCAATGCATCCGTTAGTTCACCGACACTCGGGGCGAAGAGTGCGGTTGCTCCAGACGAGTCGTCCCGAAATTGAAAAGCGATGCTCCGGGGCAGTTCAATCGTTCGAAACGCGACTGTGCCGCTCAGGGTTTGAAAGTCAGGGCTCGTCTTGCGCCACTCGATTCCACCGAACCTCGCAAGGACATCGTCGAGCCAGGCGAGCGCGGCCCGCGTTTCGTCGGCTGCGTAAACAACCAGCGGTATCTCCTGTTCCCGCAGGAGCAATAAGCCCAGAGCATGATCGATGTCGGCATTTGTTAAAAGAACGCCTGCAACTGGAGTGTTGCGTGGCGAATCTCGGCGTGGCTGCAACCGCGGCATGCTTTCGATTTGCCGGGCGAAATCAGGCGAGGCGTTAATCAGGAACCAGCGGTGAAAACCTTCGGAGTCGCCGCTGATGGCGATGCTCGATTGCGTCTGTGCCGTAATCTTTCCGGTACGCGCAGCCGTGCAGTTCGCGCAGGCACAGTTCCATTGTGGCAGGCCGCCGCCGGCTGCGCTGCCTAGAATATGGATGCGAATCAACCCGGAATTTTCGGAGTCAGATAGTCACGTTCGATCAAAGCGCGCCTGCGTAACACGTGCACTCGAAGAAGATCGGAACGGTTTTCAGCATCGGCTTGACCCACCGCTTTTTTGTTCGTCTCATAAGTCGGACGGTTCTCATAGGCGTGGAGGCCATATGGGTCAAATTATTTTTTGATAAAACTAATGTCGCCGCTGCGTTCTACACGGGCGAGCCGAACTTGCGACAGGTCGTCAATGTTGCCGTTGAGACGCATGTCCTCTTCAAGATCATGAACTGAAACATGATTGCGCCGCATCATTTGGAAGTCACATTCACCATCGCGCACGATGATCTCGGGCTTGCCTTTGACCAGGATTCCGAACGCGTGGGAATAGTACGCCATATGCGCAAAAAGGCGGTGAAGCAGGACTAAAACCACGCCCCCGCCAATTGTGGCAAAAAATGCGGCCGAACCATTGATTGCGCGTGAAAGTACCGAAGCAAGAATTACCAGCAGAACCGCGTCGAACGGCGTCTTGTGTGCGAGCGAGCGTTTGTGCCCAAGTCGAACCATGGCCAATGTCGCAAGGAAGACGATGATCCCGCGCAGCGAGATTTGAACAAAGGTCAAGTTTCTCGGTTCCACGCTTAAGCCGAGCAAAGTTTCAAAAGAATTCCAGAGTACATTCATGGATATGATTGTATCGCCCCAAAAATCCTGGTCGAGCCCGTGCAGGGCCCTAGTACCGCTTGCGCGAGAAACCATCGCGTGGCATAAGACGACCGCTCGCCCTGTTTGAATCGGCAGAGCACGTAAAATTTATGCCGACAACTCCATCTCCTTCTCGCGATGTTTCGCTGGAAACGCGCTTCTTTTTGGAGCGCTTTAAGAAAGAGATCATCACAGTGCTGATCGTAGCTCTGCTCGCTGTCATCGCCTTTGCTGGTTACCGGTATTATTCAGACCGACGCGCGGCGGCGGCAGCGGCTTCGTTGGCGGGCGCGAAGACTGCTCAGCAATATCAAGAGGTAATTGATCGCTACCGAAACAGCGCAGCGGCCGGTGATGCTTACCTGCTACTCGCTGAAGCGCTACGGAGCGAAAAGAAATTTGGCGAGGCGAACACAACGCTTCAGGCTTTCATCGCGAAGTTTCCTCAACATGAATTCGTGGGCACGGCGCGGATGGCGATGGCTGCCAATCTGGAGTCGATGGGAAAAACCGATGAAGCGCTGGCGGCCTACCAACAGGTCGCAACGACTTATCCGAACAGTTACAACGCACCGCTGGCTTTGCTGTCGCAGGTGTACATTTTAAAGGGAAAAAATAAGAGCGACGAAGCGCGCCGCATCTGCGAAACCATCCTCACGCAATATCGAACGAGCTTTTGGGCGGGCCAGGCCATGCAGGAACTGCGCTTGCTCAAACCGAGCAGCACGCCGGTCCCGGCCATGGCACCGTCTGCGACGGTTCCGCCATTCTTAGCGCCTCCGGCGCCAGCACCGGCCCCTCAAGCAGCGCCCTCGCCAAACAAGCCCTAGGTGGTAGGGCGCGACTGTCGGGCGCGCCGCAATGTGTGACAGAACGGACGGGTCGGCGATCCGTCCCTACCTCTACTGCTCGCGCTCGTTGCTTTATCTGTCGCGTGAGCTGCCACCTCAGTCCCACGCTCGCCTTAACGTTTCGAGAATTGGAAGCGTTTCCGCGCACCGGGTTGGCCGGACTTCTTGCGCTCCTTCATGCGCGGATCCCGGCGGAGCAAACCCTCAGCTTTCAGCGTGCTTCGGAAATTGACATCGACCTGGAGAAGAGCCCGCGCAATCGCAAGCTGCGCGGCGCCAGCCTGTCCCATGATGCCGCCGCCGGTTGCGTTAATCGACAAATCGTAGGCATTTACCGCCTTGGCAGTTTGAAGCGGTTGCAGCACGACGTTCTGTAAAGGCACAGTCGGGAAATAATCTTCAAAGCTGCGGCCATTGATATCGATCTTTCCTGTACCCGGCGTCATCCGGATGCGGGCGACCGACGTCTTGCGGCGACCTGTGGCAACGAATTCCTCAGTTTCTGGCATAAGACTATTTTCTGGTGAGTTTAACGACCTCAGGCTGTTGCGCCGCGTGCGGATGAGAATCACCGGAATAAACTTTCAACTTCCGATAAACACGGCGACCGAGCCGATTGTGTGGAACCATTCCGCGCACGGCGCGCTCGACTAGCAGTTCGGGATGTCGCACGCGGCGTGCCCGGACGTTCTCCGATTTGTGGCCGCCCACGTATCCTGAAAAACTCATGAAGGTTTTTTGTTCTTCTTTCTTTCCGGTGAGTCGCACTTTGTCCGCATTAATAACGATCACAAAGTCACCTGTATCGACGTGCGGCGTGAAGACGGTCTTTTGTTTACCGCGTAACAGATTGGCAGCCTTCACCGCTACTTTTCCCAGCACCTGGTTCCTGGCGTCGATCACCCACCATTTGCGTGGGACTTCGCTGGCTTTGGCAGAAAACGTTTTCATCACAGCAGAAAAAGGGCACGAAAACTACGAGGAGTGCAAGCATCTGTCAACCTGTGTGCGCGCACTTGTTTGCTCGTCATTTGTAAAAATCCCAGTTGGCGGCTGACACAGCCGCCCTACAATTGTAGGGCGTTTCTGTGAAACGCCAGTGACCATGAATACGACAGATACGAAAACTGCGATTACGCCACGGCGCGACCAGGACTTTCCGGAGTGGTATCAGCAGGCAATCCGCGCTGCGGAGTTGGCTGAGCCCTCGGACGTACGCGGTTGCATGGTGATTCGACCTTGGGGTTACGGGATTTGGGAAAACATGCAACGTCAACTCGACGCCATGTTTCGCGCGACCGGCCATCGCAACGCTTATTTCCCACTTTTCATTCCACTGAGTTATTTCGCGAAGGAAGCGGAACATGTCGAAGGCTTCGCCAAAGAATGCGCCGTCGTAACCCACACCCGGTTGGAGGTGGACGCTGATGGAAAAATGAAACCGGCCAGTCCGTTGACAGAACCGCTCGTGATCAGGCCTACTTCGGAAACGATCATCGGCGCCAGCTACGCGAGATGGGTTCAATCTTACCGCGATCTGCCGGTCCTCATCAATCAGTGGGCAAACGTCGTTCGTTGGGAGATGCGGCCGCGGCTGTTTTTGCGGACAACTGAATTTCTTTGGCAGGAAGGCCACACTGTTCACGAAACGGAATCTGAGGCGCGGGCAGAGGCCAAATTGATCCTCGATCTTTACCAACGTTTTGTTCGCGATCATTTGGCCGTGCCCGTTTTCAGTGGTGAAAAATCCGAGAGCGAACGTTTTCCCGGTGCGGTGCAGACTCTCGCAATCGAGGCAATGGTGCAGGATAGAAGGGCGATCCAGGCCGGCACATCGCATTTTCTCGGCCAAAACTTTGCGCGTGCAAGTGGCATCCAATTTCAAAATCGAGAAGGCAAACAGGAATTTGGATGGACGACGAGTTGGGGAATGACGACGCGGCTGATTGGCACGTTGATCATGATGCACGGAGATGATGATGGGATTGTTTTACCTCCACGGATCGCGCCCACACAAATCGTCATCCTGCCGGTGGCGACAAGGGAGGAATCGCGCACCAGAATAATGGAGGCGTGCGACAGTCTCGCGCTGCAACTACGGGCAAAACGCTTTGGCGATGTTCCACTGGAAGTGGAGGTGGACAGGCGCGATATCGGTGGCGGCGTTAAGAATTGGGAGTGGATCAAGAAAGGCGTCCCGGTCCGGATCGAAATTGGACCCCGCGATCTCGAGAAAAACGCGCTGGTTATCAGCCGTCGCGATCAGCCGATTAAAGCCAAAGAGTCCATGTCGATTCAGGAATTCATCGCCGCAGCACCGGAAATCCTCACGTCCATTCAACAGAACCTCCTTGAGCGTGCAACGCAGTTCCGCGAGGCAAACACGCGGGTAATCGAATCAAAAAAAGATTTCTACGATTTCTTTACGCCTAAAAACCTCGGAAAGCCGGAACTCCATGGCGGTTTTGCCCTCGCGCATTGGAACGGCTCGCGGGAAGTCGAAGAACAAATCAAGAACGATCTCAAAGTCACCATTCGCGTTGTCCCGCTGGATGATTCCTCCGAGCCTGGGAAATGTATTTTCACCGGCGAACCCAGTGCGCGACGTGTTGTTTGGGCGAAATCGTATTAAAATCCTGGAGAGCGCATTTTAACTTATGCGAGTGATGGAAAGCATGTAAGTTGACGCGGCGATCATCGTTCGTTTATTTCCGCGCTGCCGATGGAACTGACGCTGTACAGCCGCAAGTGGTGTTCGTGGTGCATCGACGCGAAGGATTATCTCAAGGACAAGGGATATCGTTTCCAGGAAATTGATGTCGGTAAAGACCGCCAGGCATACGAAGACATGAAAAGGCTTTCCGCTCAGACTTATGTGCCCACGTTCGTGGCGGGTGATAAAGTTTTGGCCAATTTCGATACCAATCAGCTCGAGAAATTTCTCACAGAGCACCAGATCAGTCCGCAGAAAACCAGTTGCTGATGCTTTTTGGCTTCTTCCTTACACTTGGCGTAGCCGTGCTCAGCGCGGGCTTTCGCAGTTTTCAAAACTCGTATGCGCAAAAGGCCGGCGCGCTCGGGATTCTCGCTGCCACTTTTCTCGGCGTTTATTTTATCACCGACAGCTGGATATGGGGTTTTGTCGGCGCAATGAGCTGGCTCTTTCTGCCGTGGCTGGAAATTCTCACTCGGATTCGGGCACTTCGACTTCCGAAGGAAAAACGGCTTCGCCCGAAAAGCCCGCCGCCTTCGGACACATTTCCAGCGCTAAGCGAAATCACTCGCGAGATCGAGGACGAAGGGTTTGTCCACGTAGGGGACGCGGGATGGGATTGGGAAGATTATCGGCAATTTTTCCGACTGTTTTATAGAGAAGAAGATCGAGCCCAGGCTGCGATCTGCCTGAACGAACAGCGTGATTTCTCGTTTTATTATCTGCGCATTTCATCGCGCGCCAAAGGCGGGACCGTTTGGACGACGTGGAATTATCCGCTTTCCTACGGTTTGAAGCTCACTCCTCTGTTCCGGATTAATCGACAGCGTCCTGACAGATCGTTCTGGCAACTTTATCAAAGCCATCGCGAATTTCTCCGTCGAAACGGCGTGAACCCAGCCGCAATCGACCTGCTCGACGAGGAACAGATTCAAACGGAAATGGAGAACGATCTGCGCGACCAGATCGCGCACAACATTCATAAGGGCGTTCTCAAACAAACGGCAGCAGGCGACGTAAAATATTCATGGCGCGGGATGTTCTATCTTTGGTGCCAGTTTCTGGTCGACCTGGTGCGGCTATAAGTCTGTCCTGCCGACGTAGCCCGGGGATCTCGCGGCCGGAGCCTCGAACACGCTCCCAAGCCGTCATAATGTCATTCTGAGCGAAGCGAAGAATCTCGGATCAGTTGGAGAGCGCCCCCAACAGAACCAGGCCAGAGAGGTTTCGCTTCGCTCAACATGACAACGGGATTCGAAGATGGCGACGCGAGGCACTTCTTCATGTTCATTTGAACTTGCATCCGCGATACTCCGGAGGATGATACAAACATGCTGACCGACCGGCAAAAGAGAGTTCTCGATTTCATCCAGCGCGAGCAACGCGAGAAAGGGCTCACGCCAAGCACGCGTGAAATCCAAAATCATTTCCGGTTCGCCAGCCAGACATCGGTAATGCAGTACATTGCCGCGCTGGAGCGAAAGGGTTTTCTCGATCGGCATGCGCGCAAGGCCCGAGCGTTAATCACTCCAGCCATGAAGGTCAGGATTACCGATATTCCGATCTACGGGCAGATTCCTGCGGGTATGTCGGCGCTGACCGAGCAGACTATCGAGGGCCACGTGTCGCTCGATGCCCGCTCAGCCAATGTGCAAAAAAATCGGGGCACGTTTGCTTTGCGCGTTCGCGGCGACTCAATGATCGGCGCGCACATTGTTGATGGGGACATTGTGATTTTGGAAGACGCCAAAGAGGTGCACGACGGCGACATTGTTGCGGCATTGATCGACGGCGAAACAACATTGAAACGTTATGTCGTCGAGCGCGGCCGGCCATATCTCAAAGCGGAAAACCCGCGGTATCCAGATCTCGTTCCGGCCCGCGAGCTGAAGATTCAAGGCGTGATGGTATCGCTGGTTCGGAAACAAGAGTGCCGGAAACGAAACCTGTTAGCCTCCGCCGTGTTGACTCCGCAATCGAGCTTTGGTGGAAAATCTCCTTACACTGATCTCATCGACGTAGCAGCAGCATATCTTTTTTACATTTGTCGTAATCATCCGTTTCTCGACGGGAACAAACGCACGGCAATGATGTCAGCGATCGTATTTTTGCGCCTCAACGGAATCGAGCCGGCTCCCGACAGCGGCCGTTGGGAAAGATTGATGTTGGATGTGGCGGCAAGTAAAATCGATCGGCAAGAAACTACCGAGTGCTTGCCAAGCTGGTAATGGCTTAAAGGTTAATTCATAATTTCAGGTTGTGTGTTTAATGTTCATTTGAACATCTTTCCCTGCCGTGCCATTTTCTTTGATGGCTATGAGCGGCAAGATTATTGATCTGCGCAATCTTCTTGCGATTCGTTTCCCGCAGGCGCCCATGCTGGTGGGAACGCGTTTAGTCACGGGGTTAGCTTCCTTCGATCAACTTATTGGCGGTGGTTTGCCCAAAGGGGCGATCACGGAATTAATCAGCCCGCGAGGAAGCGCGGGGAGCGCATCGCTCGTTCACGCCTTCATCCATGGCGCATATCGCGATAAGTATTTCGTGGCGCTGATCGATGGGCGCGATTCGTTCGATCCTTGTGCGCTGGCCAATTCCATTCTGCGTCGGTTGCTTTGGGTGCGTTGCACTAAAGCCCTTGAAGCAGTTAAAGCAGCGGATCTGCTCTTAAGAGATGGCAACTTTCCCCTGGTGATTGTTGATCTGATTCTTAATTCGCCGGAAGAACTGCGGAAAATTCCGCAAACCACCTGGTATCGCTTGCAACGACTGGCCGAATCGGTGCCCACAGCATGTCTGGTTCTCACCCGATATGAAATGGTCAGCAGCGCGCAACTGAAGCTTGTTCTCGAAAATTCCTGGAACCTGGAAACTTTGGAAAAGCAGGAGGCGATTTCTCAACTGGGGATCGTCGTAAAACGATCGCATCTCAAATCAGTGGTCCCGCCTTCGCTGCGCTACGGCGTGGCAAGCAATGGTCAGTGGTGAATTAAATCGATGTTTGCGACCATTTATTTGCCGAACTTTTA
>QHOS01000199.1 GCA_003219415.1 Verrucomicrobiota bacterium | reverse complement strand
GCGTTAATGATCTCGCCGGTCCTTCCCTCTTTTTTCTAAAGTATGGCTGGCAGCCAATGTTTTACGTCGACCATCTGTTGTTGGCGGAGAACCATGTCTTTTTCACCCTGATGACTGTCGCAGGAATCCCATTCTGCTGGCGTCAACCCGCCTTCCGCTACGTTGTTACTCTAATCGGTGCCCTGCTTTTCTGCCACACCAACTTAATTGCGGCTCTCTCCACGCGCTACTGTATCTATTATCAGCCGCTTCTTATTCTCTCCGGAGTAGCTGCGGCTGTTGTGCTCTACGATCGGCTGTTATTGTTTGCCGAGCGCGAATCTAACTCCACGGTTGCTAGCAGCTTTGCGCATACCGCTGGAGTAGCGATGCTCTTTCTGCTATTCGTTCAAAGTAATGAGTGGTTGATGAAACTTTATTCACTCTCGAGTCCGAACGCCAGTCCTGCGCTGATGACACGTCTAAACACCTATCGTTACGATCACCGCGGCGCCGCGGAATACGTGAGAAGCCATCTCCAGCCAGGTGATATCATCATCGCGGGTATCCCACACGTCTTCGAACACTACGCCGGGATACGGGGGGATTACTTTTTGGATACCATTTTAATGAAGAAAATAATTTACAACGCCAAATTTGCGGAACCACGCTTTATGGACAGGTTTCGTGGCTATGCTGCGATTCGTAGTTTAAAGGAACTGCGAGAAGCGATCAGTCGGGGACGGCGCACCTGGATTGTTTTCGTTCCTTACGGAGGGTTCGGGCACTTGAGCAGCCCGGAGGCGCGTGTATACCTAAATGAACACGCCAAGGTTGTTTTTGAGTCCTACCGCGGCAAAGTCCTGCTCATTGGCGGAGAAAACCAGTCAGTAGACCTTACTACAGGCAATAACGCTAAGTAGGTTTGGTTGGTCGCCTTCCGCGTAGCTGCGCCGATCGAAAAGAGCCTTCGGCGCAAAGGATCGCGGATTCGCCCTGTAGGCACTTCCGCACCACAATCGAAGTGAGGAAAATCTGCAACCCGCGAGTAACAACTGCTAACAAGCGACTTTAAGGCCTGTTATACATCAGGCGTCAGCACGGCGTCGTGTCGGCCACGCCTGCCCCTTCCCCGGTGGTGGCCGCGGCTTTGCTCTTGATAACGACCTTCGGCGATGAGCTTCTTTTTGTAAGCATCGTAGCCGAGTCGCTTCGCTTCCTCCCATGCTTTGGCTACTTCACCCGATGTTTCCGCGCTGAGACCGTCGCCGTGCCACAGCTCCCAATATTCCCCGTCGGCATGAACAACGTTGAGGACGGCCATTTGGATAGAGCCCATTCTTTCGCCACCATGGCCAAAACCAGCCAGACTTTGAAATCCGTGATGGAGGCGGTCGCGATACTTCAGAACAAGATCATAACTGATCCTACCCGTGTCTTCTCTGCGCCCGGTGAGTTGGCAATTCTGAATCGTGAACTGCTTCGGATGTTTGCTCACTCCGTAATCGATGATGCGTTCAAAAAACGTCGAAGGCAGATCTAATACCTGAGATAAATGAAGGGATATTTGCTGTTTTGGAAACGCTTTGGCCCACTCATCGGTATACTTCTTGTAGACGTCGAGAAGCTTGGTTCCGTAGTCCCCCATCTCTTGCCATTTCGCGCGATCCGCGGGCGTTTTTGGCAAATGCATTTCTTTGCTCATAAAATTCGCGCAAGTGAGCACCACGCCCACGCATAAAGGATCGGCGGCATAGCGTTCGCCTAGTTGAGCAATTACGCGCGAGAAATTCCGTTGATAGATCGGATCCCACGGGACTGGGACACTTACTGTCTCGCCAAAGTTAGCGCGGTGGGGATTCGTGACGCTCGTCTGCAAGGACTGGGCGCCCTGTCGGAAAACGTAAGCCGGTGTATCAATTCCAGGTTTGAGAGCGAGCTCATACTTCATTCCGATGCGGTGAAGCACTGCCACCGTTTTATCGATTGAGCTAAAGTCCGGCTTGCCAGGTTCGGTCTCGATTTCTTTCCAGCCAACGGTGAGGCAGACGCCGGCTAGATGTGGATTTCCCCGGATCGCGGCTTCAAAGCCGGCAAGATTCGCTGCGCTTTCGGAAATCTTTTGTGTGACCCATAGACCTGTGCGCTTCGGCGGCTCCTGCTCGGCAAAGACCTGATTCGTAGCTGCAATGGCGAGACAGTAACAGCAAGCTCGTAGAGTCTTACCTGTCTTTCGTCGTCTCATGCAGTATAGCCGAAGCGCTCCAAATCGGAGTGTATACCAGCGCCTAACTCGCCAGCCTCTGGCCCGCCTGCTCGGCGCCAACGCCCGATATTACCTCGATCACTAATTCCTTCGATCAACGGATCGACGTTCATCTTCGGTGCGTCGAGGAATTCGAGGAGCCGTCTGATGGTTTCGGCCGGTTTCTGGCACAGGTCTTCGTAACGGATCATGCGATAGCGATCGCCAAGGTAACGTTCGCCGAACTCAACCGCCCGTTTATTCCCTAGCCGCCACAATTCAAGTTGTGCCGCTAGCGGATTCCGCCACCACTCGGGACCGAGTAACCACTCGCCGTGACTCCTGAGGAAATATCTATTTTCCGATAACATCATGTCGCGGGCGTCGCGGATCATGTGAATGAATTTCATTTGCGGGAACCGATCGACTAGGAACGGAAGCAACCACATACTGCGCGGATTTTTCCATCCCCACGGAGCGTCCCATGAGGGGATGCCACGTCTATGCACCTGTACCATCCGGTCGAAGTCGCTCGTGGCCTTACTCAGCGTGTGGCTATCGACGTTTGGAAAATCGTGTAGGCTTTTGAGCCACTTGGTCAAGAACCAGGCGATCGGCAGAGAATCTTCATTGCGCGAATCCACTCGCTGACCCATAAACCAACCAGCTTTCCGGAGCACTTGAGCTAGAACCCGCGTGCCGGAGCCCCCAACTGCTCCGATCACGACTGGCGGAACTCTAATGGGGTCGAGAGCGGGATCGCTGCGTGCGAACGCGAGGGAAAAGCGATCGAGCTTTAACCGAACTTGCTCGAGCCGCGACTGTGGTATGCGGCTGATGCTCAAAAGCAGACGCAGCTGCTCGAAAGAACTACGCCATTTTGAGCTCGGCACGTTGAAGCATCCCTGCCTCGTCATTCCAGTCAAGAAAGCTTTAATTCAGCTAGCCAGTTCTAATATTCCCGCCTAGCCCGGGAGACAAACAACTACTATAGTCTAGAACATTGTTCCGCGCATGATTGATCGCCGTGAAGGCTTCCACCATCGCTAGGCGAGCTCGCATAGGATCACTACGATGAAGCATTCGATCCACTCTGCGATTACACCCTCGCCTGCCTTCGATTGCGACTTCGTCCGGGCTGCCCAGCTACGCGTCGCGGAGATGCACGCCAGCACGGCCCATCCGGTGGAGCCGCCCAACCTGCTGGAGTTGGAACTAGCTTTAGGGGAGCGGGTACAAAAATGTGAACTGTGGGCGCAGAATTGGCGGAACCGTGTTTATCGAATCGGGCTGGCGAGCGGCCGTGCTGCCCTCGCCAAACAAGCAGTCAGAGGGACTGAGGCCATGGTTCAATACCAATACAATCAGTTGGAACTGCTATCGAAGTTGGACATTCCCGGAATGCGAGTGCCAAAGGCGCTGGCTTTCCTTCGCCCCAAGCGCGTCTACGTGATGGAGTTCGCCCCAGGAGAAACAATCGAGTCGCTGCTTTGGAATCGAAGTGGGCGGGCCGACCTGCTGCTGGCCTGCGAGCTAGCGGGAAAAATCCTCGCGCAAATGCATATTCTTCGCACGGAGAAGATCTCGCCGTTGCCGGTCGAACCATTGGCGCGCGATCTGGCTGCGGCTCCCTGGCATCTTTCATCACGCGAACAAACGATTCTGCAATTGGCGCTTGAAACCTTTGCTCGAGCCGAATTGCGCATAGGCGAGATTTACTACGATTACAAGCCAGCCAATCTGCTGTTCGACAATAATGAGTTATTTCTAGTTGACCCTCCAGATACGCTACGGCAAGGCGCGCATTTGAGGGATTTTGTGGCTTTCCAAAGCTCGATGCGACGCCACTTATGGAGGCTCAGCTTGCGACGACCGTTCGATCGGCGGCGTGCGGCCATTCGCCAGGGCATGGCCGCCTTTGAACACGGCTACCTCGCGAATGTCGGCACCCCATATCCTGAGCCTGGGTTGTTTGCATTTGTCGTACGGGTTTTCGAACTGCAGCGAACGGCGGTGTTAATGACGATGCAGAAGGGAAAGATTAACATGGCGCGCCAAATGATGCCCACCTCTAGCACCGTGCGCGTTGGTGATTCTTTAGCAAATCGCATTACGCTGCCTTTGTTGGAAATGGAAAAACGCTGGCTCTTTCGTCAACTCGCTCATGAGCTGCCGATGTAACGAACAGCCAATTGCACGCGGCAAATCGTCAGATATTTAATGTCAGATCGTTGACACCGTGTTGCTCAGCAAAAATCGCCCGGCCCCTTCGACAGAAAGCCAAAACTTCTTGGATCCAAGTCCTCGCCCCGAATTTAGAGCAGCTAATCTCGCGCTGATTGCGTTTTGCGCTCCTGCGCGGGCCTTTTTCAAAGAGCTTCTCGGCAAAGTTATAGAGCTCGATGTCGAAGCAATTGTGCTCGCCAATCGCACCGATCACGCTCGGTTCAACCGCGGGACGATTCTTCGCAACCTTGCGATTCTCATAAAAGGGAACCTCCAGTCGAATGACGCGATCACGAGCAATAAGCTCTCCTGAAATCGTTCGCGCAATCCGACGACGACACGAAATGAGCGCGTCAGGTTTTGTTTTACCATGTCCTACCTGAGAACTATTTTATTTATGACAATCGCGTTACAGTTAGGTTCGGTGTTATGAGGCAGTTTTTCACTAGGGTTTGGGAAAACACGACGGATCGGCTATTTTCATGACAACGCCCATCCAGGCGGCGGACGTCTCGCACGCAATCGATTGCGGCTACGTTCAGGCCGCTCGCCGACGGCTCGATGAGGTCCCGATGAGCAAAGCGGTTTTGCTGGAGCCACCCACACTCTCCGAGTTAGAGGAGGCGCTAGGCGAGCGAGTGCAGAGGTGCGAACCTTGGGAAGGGAATTGGCGGAACCGGGTCTATCGACTTGAGCTCGCGAGAGGCGGTGCTGCGGTCGCGAAACAATTGATTGTGGGGACGGACGCGAAATTCCAATGTGAATACGATCAACTGGGAAGACTCGCTCGGTTGCAACTTCCTGGATTGCGCGTGCCGGAGGTGCTCGCTTTGCTCCCGGCCAAGCGCACTTACGTAATGGAACTCGCGCCGGGGAAGACAATCCCGAGGTTGGTGCGGGATCGCAAACGCTTAGAGGACCTGCTCAAGGCATGTGAACTTGCGGGAAAGATCCTGGCAGGGATTCATCTGCTGTGGACGCAAAAAATCTGCTCGATGCCCGTCGACACGCTTGCGCGCGATCTGGCTGTCACTCCGTGGCACCTCTCCTCCCGTGAAGAAAAGATTCTTCAATCAGCATTTGAACGCTTTGCTGGCGCAGAAGTGCGGATGGGGCAGGTTTATTACGATTACAAGCCAGCAAATTTTTTGTTTGAAGATGACGAGTTATTTCTGATTGATCCTCCTGGAGTGTTGCGGCAAGGCGTGCAGCTGTGGGATTTTTCGATCTTCCGCAGCTTCATGCGGCGCGAACTATGGAGGTTAACCTTGCGGCGACCGTTCGATCGGCGGCGTGCGGGTATTCGCCAGGCCATGGCCGCCTTTGAACACGGCTACCTCGCGAACGTCGGCACACTGTATCCTGAGCCAGGGTTGTTTGCGTCTGTCGTGCGGTTTTTCGAACTGCAGCGAACGGCGGTGTTAATGACATTGCAAAAAGGAAAGGTAGATGCGGCACGCCAGAAAATGCCAATCGCCGGCCACGCACGGCTTGGCAATCCTCTGGCCAACCGAATCACGCTGCCTTTGCTGGAGATGGAAAGGCGGTGGCTCTTTCGGCAACTCGCCCGTGAGCTGCCCCGATGACCAGCGCAGGCAGATCTGCCTGGCCCGCTTTCACACTTGACGTTTTAGCTCTGGCGGATTTCTAGCGGATTACATAGAATCGCCGTGAAGTTGTGTCATGAGGGCGACCAGTCGTGAGAAGTTTTCGCGAGGGCTGGACAAATCGCGCACCATTAACTTTATGAAAGATTCGCTCAAGCCCGCCCCGGTGCCGCACGCGTTCGATTTCGGGTACATCCAAGATGCGCGCCAACGTATAGAAGTGACGCGCAGCAGCGAGGTCGATCCAGTGGAGGCGCCGACCGTGGGGGAATTGGGCAAAGCGTTGGGCGAACCGGTGCAAAATTTCCACCTGTTCGCAAAAAATTGGAGGAACCGGATTTATCGAATTGAACTTGTGAGCGGTCATGTCGCATTGGCGAAACAAGTGATCGTGGGTACCGACGAGATGCTGCGATACCAATATGACCAGTTGCAAGCGCTGGCGACGTTTCAAATTCCCGGATTGCGCGTGCCGCGGGGCCTGGGCATTCTTCCGCAGAAGCGGGTCTATTTAATGGAATTCGCCCAAGGTAAGCCAATCTCGCACTTGATCTGGAATCAAGCTAGCGAAGGCGACCTGCTTCCTGCATGCCAGCTTGCCGGAAAAATCATTGCGCAACTTCAAATCGCCCGCACGGAAAAAATCGCTCCGATGCCCGTGGAGTCGCTCGCGCGCGATTTCGAGACGGCCCCGTGGCACCTTTCATCTCGCGAAGAAAATGTCCTTCAAGCGGTCCTTGAAAGTGTGGCTCAGCTGCGAGTCAGCATGGGCCGGGTTTACGGTGATTACACAGCGGAGAATCTGTTGTTCAGTAATAATGAGCTCTTTCTGGTGGATCCGCCCGGTAGGTTGCGGGAGGGCGCGCATCTTTGGGACTTTGCCGTTTTCCGCAGTTCTATGCGACGCCACTTATGGAATTTTACTCTACGGCGACCGTTCGATCGAAGGCGTGCAATCATCACGCAAAGTCTGGCTGCCTTCGACCGCAGCTATCTCGGCAGCTTAACCGAACGACCTCGTGAACCTGCCCTTTTCGCACTGGCGGCGAGGCTTTTTGAATTGCAGCGCACCGCCGTTTCAATGACGTTGCGGAAAGGGAAGCTCGACTTGGCGCGCCAGCAGCTGCCCATCGCGCGGGATAAAAATCTTGGCGATTTGCTGGCCGCGCGCATGACGCCGGTCTTGCTTGAGATCGAAAAGCGATGGCTCTTCCGGCAACTCGCCCGCGAACTGGCCTAGCGCGGTTCCACCGACTTCCGCAATACCAGAAGGACCGGTCAGATCTTTCAGTGCCGACGCGCCGATGGAGAATAAGCGCATCCGGCGCGGCAGTTGTTTCTTTGCACGGACCAGCATTGCACCCGCTACATGTAGGCACCCGGGCGCGAAGGCGAAGTCACGACCAGTTTTCTCTGCGTGCGCGAAGTAACAGCCAAGCAACGTTAACAAGAACGAAGCTTTCCCTCATCAGGGCTTCAGGTCGACGGGGTCAGCCGTTGATCGCTGTTTTCCGGAGCTTCAAGATTCGGTAAACTGCGAAACCAAGTATTCGGATGTCGTGACGGATCTCAATTCCGAAGATCCGGCTTACGAGGTTTTCCAAGTCCCGACAATTTGTTACGTGCGGGTGAAAGGCTTTTCCTTGCGGCAGCGGTTCGCCCCGAATGCGCAAGCGCAGACGCTTTTCGATTCGGTACATCCGTTTTAGCGACTTGAGGAAGGCGTGCTCTAAGGGATACCCAAGTATAAGCACACCATTGTTACGAAGCACTCTTGCCAACTCTTTGAGGGCATCCTCCGGCTGGGGAATGTGCTCGATCACGCTTAAACAGACCGCCAGGTCGAACGCACAATCAGTGAAGGGGAGATGAAGAAGGTCCGCATCGGTAAGCTTTACGTTATGCAAATCACGGTTATCCAGCATGCCTTGGGTGTAGTGGATGATGGGCGACAAATCGACGCCATCCACTTCCCGGCACCGTGCGGCGAGGCCAGGCAAAAGGAAACCCGCGCCCGTCCCGGCATCGAGGGCGCGATCACATTGCCCGGATGGCATTAGACTAAAGGCAACCTCGACCCTCTTCCGAAACACCCTGCGAGCTAAGAAATTACTCTTAAAGTATGCCTTCGCACAACCCACGCGATATTCCGGGGCTAGATCAGGCCGAAATACATCTTCGGGGTAATCCGTTTCAATCGGCAGCGGTGTCTCCATTTCCTTCTAATGTAACCGGCAAGATTGTTTGTCGGTCATTTTTCTTCTTATGCAAGGCCAGTTGGGAAACCGCGTTCCTTGCCGGCGACATCGGGACAGCTCTCCCGGAGGAGTCGATAGGGATTCCCGTTCGCGGATGCCACAGGAATAATCGCTGACACAATAATTTTTTCTGCACAATCAATCTCCCGGGCCAAGATGCACGAGCGCGCTTAACTCGAAGTGAGTGAATTGGGGTCTGTGTCTTTGCCCGAGAAATCAGGCGCGACCTGAACATGACTCACAGCCAATTCAATTTCATTTGGCATGTCAATCATGGATTCTTGACGTCAGTGGCCTATAAGCCCATGCGCGTAGTGAATCGCGCCCGGCAAATTGGTCACGTCGTCGGCATAAATCTCAAGCCATTTGCCGCCGTAGCTAACAAAGTGATCTACGGTTCCGCGCAAAATTTGGTCATAAGTCAAACCGTTGCAATTGTCGCCATTCATTCGGCAGCTTCCGTAGCCAGCTGCCAGATTTTGTCCGGCGATGGCAGGCCTTGAGTTATACAACAATGCCCAAGCACTCGTTGGGTCTGGCGGCGGGAACGGCATGACGTTTGATATTATTTCTTTTCCGATGACAAGGCGGTTCGCGCCCCACCTCGAGCGAGTGGCGTCCCGAACGTCGCGCGCTACCGAATCCGGGTCTTGTTCCAATGGCCGATCGATGCGTCCGATAGCTAGGTAAATCACCTGATTTGGCCAAGCGGCCGTGGCTGCATCCATTATTTGCATTCCAGCGTCCACCATTTTTGCGTGTGTGTAGCCCGCCGCGAGCATTCGACTCGCTTCCGACGAGCCAGCAGGCGGAATTCCGTCAATTCGCGTTGAGTCCAGCATGCTCCAATCTTCACTATTGCGGTTGGCAAAGCTTGCAGTTGCCACCTTGACCAGCGGATTGCCGGAATAGCGCGCGCCCACCGCTGCTATCATTGCCTTCTTTTTGTCGAGAAAAGTCTGATTCCAGAAAAGCGGTATAGTTTTTAGGGTGTGGCCGCTGTCATAATAGCTGATCGTGTTTGCGCCAACGGCGTCCATCACCCAGTCCGGCGTATTGCCGCCCAAGGAATATCGCCCGCCCATTGTCCCAATCCGAATGAGTATTTTTTTGCCGGTTGGAGTGATCTGCGCAACGTAGGCGTCCAATGTTGACCAGTCGTAAACGCCTTCGCTCGGTTCCAAGTGCCACCATTTATCACGAATCGAAATGCCGTCAACGTCAGGGTTACTTAATCCTTTAATTTGCCGGCCGTAACCGGTCAGGCTGAACACGCCAGTCGGAAGTACCGGTGTAAGTATTGGCGTTGGTGTCGGATTAACCGTCGCGCGCGGCCTTGGGGTCGGGCGCGGCCGCTGTGTCGGTGTAGGCTGGACAGCACTGGATATGACCTGCGTGGGACTCGACAATCCAGGCGGCGCCGCCGGTGATGTCACGCTGTCAAAGTCCTCGCTGGCAAGGAGGACCGAGGGCGCTACCCAAGCCAAATCAACTGCGATGAGAGGAATTTCGGAGAATGCTCTCTCCGTCGTCGTAAGAAATGCGCAGAATAGCGCGCCAACTAAAAACGACATTCTAAACGGACGGGATCGACGGTGTTTTTTTTTGGTGATCTGATTCATTGGTGACGTTGTCTCCTAGTTCGATTTCGGGCTGCCGGAATCAAACCGGCACTCTTTGGGTCTACGTTGGGGTTACAACCAAGCGCCATTTGAGCCGACGGCCTGCAGCCGTCGGCTCATTTTTCTATTTCGCCGCTTTGTGTCCACTTTTCAGTCCTTACGGACGAGTCTTTGCTTTTTGCCGCTGGGACTCGCCGCGATGCGGGTCACATAAAGAATCAATGGCCCTCGCAACGCGGCCCCTCTTGTGACACAAGCGGCGCCGAACGTCAACAAAATTTAAATTTATTTTTTGGAACTTGCTCTTCCAGTTTCCGTAGAAATCTGCGTGGCCAATTGTGCCACGACAATCGAGCCATGAAGCAGCGCAAAGCCCAAATAATCAAAGCGCGCGTTTCAACTAATATGAAGCGTGGCATCGATGACCTAGCCGACAAACGCGGCGAAAGCGAAGCGGTTATCGTTCGCGAAGCTCTCAGCCAGTATTTGAGCAAATCAACAATTCTGCTTCAAAGCAAGCGATTGTATCGCCCTAAAAAGCCAAACTAATTCCGCTCGCGGGTTATCTTTAACGACCCGCTCCTCGATACGACTTCAAAAGTAGTTGAAGTCATTTTGCTAAGCGCCCATCAATCGCGAGAAGTTTCCGCGAGGCTGGACAAACCGCGAGCCATCACGTCTCCAAAAGATTCGATCCTCCATCCACTACCGCGCATGCCATCGACCCCTCGGTAAGGGATGTGCGACGGTCGACGCGTTGCGTAGCACCGAAGCCGATCCTGCGGAGCCGCCGACAGTGAGCGAATTGAAACAACCGTGGGGAGCGGTCCGAAAGTGCGGCGGCTTTGCAAAAAATTGAAGGAACTGGATTTATCGAATCGAACTTGCGCACGGCGATTTTGTCGTCGGGAAGCAGCTGGTCATGGGGACGCGGCGATGCTTCGATGCCAGTATAAACAACTGCGCGTTCTGGAGGCATTGGACGTTCCCGGATTGCGCGTGCTGAATATCTTGCGTTGCTCCCCGCAAAGCGACTGCTGCTGATAAAGTTTGTACCGGGAAATACCATCGAGACTCTCGGTTTGCCAGATCCCGTCATTACCACATAGAAAAGATTAACATTGCCGTCCTAGCGCGCTCCGAGGACACAATGAGGCAAACGACTGATTAGCGTATCGGTTAAAATCCTAGCTACCACAAGATTGCCAGCAGTTACGCCATGCGAAGTTGCTCGCCATCGTAAACCCATTGCGGAGTAGATGAGCTAGCGCAATAGAGACGCTCACTTTTTCCGCTTGACACGTTTGTGATAATCTGCCTAGGATGCCTTTCTTGAGCCTCGATTCTGAGATCAGATCGGATCGTCCGCTCCAAAGAATTGGGGCGCACGAGTGCTTAAATCGAAAGGTTCAAACCGTCGCTAACTCCCAATCCCTTTCGGTCATTTTTCCTGCGTTTAACGAAGAGGCAAACATCCGGTCTGTCGTTGAGGACGCCTGTCGGATCATACCGAAATTTGCTCCAATTTTTGAGATCATTGTGGTGAACGACGGCAGTAGAGATCGCACGGCTGAGATTTGCGATGACCTGGCCCTGGAGTTTTCCAACGTGCGTGTTGTTCATCATGCGAGGAACAAAGGCTACGGTGCCGCGCTCAAAACCGGCATCGAGAGGGCGCGGTATGATGTAATTTTCTTCACCGACTCCGATGGGCAGTTCGACTTGAGGGAAGTGGCTACGCTCCTAGAACAAACGGATGCCTACGACATCGTTGCTGGTTACCGAGCTCGGAGACATGACCCGCCGCACAGGTTGTTGTTTGCCTGGGGTTGGAATATCCTCGTGCGGAGCGTCCTCAGGACCAAGATCCGCGACATTGACTGCGCTTTCAAAGCATTCAAGCGCCATGTCTTCGACAGTGTCCAGATCCACTCGGCAGGCGCGATGGTTAACGCCGAAATCTTCGCCCAAGCATCCGCGTTTGGCATGACGGTCAAGGAGCTGCCGGTGAGCCATTTTCCACGGCGGCACGGCGAGCCGACCGGCGATAATGTTGCGGTTATCAGCAAAGCCTTTCGGGAGCTAACCGGAATGCGACGCAGCTTGCGCACAATCACTCCCGATCAGCTCGGGCTTTTCAGAGAAGACTGCGCTCAACATGAGAGTTCGACAAATCAATCCTTTCCAGGGATACGACCTGAGTTCCGATCTAACATCGACACCTACTCCGGTCTCCATGTTCCCGCGGCGATGCCGTTTGGATTCGTTACGCGGATGGTCGCGCTCTGGCGCGCAAGTGCGACCAATGCGAATGGCCTGACACTGCTGCCTCGGCGTATCGCATTGCTGTCGGCGGCCGTTATCGTCATGTCGACGGTTGGAGCAGTTCACGAGTCAAGGCAACACCGGGAAGAAGTCGGTGAGCGTTTCACGAATGAGTTCGCCATCGCCGATGCGGCGATGCTAGATGAGCTCTTAAAGTGAACCGCTCATTGCAGTGGAAACTGATTGGCGGCTTTATCCTTGTGTTCATCGCTGGGGGCGTCACCGGCGCTTTTGTTGCAGGCTTACACGACCGGCATCTTCTCCATCAATTTCAGCATCGACTAATAGGCCTTAGGATGAAGGAAAGGCTCCGCATGCAGCTTAAGTTGACGCCGGACCAACTCGTAAAAATATCGCCAATCATCGATAAAACGGCTGTGCAACTCAAACGAATGCGACGAGACACTGCCTGGCGCGCCCATGCAGTCATACTGGGCGCACATCAGGAAATGGCTGCGAATCTCACCGACGAGCAGCGCTTGAAATTGCAACAAATCGATGATCGCCATCGACACCAAGTTCGCGGTCGCCGGCTGGCCGACCCCCCTCCGGAGCCGTCTGCGTCGCCGTAACACGGACGTCCAGTCTGTTTTGTCGATCGAGCCACAACATTTCTTTTTTCCCGCTACCACAGGAGCAGGACATATTTCGCTTGCCGGAACGACACGAAGCGTCAGCGCGGATACTTATAAAATCGATTCGTTTTCAAATTCAGGCACTACCGGAAACTCACGTACTTCGCGAAGGTGTTTCAATGGCGCGCCTGGTAGACACGCAGCTCGGCATCACGGTCTTTCTGTCGCGGCACAGCGACGAAGAGTCTGTCAAGTTCAGGCACAAACAAGCAAGTCCGTGCCAGCGGAGCCGTCAGCAATTTTGCGAGCACGCGGTAATGATCAGCGTCCACTTGTTCCACCACGTCGAGCGTACCTTCGGCCCCGGTGGCATATATCCGCTGATGCTTCCCATCGTAGAAAATGCAGTCGGTTTCACCGCCGATGGGGAATGTAGTAACTTCACATCCGGTCTTGCTGTCGACCACGACAACACTCGCGGGATTACGGCAACCTACAAATAGCCTGCTGTGCGCCTCATCGAAAGCCATCGTGTAATTCACCTTTGCTTTCGTCAGTTGCCATCGACCGATGACTTCTGATTTGCTGCGATCGATCACAAAAACGCTGTCTGTTTTCGGAACATTTACAAAGAGACGGCGCCCGCCGCTCTCGATTGCGAATGCTTCGGGATGACTAGGAAGTTTGATTTCGGGTAGCTTCCGCATTGTTTGTAAATCGATGGCACCGAGCACGCCGTCTTGCGCGGCGACATAGACTAACCGCGCCTGCGGGTCATAACGAAGATTGTCCGCGTCGGCAGTGAATGAGATATGCTTAATTACATCCAATGACGAGCTGTCAAGGCATTGTACTTCTCCGTTGCCGCCGTTGGCAACTACGACCTGCCTTGTGTCCGGGAGGTACAGAACTCCCTGCGGTTCGTGGAACCCAGTCACACTTTGCAGCCGACTCCCATTCTTTAGGTCAACGACTTCTAGGGTGTCGTTCGCTTTCGCGGCTATGAAGAGCCGCTGGCCAACTAAATCAATCGCGACATGGTCGAACTTCCCTTTCACGCCGGGTAGAGGGATGCTCTGCTGTAAGCTCAGCGGTGCTACGTCAGCCCCGTGACCTACGTTTATCGCGGCTGAAGCACTTATTAGCGAGAGGAATATTGCTAGTTTCATTCTTGTTCGCAGAACAGTTCTTTCGTTATGGTTCTCAAGAACCGCAATTATCTGCCAGCAGTCATTGCGCTGCATTAAGTACGATTCACATGCGGCATCGCATCGGGGTATGTTTGCCTCACAATTTGGTTCTCGAAAGTGCGGCCCTGCATGCGCTCCGAGTCGCTCGCGATCGGCAACGTCATGCAAAATTCAGTCCACTGG
>QHOS01000155.1 GCA_003219415.1 Verrucomicrobiota bacterium | reverse complement strand
TGGTATCATTCACCAATCGCTTTAATCGTTCCTTGTCGCTGAACAAAAGCGTACCGCGCTTGTAAGTCGCGAAACGGCGCGCAAAGCCCACCGTCAAAATTTCCGGATCAAGGATGCGATTGACTTTGCGAATCGACTCCGGAGATTCGCCCAGTCTTTCGCGGCGTTGTCGTTCCCGATCGCGGATAAAGTTGATCAGGCGGAGTTTGAGGTTTTGATGTGTCTCCCAAAGTTCAGCATCGTGAATATCAATGACGCCGCGCCAAAATTCCGGCTCGGCCAAGTGTTCCTCCCACACACCGAGGTGCTTGCGATAAAGCGCGGCGAACTCCGGCGCCATCCAGGTTTTTGTATGGATCCCATTTGTGATGCTGGTGATCGGCACTTCCTGGACGGGCACGCCGGACCAGACATCTTTCCAAAGAGATCGGGTGACTTCGCCATGCAATTTGCTTACCCCGTTGGAGTGTCGGCTAAGACGCAGCGCCAGGATGGTCATACTGAAGGGATCGTTTGGATCGAGGCGGGTCTGACCGAACGTGAACAGCTCGTCGAACGGAATGTTTAATTCCTTGGCGAAATTACCGAAATATTTTCGCATCATCTCGCGGGGGAACGAGTCATTGCCCGCGGGAACGGGCGTATGTGTGGTGAATACATTGGCCGCCGCTACCAGCTGAAGAGCTGAATAAAAGTCGAGCTTCTTCTCCACGACATTGAGACGAATGCGTTCGAGTGCCAGAAACGCCGAGTGTCCTTCGTTCATGTGAAACACAGCCGGCTGAATGCCGAGTCCCGCAAGCGCTTTCACGCCACCGATTCCGAGCATGATCTCCTGACGCATGCGCATCTCTAGATCGCCGCCATAAAGCTCGGCGGTGATCAATCGGTCCTCCGCGCTGTTTTCCTGAATATCGGTGTCCAGAAGATAAAGGCTTACCCTCCCCACGCGTAATTCCCAAAGCCTGGCAAAAACCTGCCGATCCAAAATCGGTACGGAAATGAGCGGTTTGCCATTGCTACGGAGCGCTTCGCGGATTGGGAGATGATAAAAATTTTGATTCAGATTGATTGCTGCCTGAACGCCGTCTTTGTCGATTTGCTGCCGGAAATAGCCATGTCGATAGAGCAGACCAATTGCAACGAAATTGAGGTCGAGATCGCTCGCCGACTTGCAATGGTCGCCGGCGAGTATACCAAGACCCCCGGAATAATTAGGGATCGATTCGTGAAAACCGAATTCAGCCGAGAAATAGGCGATCGGATTCTTGATCGCGCTTCCGGCTCCCGTCTTTCCGTAAGTGTCGTGTCGCCCGAGATATTTTTCGAATTCCTCGAAGACCTGCTTTAGTTCGCGCAGGAAAGTTTTGTCCTGTGCGAGCTCCTCAAGCCGGGATTGCCGCGAAAGCTGAAGCATGCGGACGGGATTATGATTTGTCCGGTTCCAGAGATCGGGATCGAGATGGCGGAACAGCCGGCGCGCGGCGGGCTCCCATGTCCACCAAAGGTTGAAGCTCATCTCGCGCAGCGGTTCGAGCGCCGCCGGCAGGATGGGAGTCACGTTATACGTTTGAAGAGTCGGCATGCGAATTCCTGTAGCCGAGGTCGGCGACCCCGGTCACTGGCAAATTTCAAGGTAGCGAAGAAAAACGAAGATTCTATTGCGAACGGCGTTGTCGAGAACGGTTTTGGTTCGCATGGCGAGAAAAATCTTACCCTAGATGAGCCAACGACGACAATTCAACTCGTCGTATCAGCTACACCTCGTGGCGCGAGGACGAGTCCGAGAAAGAAGCCGGCGATCAGTCCGCACAGATGCGCAGCCATGCTGACCTGTGGTGTCGAAAGATCGAAGGCGACTTGAATCACTATGATCATTACGATGTTTGCCAGGCGTTGTTTCGCCTGCGGCGCATGACGATGTCGCAGTAAAAATCCCGCCCACGTGCCGACGATTCCCATAATGCAGCCGGACGCGCCAACGAGCTGTGCCACTTGTACGAAGCCCAGTACCGTCAAACCCACGACACCCGCGCTGGAGGCAAGACCTGACATTAAGTAGCACACAGCGAATCGGATTGTGCCTATGGATCGTTCTAACGGCGGGCCAAGAATATAAAGTGCGAAAACGTTGAAAAGCAGATGGGTAAGACCCCCGTGCAAGAAGAGCGCAGTGAAAAGCCGCCAGTATTCGCCTTGGACTACAACAGCATAAGACTCCAATGCGCCGACTCGATGCAGGACTTCCGGGTCATTCAGATCCCCAACAGAAATCTCGACCAGGAACACAACAGCGTTGAGCACAATCAACACCAGAACCGCCGGCGCGCGTCGGAGTTGGCTATGCCGAATACGGTCCGCGACTGGGACGGATGCGAAAGGAACAGGGTGGTTTTGCCGAGAATCCAAACGCTGAAATAACTGGACCTGATCTCGCAGCTCCGCGCTGGGGTGCAGAATTTGAAGAATTTTGCCGAGTCTTGCGGCCGATCTGTAGCCTCCCCGAGCGGCCAGCTCTGTCATTTTGCGTGAGCCAATCGCCGGAAGAAAGAGAACGACCATCCAAGCCAAACCGCCGATGTAACCAGCCGCACGGGGAGTGAGAATCCACGCTACAACGGAGATAATCAGCACAACAAGCGCAGCGATACGCCAGCCACGATAAAGCGGTCCGGGACGCCATGCTCGGGCCAGAACTACCAGCGGTGAAATCACCGCGAGAAAGAGAAAAATATGATTCAGGTCCACGACTAAAGTTAACGGGTTACTTCGTTAGAAAGGATTGCATGGATGGTCCAAACCGTGGGTTCGTGACTCGTTAAAGCGTTGAAGCGTTAAACCGGCAACAAGAATCACCCGCTTCATCGCTTTATCGGCTAAACGCTTCAACGCCCCAACTTTTTAATCTTGTAACTTTTTCAGCCCTTTTAACTTTGAAGCATGCGCATCACTGTAACCGATTATCTCGAAGTTGTTTCATCCTGGTGTTTTTGGTCCGAGCCAACGTGGGCGGAATTAAAGAAGCGTTATGATGGCCGCGTCGAGTTTCAGTGGAAGATCGCGTTGATGGATCCGAATGGCTTGCCAACTTCGCGGGAGCAGGAGCAATGGTTCTATCGGCGCAGCGGAATGATGATGCGTTCGCCATTTATGCTCAACACTGATTGGTACGATCCCAGTTTGCCGGAGTGGCTCCCGCCGAATTGCGTGGCCGAGGCGGCCAAGGACTTTGGGTTCACTGATGATCGCGTTCGTCTCGCGCTGGCCAATGCCGCGCTGCGCGAAGGGAAAAAGGTAAGCGAATGGGAAATCGCCGTCGAGATCGGTGCGGCGGCTGCCAGCGTTGAGAAGAAAAAGCTGCTCGAGCGCGCGCGTTCGCCCGAGATCGAAAAGCGCGTTCGCGCTTCGACGGCGGAATTTCATGCGCTTCAGATCACGCAACGTCCGGCATTCTTAATCGACACCGAAATCGGCGACCGCGCACTGTTTTCCGGGGTTGTAAAACTCGAGCCGCTGACTGCAACGCTCGATTCGATGCTCGATGACGTCACTGCATACGCGGCGCACAAGGCCCATTTTGGCGACCCGCCGGCAACGTGATCGTTGGAAGATTGACACTTGGTTGTCACGAGATTCGCCTTGCCAGCGCGAAATTGTTGCCTACAACTTCCCTTCGGCTCGCGATTATTAGCGAGCGCTCGTCGCGGTGAATCGCAGCCGTGTTGAGGTTAGAGTGTCCGGGCGTTTGCCGAGTGTGACGCCAGGAATTGCGATAAATGGAAATACGGCGGCGCGGTGCACTCCCGCTCCGTCGGCCAGGAGCTAGTTCGAATCTGCAACCACAAATTCGTGTAAACGGTCGGATCCGCGCCCGAGAAATCCGGGTTATTATGGGGTCTACCGGCGAACAGCTTGGCGTCATGAAGCTAAGTGACGCCTTGCGCAAAGCTCAAGGTCTTGGTCTCGATCTGGTGGAGATCGCCCCAACCGCCACCCCCCCGGTCTGCAAGATCATCGACTTTGGAAAGTTCCGGTACGACGTCTCCAAACAGACCAAGGATA
>QHOS01000198.1 GCA_003219415.1 Verrucomicrobiota bacterium | reverse complement strand
AGACTTTAGGATCATCGTTTTCATGGCATCGCATGGAAAGGTTTGCCTCCGACCCAGAAGTGGCAAACAGTATTCGCTCCAGCGGGCCGTAGCACAGCTTGGTAGTGCGCTTGAATGGGGTTCAAGAGGTCGCGGGTTCAAATCCCGCCGGCCCGATTGTTAACTGTAGCGGCGCTCTCTGAGCGTCGCTCGCTTTCGGCGGTGGAACGCCGCTACCACAGAATCATGCTCAGCGCCGGAATTGTAGGATTGCCAAACGTCGGGAAGTCGACGCTTTTTAACGCCGTTACGCGGACGCATAAGGCGCCGGCGGAAAATTATCCTTTTTGCACTATCGATCCAAACGTCGGCGTTGTGACCGTGCCTGATCCGCGCCTGCAAAAAATCGCGCAAATTTCCCATTCGAAAAAAATTGTCCCAGCTGCGATCGAATTCGTCGACATTGCCGGCCTGGTCAAAGGCGCCAGCGCAGGTGAAGGGCTCGGGAATCAATTCCTTCACCACATTCGTGAAGTGGACGCGATTGTCCAGGTGGTGCGCTGCTTCGAAGATAGCAATATCCATCACGTCAGCGCGACGATCGATCCGGTTCGAGATATTGAAGTAATCAACACCGAGCTCGTCCTGGCGGATCTAGCCTCGCTTCAGAAAAGACACGATCGATTGCAAAAGGAAGTCCGCGCCGGCGATAAAACCGCAAAGAACGAGAACGCGATTATCGAGAAGCTGTTGCCCCATCTGGATGCGGGAAAACCCGCTATCACTGCGGACTTAGCGCCAGAGGAAAAAGCAATCGCACGCGGATTTTTCCTGCTCACATCAAAGCCGACAATTTTCGCCTGCAATGTCGCGGAATCGGAGTTGGCGTCTGTAGCCGCGGGCGCTGACCGTAGCAGTGGGACACCTAATCGCCAGAACACCGGGGTCAATGATCTCCGCTACACCGCCGCTAGGCATGTCGCAGCGGTTCAGCAATACGCGCGCCACCATTTCGCCACGGAGGCAATCGTCATCAGCGCGCAACTGGAAAGTGAGCTGGTTGATCTCAGCGAGCAGGAGGCGCTGGATTATCTTCGCGGTTTAGGCGTGGAAGACACCGGCGTGCACGCACTCATTCGGGCCGTTTATCATTTGCTTGGCCTGCGCACGTTTCTTACCACCGGCGAAAAGGAATCGCGTGCGTGGACCATTCACGCGGGCGACAAGGCAGCAACTGCTGCTGGAACTATCCATTCCGATTTCGAACGTGGTTTTATCGCGGCAGAAACGATTTCCTATGATGACCTGATTGCCGCCGGTTCCTTGGCGAAAGCTCGTGAAGCGGGGAAAGTTCGCCTCGAAGGGAAAGACTATGTTGTGCGCGACGGCGACGTGATTTTGTTCCGGTTCAATGTGTGAGCCAAAGGCTCGTTGGTAGGGGGCGCTCGCCGAGCGCGCCGCAACGGACGGCCTCCCGCAAATGCGGGATCCCTACCCTTGCTCGTAGAGAATACGGCCGCAATTCTCGCAACTCACGATCTCTTTCCCAGCTCTGGCACTCGCGGCGGTCGCACTCGTCACCTTCATATGGCAGCCAGTGCAGACTCCATGCTCGATCGCGACTATGGCGGCATCGCCTTTGCTGTTAAAAAGACGCTCGAAACGCGAAAGCAAATCCTCATCGATTTTTGCCGCCAAGTCTGCGCGTTCCCTGGTCAATTCTTCCAAGCGCGACTGCAAAGCTTTGGACTTTTCATCGAGATCAGCTGTTTGCCGTGCGATCGATTCCTTGACGCTGGCCGCCTTCTTTTCCTCTTCAACCAGGTCGGCCTTAACTGTGTCGGCTTGCACCATCAGTTCGAGCTCTTCATCCTCGATCTTGCGAATTTCATTTTCGTACCGCTCGATTTCGTGGCCCAGAGCCTGAAATTCGTCGTTCTTCCGCGTCTGATACTGCTGGGTCTTGAGACGCGAGATGGACTGGGTGCGTGTCCCCACATCGAGCTCAAGCCTCTTCCGGTTCACTTCGACCTCGCGCGCCTTTTGTTTCAGTGCGTCTACCGCACTTGCGCTTGCTGCCAGCTGCGCTTCAAGACTCGTCCGCCGCAGCGGCACGGTCTCTATCTCGGTCTGGATTTGCCGAATCTTCTGCTGTCGATCTTGAAGGATAAGAAGTTGTTCCAGCTCCGGATGCACGAGCGCACAACGTATTGAAGCGGCGGAGCGCCGTCAATCGCAGTGCTCAGCGACGCTGGCTTGCAACTATTGAGGGGTGACTTGCTCCCCTTGCTCAAAGGCTTCCAGCACCTGTTCTGGACGCGCACGTACGGCGATGTTTTCGGTGAGATTCACCCAGCGGATTATTCCGCTCGAATCAATGAGAAACTCCGCCGGGCGCGCAATATCCGTCCCTTTGGGCCCGGCGCCACGATGCAATAGATCGTAGCGCTGAATCACTTCCCCTTTTGGATCCGACAGGAATGTATAGGTGTAGCCAAGCTTTTGTCGCTAGCGTCGATTGATGTCCGGCGGGTCCACGCTAATCGCAACGACGTGAATCCCGCGCGATTCAAGTTCCGGAAGCCTTTGCTGGAAACTCCGCAACTCGGAGTTACACAATGGTCACCAGAAACCGCGATAAAAAATCAGCGCGACGGCTTTCGATTTGCTACCGAGATCACGAAGAGACACATCCCTCCCATCTTGATCCGACAACGTAAACTCGGGCGCTTTTTGTCCGACTCGCGGCGCACCAGTCGAAGGCGGGACCTGTCGCAGCTCGTAGAAGAGAACGTAAGAAAATAAACCGAATATCAATATCGCCAGCGTGGATAAAATCGGTCCGAAGATCTTGCCGCGATAAGCCCGGGCATTGCCAAATGCACGGAATAGTCCCACTACGAGACAAATTCCGCCCGCAGCAAACAACAAGAGATTCGCCCAGGGGAAATCGCGCGTGATTGGGAATTGCGCGAAAAATGTATAGCTGAAGAAACCAGCCAACTCAAAAAAAACCCGATCCAGAGCGACCAATTCCAGCTTCGTTTCATGTCGATTTTGCAGCCCCCATCCGCAGGATCCACCGGTAAAGTACTATTGCGGTAGCGGCGAATGCAACCCCACCGATGATAATCGCAGCGGTTCCGAAGCCTGACCCAACGAGCGCCAGCGGTGCAGCCACGCCAGAGAACACGACAATTGCGGAGATCACCACGCCGATCACGCTCTCGCCGACGATCAAGCCCGACGCCAGTAGCACCCCGAGCTGCTTCGTTGCGTCCGGCCTGGAGCTGCGTTCAGCACGTTTGTCGAAGACCCAGCCCGCGACCGCGCCGACCACGATCATTAAAGTGCTCTGCGTTGGAAGATAAATTCCAAGACCGACCGCCAGTGGAGGAACGCGCATGTGTCGCGTCGTGCGCGAGAGGATTTCGTCCAGCAGAATGATGCAAATACCGATCAATCCGCCGGTCCGGATTAAACTCCAGTCGATATCAGCAGCGATGACCCCTTGTGCTAGCGAAGAAATCAGGCCGGCCTGAGGCGCCGGTAATGGATTGGGCCGCAGCTCAGCACCCGGGGCGCCCACGAATCCGTAAGCATGATTCACCAGATCAAGCACCGGTGGAATCACGAACGAACCCGCGACTACACCGATCACGAGCGCTACTTGCTGCTTCCACGGCGTCGCATCAACCAACTGGCCGGTCTTTAAATCCTGCAGGTTATTGTTCGCAATCGCGGCAACGTTGAAGATTACTGCGGTGGTAAAAAGCGCGAAAGCCATCAGTGCCTTACTCGCGTCCGGCGACACGTACGGTTTTATGCCGAACACGAGCAGCAACGCAGCGCCAATCACAACCAGAATGCCAATCCCCGACAGCGGACTATTGGAAGAACCGATCAGACCCGCCATGTAACCACAAACCGCCGAGACGAAGAAGCTCATCAATACGACGTAGGCGACGCCGCCGATAACGAGCGTTGTTACATGCGCGCCGAGACCGCTCGCATTGCCGAAATAGCCGAGCAGCCAGCCAATCGGGAGCATGCAAGCCAATGTGACAAGACCGACAATGCCGATAGGGATATCGCGCTCCGTAATCGGCAGCGTGTCGGCCTTGCCCGCTTTGCGTGCGCGCGATGCGGCCATCGCGCCGGCGAGGCCCCTGGCGACGGGCTTTACCAATTTGAGCAACGTCCAGACAGCTGACACACCGATTGCGCCCGCGCCGACGAAACGCACCTTACGGCTCCAAGTGCCCTGCGCGATCACGGCCACGCCGGTACTGACGTCGTGTGCTAGTGCTGAATAGTGCGGCACGCCCCAGCCCCAGCCGATCACGGCGCCGATGAGCATTGCAAGGCCGACGGAAAGACCAACCAAATGTCCGATGGCGAGCAGCGCGAACGAAAGAGAGAAATCATAACCGCTCACCGCACCGCGCCTACCGATTCGAAAGGTTTGCGCCAGATCTGAGGCAAACAGTTGCGTGGCTACGATCACCGCAAACGCAGCTGCCACGATCGATCCCCACAACACGGCAAGCAGACCTGCGCGCCCGTGTTCGATGTCGGAAGCGTGCGCGGTATCGCTGGTACTGCCGACCTTCAGAACCTCAGCGCAGGCGACGCCTTCGGGATACGGCAGGTCAGACGTTGTCACCAACGCGCGCCGCAGCGGGATTGAGTACATCACGCCCAGAATGCCGCCCAACGCGCAAATCGCGAAAGAGATCCAGAACGGAAAACCAGTCCACCAGCCAATCATAATCAAACCCGGCAGCACGAAAATGATCGACGATAGTGTGCCTGCAGCTGAGGCAACCGTCTGCACGATATTGTTTTCCTGAATAGTCGCGTCACGAAAAGCGCGCAGGATCGCCATCGAAATCACCGCCGCTGGAATCGACGTCGAAAACGTGAGACCAGCCTTGAGACCGAAATACACATTGGCCGCGGTGAACACCACCGTGATGATGACACCTATGATTATCCCGCGGATGGTAAGTTCGGCCCGCACAGAAAGCGGAGAATAGTCTGGAGTCGCCTAACGGGTCAAGATGCATACCCGGCTCACGCGCGGGAGCGATGTCGCGAGTATCAGAACATCTCTACAGGCGAACGCTGAACGCTTTGAGACGTCGTCTGGCCAGCACGTTCTTCGCCCAGGACCGCAACACGCAGGTCCCAAATCTCGTCATCGATCTTGCGGAACGCAGTTTCAGAGAATTCGTCAGGCGGTGTAAGTCTTTCTTTGAATCGTGACACATTTTGCAAACCGCGATCAATTTGAACTTGCGGCAATGTAGCGAGGATTCGCTGCACGTTCTCAATCTCGGGAATGCGATGACAAATCATCGCCATGTCGTTACCTGCCGCGATACCCAGGCATATCGTGTCCTCAAGCCGATATCCGGTAAGGATTGCGCCCATGTCGAGATCGTCAGTCATGACGAGACCATCGAAACCGAATTCGCTGCGCAACAAATCGGTTACGATCCGACGCGATAAAGTGGCAGGCGTCTTTTCCGGTTCAAAGCAGGGATACCAGCCGTGACAGATCATCATGCTGTCTACGACATGGTAGGGACGCCCCGCTGGGGCGTCCGGACGGCACTGCGCGCCGTCCCTACCAATAAATTCCCGAAATACAGCCAGTTCGCTCTGATCCAGTTGTTCACGGGTCCGATCGATCCTCGGCAATTCGTAATGTGCGTCTGAACTCGCGGCGGAGTAGCCCGGAAAATGTTTGCCGCAGCTTGCGATCCCCTGCCCTCTCAACGCGCCGTTGAATGCACCAGCGTTGCGAACAACCTGATCGACTGTTTTTCCGTAACAGCGGCCCCGCAGAGAATTGTCTGCGTTGTCATCGAACGAAATGTCCAGGACCGGGCACAAGTCTAGATTGAAACCGAACAGGCGGAGCAATCGCCCCGTGATGTCGCCATGACGGCGGATGAGATCCATGTCATTCTTATCGCGGAGTTGCTGCGCATTCGGCGGTTCATTGCCGATCAATCGGAGACGCGAAACGCGGCCCCCTTCCTGATCAATAGTAATGATGGGCTCTATCTCACTTAAATCGCGCAAATCATCGATCAGTTTTCTCAACTGCGGCGCACTTTCGATGTTGCGGCCAAACAAAATAAAGGCGCCCGGCTTCACCTCCCGAAACAATCTTGCCGTTTTACCATCCAATTCCTTTCCGGGCACACCGGTCATGATCAACTGGCCGAGCGAATCCGCTTTCATGGGCGGCAAAGATGGACGCTCAGCGTTCAACTTTCAATGCCAGTATTCGAAGCTGTCATTCTGAGCGGAGCGAAGAATCTCAGATCAGAGATGTTTCGCTTTGCTCAACATGACAGGATACTGAGTTGAATGTTGCGCGTTGAACATTAAGCATTGAGCGTTGAAAAAGATCGCAATTTACGGCGGCACATTTGATCCGATTCATCACGGCCATCTTATCGTTGCGCGCGAAGCTCTTGAGAGACTTGGCGCTGAGGAAGTGATCTTTATTCCCGCTCAAGTGTCTCCGTTCAGAAAGACCGTGCCCGTTGCGAAAGACGAAATACGATTGTTGATGATACAAGCCGCTATTGAGGCTGAACCCGGATTTGCAGTGGATGACTGCGAGTTGCGCCGTCCATCGCCTTCCTACACTATCGATACGGTCGAGCAGATTCGGCAACGCAAAGCTGATGCGACGATCTACTGCCTGATCGGCGAAGATAACGTGGACAAGCTCACGAAATGGCGTCGCTTCGCTGATTTGGAAAAGATGGTTCGTTTTGTTGTTCTTGATCGCAGTGGCCAACAACCGCGTCACGCCTACCCGGTTATACGCCGGAAAATCGACATTTCAGCAACTGAAATCAGAAAGAGAGTTGCCACTGGTCGATCGATTCGATATTTCGTACCGCCGCCAGTGGAAGAAATCATTCGCCGCGAAAAACTTTACCTGGAGCAACAGAAATAACCCCGGAAAATTTAGCTAGAACCTGCGCCGAGCTCGCCTCAAATAAAAAGGCGGAAGAGATTGTCGTCCTCGACTTGCGCGCGATTTCGACGTTCACTGATTTTTTCGTGGTTTGCTCGGCTACGTCTGAGCCGCAGCTAAAAGCAATCGCGAACGAAATTGAAACGCGTTTGCGAGAGGACCATTCTATTCGACCTGTGGCGATAGACGGGTTTCCGGCCAGTCAGTGGATTGTGCTCGATTATCTGCAAGTCGTTGTCCACGTTTTTCATCGCGACAAACGATCTTTTTACAGCCTGGAAGACCTATGGGGCGATGCTCCCCGATTCGAATGGGAAGAGGCGATAGCGCCCTGATCCCACGCTAGAACAGAACCGCTATATCACGCGCCTAACCCCGAAAGGGTGAGGCGATTCTGAGAAGCTCCGAGAGCCCCCTTTATTTCTTTGGTGAGGTCGCTGGACTGGGAGCAGCTTTCGGCGCAGCCGCAGCCCCGGGTGTCGGAGCAGGCTTCGCATCCAGCAGTTCCACTTCAAAAATCAGAGTCGAATTGGCGCTGAGATCCGGACTGACGGCCCTTTCGCCATAGGCAAGGTTCGACGGGATAAACAATTGATATTTGGATCCCACTTTCATCAGTTGAAGCGCCTCCGTCCATCCCTTGATGACGCCATTAACTGGAAAAGTCGCTGGTTGCCCGCGCTTGTATGAACTATCGAACTCAGTTCCATTGATCAGAGTCCCGCGATAATTGACCGTGACCGTATCGGTCGCCTTCGGTTGCGCTCCGTTTCCCTCCTTGAGGACTTTGTACTGCAACCCGCTGGCAGCTGTTTTCACACCCTCTTTCTTTTTGTTTTCCTCCAGAAATTTTGCGCCTTCTGTTTTATTTTTCTCGCCTGCTTCTTTCTGTTTTTGTTCCATATCTTTTTCAAAATTTGTCATGACCTCTTTGATTTGATCAGGGTTCAGTTGTGGTTTACCGGCGAGGGCGTCTTTTATCCCGACAGCGAGTATGTCGGGATTAATATCTACCTTTTGCCGGCTGAGGTTGAATCCAATCTGAAGACCGACGCTGTAGCTGACTTTGTCTTTTTGGTCCTTGAACTGTGTCGATTTCTCTTGCCCAAACAAAGGCAATACAAGTAAGGATGCGCTGAAAATGACGATAAGTTGTTTCATAAAAGGTGTTCTTCGCGATGATTTAGTTAAATTTGTCGCCGCGGAAACTGGGACGCTAATAGATAAACGCCGCTCGTCAAGAACAGAGCGGTGCTCGCAATCCGAACGTTCCTACTCTTCGGCCGCGCTGGTTTTTGCCGCGCTCTTTGCCCTTCTGCCCAAGCCGCTCCACGCGACTAGTCTCGCGCATGCCGACGTCCTCAAAATCGGAAAAAAAATCTGGCAAAATGAATGTAACGGAACGATCGCCGGCCTCACTTCGTGGAACACAGGCGAAGATTTCGCGTCACTCGGCATCGGTCACTTCATCTGGTACCCAAGGGGCCGCCGGGGACCGTTCGAGGAAAGTTTTCCCAACCTAGTGAGCTTTATCTCAAAGCGCGGCGCGAAGCTGCCAGCGTTGCTCCTGGGAACCGGCGAAAAGCCATGCCCTTGGAACTCGCGTACGGAATTTCTTCGAGCTCAACATTCAACGGAAATGAATCAATTACGTAGCTTCCTCGTGGACACGATCGATCTGCAGGCGGAATTTCTCATAGCCCGGTTAGAAAGCTCGCTGCCGAAAATGCTGGCTGAAGCAGCGCCTTCTGATCGAGCCAATATACAGGAACAATTCGAACGTTTGACGAGAACCTCACAAGGATGTTACGCCATTGTCGATTACGTAAATTTCAAAGGGGAAGGCGTCCTGCACACGGAACGCTATCAAGGCCAGGGCTGGGGTCTGCTTCAAGTCCTGGAAGCGATGCACGGCACTTCTGACGCCGGCGCGGTTGATGAATTCGCCCGCGCCGCCAGAGCCGTGCTAACTCAACGGGTACAAAACTCTCCGGCCGACCGACACGAATCGCGATGGTTATCGGGTTGGATTCGGCGCGTAAACAGCTACAATGGCAGCTAATTTTATGCGACTTTCGATGTTGATTCGGTTGGTTTTGCTGACCGCGTTTGTCTCTTCTGCGAGCGGTCAATTCCATTTGGGGCCGAAGTCACGACAGCCGAGCCCTACTCCGCCGCCAATGCGCAAAGCGTCCGATCTCATTCGGAGACAGGAACCATTGAAGGTAAATCAATCGTTACTGAAACAGGCGACGCAGGACAATACGCGCATCGTGGTCTCGATCCCAAAGCAGCGGGCTTACCTTATGATCGGGGACCAAGTCGTGGCCGATGGCCCAGTCTCGTCTGGCAGACGCGGACACGAAACGCCGCACGGACATTTCAACGTCATGGAAAAGGACCCGAATCATCATTCCAGTCTTTACGGCGACTTCGTGGACGGTTCCGGCCGCATAGTACGTGGCGGGGTCAGTGCGCGCAGCCAATCCGCTCCGAGCGGAACACACTTTGCCGGCGCGTCCATGAAATGGTTCCTTCGGCTCACTGGTGAAGGTGTCGGGATGCACATCGGAATTTTGCCCGGCTACCCCGCCTCGCATGGCTGTATCCGCGAATCCGTCGATGGAGCAAAATTGTTTTACGACTACGCCAAAGTTGGTACGTCCATAGATGTTGGCGATTTTTAGCCGTTTGTCATATCGAGCGAAGTCGAGACATCTCTGGAATTCGCATGATCGTGCACTATCCGAAGTAACTAAGAGATTCCTCCATTTCAGAAAATGCAGCGCAAGATCGCTACGGACGTACGATTAATCTCCGCCGTAACAGTTCCAACGCCGCCTGTGTAGCAATTTGCTTAAAAGTCTCACGGTCAGTTGGAAAAAAGAATCTCTTCGCGATCGTTGTGCCCGATGCGGCGAGGGCAATATAAACAGTTCCAACGGGCTTCTCCGGCGAGCCACCGCTCGGTCCGGCAACACCGGTCGTAGCAAGTGCATAATCGGATCTTGCGCAAGCACGTGCATGTTCGGCCAACGCACATGCGACTTGCTCGCTCACGGCACCGTGTTTCTCGATCAGTTCCCGATCGACATCCAGCATCTCGATCTTGGCCTGGTTTGCGTAACAAACATAACCGGCAAGAAAGACGGCCGATGCGCCAGGTACGTTTGTGATGCGATTGGCAAGCAATCCTCCTGTACAGGATTCTGCAACCGCGACCGTTTGATTGCGCTGCAACAAAAGTTTTACGATCACTTCCTCCAGCGTCTCGTCTGCGGCAGAAAAGACCGAGGGTCCAAGCGTCGATCTGATAATCGTATCTGCCTGTTCGATGGCCTCTGCTTTCCCGATGATGCGCAGGTCGACTTCGCCAGGACGCGCGCAGTAGCCGAGCTCGATTCCCGGAATCGCAAGCACGCGCTCGCCGATCGCCTCCTCGACCAGCGACTCGCCCTTATCGGCAATCTTGTAAAGGCGCCGCTCGATCAAAGCCGAAGCTGGGACGATTGAGCGCAGAATCGGCATCACAAAAGCCCGAAACATCGGCTGGAGCTCGCGCGGAGGCCCGGGCAACAGGAAAAGATGCGGCGACTGAATCCGGGGATTGATATTCGCCCGCAAATAAAGACCGGGCGCGCTCCCATTCTGGTTCGGCAAGACCTCTGCGCCTGCGGGAACGTCCGCCTGACGCGCAATGCCAGAAGTCCATTTGATTCCGCGCACTTGAAGTCTTTGCTGGAGCGACGCCAGCAACTCCGAAGACTTTTGGAGCTCCAACCCTAGTAGATCCGCAACCATCTCGCGTGTTATGTCGTCGCTGGTTGGACCGAGACCACCAGTCACAAAAAGAATTTCACAGCCTGGAAATAGTTCGGCTAACGTGTGTCGAATCGCCTCAGTGTCGCCAACCGTACGCCGTTCCTCGAAACGCAAACCCAAGGAAAGAATCTCGCGTGCAATGAACGCAAGATGCGCGTCCTGCACGTCTCCGAGCAAAAGCTCCGTGCCGGTGTTGAGAAGGATGACGCGCATGACCAAAAGGTGAAGCGTTAAAAAGTTACAATGTTACAACGGAAGAGCGTTTACCGTTTTTAACTTTGTAACCCTTTTAACTTTTTAACCCTCCCGAAAGAATTCGGGGTCAGGCCGCCTTATCCTGTTTCTTGCGAATGAGCGGGAGCTTTTTGCCTTCCACTACCGCCCGATTGATGGTGACCTCGGCGATATCTTCGCGACTCGGCACCTCGTACATGATATCGAGCATGATCCGCTCGAGCATGGAACGCAACGCGCGCGCGCCCGTTCCCTTCGTGACTGCCTGGGCCGCCAACGCGCGCAACGCATCCTTGGTGACGGCTAAACGCACACCCTCCATTGAGAAAAGCTTCGTGTACTGTTTCACCATCGCGTTTTTTGTCTCGGTCAAAATCGCTACCATTTCGTCCTCGGTTAGCGCATCGAGCGAGCTGACGACGGGCAATCGTCCGATGAATTCGGGAATCATCCCGAAAGCGAGCAAATCTTCCGGTTCTACATGCCGGACAGCTTGTTTTCGCAGCGCTTCCTCAACTTCCAGCGTGGGGCTGCCGAACCCCATCACTTTTTGGCCAATCCGTTTTTGAATAATTTTATCGAGACCGATGAATGCGCCGCCGCAAATGAACAGAATTTTCTCGGTATTAACCTGAATGTATTCCTGATGTGGATGTTTGCGCCCGCCCTGTGGCGGAACATTGCACGTGCTGCCCTCCAAGATCTTCAACAGAGCCTGCTGCACTCCTTCGCCGGAAACATCGCGAGTAATGCTCACGTTGTCAGTTTTCCGGCCAATCTTATCGATCTCGTCGATGTAAACGATCCCGATCTCCGCTCGTTTCACATCGTAATCCGCATTCTGCAGGAGTCGCAGAATAATGTTTTCCACGTCTTCGCCAACGTAGCCGGCTTCGGTCAGCGTCGTCGCGTCGGCGATGCAAAACGGTACATCCAGAATCCGCGCGAGGGTTTTGGCTAGTAACGTTTTGCCAGAACCGGTGGGGCCGATTAATAAAATGTTGCTTTTTTCAATCTCAACATCAGCAAACGGATCTGGCTGAAACGCTGCGGAAGCATCGGCCGGCGGGGAAGATTGCAGTACCCGCTTGTAGTGGTTGTGGACAGCCACCGATAAGGTTTTCTTCGCGGTGTCCTGACCAATGACATACTGATCAAGGGCCCGACGGATTTCCGCCGGCTTGGGCACACGAATATTGGAGGACTGTCGGCGAGCATCCTCGTTGAGTTCCTTGTCGAGAATGCTTTTGCAAACGTTTATACAGCTATCGCAGATATAGACGCCTGGTCCGGCGATCAATTTGCGAACCTCCGCATGGCTCTTGCCACAAAACGAGCACATGGTGAGGTTGGAAGCGCGGGCCATATTTTTTGAGAAGCTCTCTTATCCTCCGACTTTACGCGGCAAAGCGGTTTCAGCCACTTCTACCGACCGATCGCCGGAAGGAGGATTCGCTCCATCGAGCAGCTTCACCTCCTTGCGAGACTTGATCACTTCGTCCACCAGACCGTACACTTTCGCTTCCTGAGCGGACATGTAGTAATCGCGATCCGAATCGCCCCGCACCTGTTCCTCGGACTTACCCGTGTGCTGTGCGATTATTTTGATGAGGCGCTTTTTCAGCTTGAACATGTAATCGACTTGACGCTCCACGTCGCTGGCAGCGCCCTGCGCGCCTCCGGAAACCTGATGGATCATGATATCGGAATTTGGGAGCGCGAAACGCTTGCCTTTTGTTCCCGCGCAGAGCAGGACCGCAGCCATGCTCGCGGCCATTCCGAGGCAATAGGTAGTCACGTCGCATGTGAGAAACTGCATCGTATCATAAACCGCAAGGCCGGCCGTTACTGAGCCACCAGGCGAATTGATATAGATATTGATGTCCTTCTTCGAATCCTCCATTTGCAAAAACAGCAACTGCGCAATGACAAGATTAGCAATATGATCGTCCATCGGCGTCCCGATGAAAACAATGCGATCTTTGAGTAGTCGCGAATAAATGTCGTAGCTGCGCTCGCCCCGGCCAGTCTGCTCCACGACCATCGGGATCAGCACCTGGGAACGATTTTCGTTCGATACACTCATGATTTTTCTTCCTTAACAACGGGCTCTTGCGCTGTCTCGACGCTAACATTCGCCTTAAGGAAATCAAGAGTCTTACCCAGCAGTATCTGTTCCGCGAACGTATCCAGACCATCATGTTCCTGCAGTTCCTTGCGCATTTTGTCCATGGGAACATTATATCGCGCCGCTTCCTCACGAAGCCGCGCGTTAATGTCGTCCCGCGAAACCTGGACGCTTTCGCGCTCTGCAATTCGATGCAGAATGAAGTTCGTCTTCAGCCGGTGAGCCGCAAGCCCTGCGGCGGTTTCGATGAGCTCCTTCTCCTTGTCCTTTAACATCTCATCAGGAACACCGCGTTCCCGGTTTCGTTGCACCAGGTCTGCCAAAATTCGACGCGTTTCACTTTTTAGTAGAGCAGGCGGCAATTCGAACTGAATCCGTTCGTGCAGATATTTCACGACCTGCCCTTCTTTCGCTCGCTCGCGTTCATGCTTCTTTTCATGCACAAGATCGTGTTCGATGACTTGGCGCAGCTCGGCAAGCGTTTTTCCAGGAATCAATTTGGCCGCAAACACATCATCCAAAACCGGCAATACTTTCTGCTTAATCTCACTGACAGTGACATTGTAATTTGCCCGTTTTCCTGCCAATTCCTTCACCGGAAAATCCACCGCGAAATCGACGGTTACCGTGCGCGTATCGCCCGGCTTTTGCCCTACCATTTGTTCGCAAAATTTCGGGAGAAAATTATCGGGCGCGAGGTGCAACCAGAATTTTTTCCCGCCGTGAAGATTCTTGCTCGCCTGGGGCGCGATTTCACTGATCGGCTTGCCATCGCTGGATCCCTCAAAGTCGATGACGGCAAAGTCGCCCATCTCCAGTCCACGCTCCGGAACATCGACGAAATCGGCCGTTTGATCGCGTAGCCGCTCGATTGCAACATCCACCTCCGACTCGGAAACATTCGTCTCCGGCAACTGCACTGGAATGCTTTTGTATTCGGGCAATTCAAATTCCGGCGCGGTAACAACGGTTGCGCGGAACCGCATCGACTTGTCCTCGCCAAGCTGGACGTCTTCGATGTTGGCCAGTGAAGCAACCCGCAACTGTTCTTGCTCGATCGCTTCATGATAACTCTTGGAAACAAGCTTCTTGGTCAATTCATCCTGAATTTCCTTGCGAAATCTCTTCTCAATCACGGCACGCGGTGCCTTACCTGGTCGGTAACCCGGAATTTTGGCGAAACGCGCGAAGCTGTTGGCGATCGCATCCCATTCTTTGGAGACTTCCTCCGAGGGCACTTCAATTTGCAGCGTGGAGACCGACCCCGGCTGCTTTTCGACTTCGACCTTCATAACCTCACTGTAGCGGCGCTCTGCAAGCGCCGCAAAACCTGCCCAAACTTGGCTGGGCGAGAGCGCGGCGTCACGGTTTCGTAAATCGAGTGAGCTGCGTCAGGACGCACCGCCATTGCCCATTGAGCCTCACAAAAAAATCTGTTGCACGCTCCTCAGTGCTGAAATCTTGCCCCATAAAATTCCCCTTCGTCCGAGTCAACGCGGTTACCACTGCGCTGTCCCCGTAGATACGCACTCGCAGGCTATCGGATTCCATTATCTCGTGAGTGAGAGTGCCAGACTTGATCACTCCAAGAAAGCGCTCTTATCAATGATTCCTCCATCGGCATTGATGATAATCCACTCATCAGCGACAAGTCGCTCGACCGCTCCCGGATCATTTTTGACGATCGCCTCCGCAAATTCCGCTTCGAGCTTCAGGAGTTCTTCTTCCATTTTCTAAATTCTTTCGTGTGTTTAGTGGGCTCTCCTCCCTTTGACGTAAACCGAGTGCGTTTGCGGAACTCCGAACCAATACGCAAGCTCTCGGTAATCCTCGCAATCGAATATTGAGAAGTTCGCCAGTTTACCGGATTCGAGCGAGCCAATCTGTTCGCCTCGGCCTAACGAATATGCCGGATTTATCGTCGATGCCGAGACTGCCTCTGCTGGCGACATCTTCATTTGTGTGCACGCAATCGACAAAATCATTGGCATACTCGGGGTCGGCGACGACCCGGGATTGAAATCAGTCGCGATTACGATCGAGAGACCCGCCTCGATCATTTCTCGCGCCCGCGGATAATGCGTCGATCCAAGCGCATAGACTGAGCCGGGTAACAATACCGGTTGCACGCCTCCAGATTTCAATGCCGCGATCCCCTCTTCGTCGGTTTTTTCCAGGTGATCTGCCGTGGTTGCTTTCAATTCGCCCGCCAATTTTGCCGCGCCTGAATTATTGAGCTGATCAGCATGAATTCGCAGTTTCAATCCAAGCTTTTTCGCCGCGCCAAGAATCCGCCTCGATTGTTCGATATCGAAATAGCCGCTCTCGCAAAATACGTCGCAAAATTCCGCAAGACTGTCCGAAGTCACTCGCGAAAGCATCTCGTAAACGACGAGATCGATGTATTCATCGACACGCATTTTGCGCGGCACCGCGTGTGCGCCGAGGAACGTCGGCACAATTTCCAGCGGCGTCTCCTGATTGAGGCGCCTCATCACGCGTAGGATCTTCAGTTCATCTTCGACAGTCAGACCGTAGCCCGATTTTGACTCCACAGTTGTCGTTCCGCAACGGAGGAACCACTCTGCATGCTTTTTTGCTTGGATAACAAGGTCGGTTTCACTCGCTGCTCTCGTCTTTTCAACGGTTGACCAAATTCCGCCCCCAGCCTTCGCGATTTGCTCATAAGTGTCACCGCGCCCGCGGCGCTCGAAATCGTCCAGCCGATTTCCGGCAAAAACCAAATGCGTGTGCGCGTCGACAAAACCAGGAAGGACGACTTTCCCGCGAGCATCGATAAGTTCCGCATCGCCTGCTCTTTTTTCTATCTCAGCGCTGGGACCGACGACGTCAATCCTGCCGTCGCGAATCAGCATTGCGCCATCGGGAATGATTGCCAACTCGGACAGTTCGCGTCGCGCGCGCGGCCGCTTCGGGCCGCTCAACGTGATGAGTTGCGACGCATGAAAAACCGCAATAGAACTCATGATTTGTTGAATCGTTGAAACAAAAAGTGCGTTGTCATTCTGATCCCGCAGTCGCGGGAGAAGAATCTCCGAGTAGTTCTTCTGGAAACGCCAAGTAACAACCAGAGATGTTTCGCTTCGCTCAACATGACAAGCATAGGCTTGCCCACTTTACCTGTTCAACGCAGTTTGCTTGCTACAACTTGAGAGATCTTCTCGAACTGCGTATCAGAGTCGGTGCTGATTTGTTCGATTCTTTTTAATGAAGCCGTCTTGAATTTTTCGTCTTTCAACTGTGCGAGATTGATCTTCACGTTCAGCGCCGCGCCTTCGATGCATGCACGAGTGGCTAACGCGCCGACACCGATATCGGAAACCGAGGCTGGATTTCCTCTTTCGGCCATTTCAGCGAGCAATTCATAAGATTTCGACGCTGTCTCCATGACCTTTAACGGAACCTCCGCTGCATATTTGGTCGCCTTTGCGATCGCAGCCGCGCGTGCAGCTTTCTCTTCAGCCGACTCTTTGGGCAATGCGAACGCATCCATCACCTCGGTGAATGCCGCTGTATCTTCATCCACTAACGCGAGCAATTCATCTTTGAGTTGTTGCGCTGTCACAGCCCAATTGCTGAAATACTCGAGCTTGTCATCCCAGCCGCGTTTTCCTGCGGACAGGTTCGCGACCATTCCGCCTAACGAGGCGCCTAGCGCGCCCATCAATGCTGCGACAGAACCGCCGCCGGGCGCAGGCGAATCGCTGAGGGTTTCATTGCAAAATTCACGCAGATTCATCTTCGCCAGGGATCTCTTGGGCTCAGCAGATTCGATTTTGAATTCAATCACCTTTTCTTTTGGATCAAAAGGTTTCAGTTCGCTCAAGCACATCGAGCGAATGGCGATGTCGATCAATTCTTCATCGGACACGCCTTCCGACCATTTTTGCTTGCGCAAGAAATATCGGCCTGCATCAACGAGACTTTTCTTCGGGACCATGCCCACAATCTCCGAGCCGGTCACGCGCAGGCCGCGCCTGGCTGCCGATTCGCAACACGCGTCGAACGCCGCGTGTAACGGCGTTTCTTCGATATCGGTCAGGTTCATCGAGACCTGCGCAATCCCGTATTCCTTCACAAACCAACCAATTGCCTTCACGTGCTTAAGCATTCCGGGAATCCGGATCGGCTCTCTATTCGCATCCAGCACCGGTTTTCCCGATGGCGTTCCATCTTCGGTCTTTACCCTCCCCTGCTCTCGCACATCAAACGCAACCGAGTTTGCGCGCCGCACTGATTTCGTGTTCAGATTCACATTGTAAGCGACAAGAAAATCACGAACGCCGATTACAGTTGCCCCTGATTTTTCGCTAAATATTTCGGGCCCAAAATCTGGTTTCCATTCGGGCTGTCTTATTTTTTCGAAAAATCCTTCGTATTCGCCCCCGCGGATTACGGACAAATTCGAGCGCGATTGATTTTTCGCCGCTTTTTCATAGAGATAGATGGGTATTTTTAGTTCATCGCCGACACGCTGTCCCAGGCGATTTGCACACGCGATTACTTCGTCCCAGCTCACGTTGCTCACGGGAATGAACGGGCAAACATCGGTCGCACCCATGCGCGGATGCGCTCCCTTATGTTTGCGCATATCGATTAACTCCGACGCTTTCTTAATAGCGCGAAATGCCGCTTCCACCGCTGCATCAGGACTGCCGACGAATGTCACCACGGTGCGGTTGGTGCTGGCGCCAGGATCGACATCCAACAGCGAAACACCGTCCACGGATTCAATTGCATCGGTGATCTGCCGAATCACGTTTTGATCACGGCCTTCCGAAAAATTTGGCACGCACTCGATCAACTTTTGCATGGCTCAAGGGTTTGTCAGCAGTCCTTCCTGTAGCGGCGGTATGCGACCGTCGCAAATTCCTGGAAGTGCGGGCGGCGCGCAAACGGCAGGCTGATGTCCCGGCGGACGAAGCGCTATTGATTCGGCGATATGAAAACGTCCTTGCGCGGGAACTTTTCGAGCAAGGAAGGTGGCTTGCCAAAATTAGTCGCCAGAACATCAACCGGATTTCCGGCGATCCACGCAGAAAGATCAATCGCCTGATAAATTCCGGTGTTAAAACCGATCAGCATCCGACTCGGCTTGCTCCCGACGTTTTCAATCGAGTGCCCATAGCCCTGCGGAATGTAACCGACATCGCCGGCGTTCAGTTGCTCCGTTCGAAATCGACCATGCGAGCCGAACATCGTCACGCTGAGATCGCCTTCGATTACATATTGCCATTCATCGGCGTTTGGATGCCAATGAAGTTCGCGCAACGCGCCTGGTTCGAGGTCGAGAATTACGCCAGCGAGTGTTGTCGAAATTGGAAATCGCGTGGAATCGATACGCCATTCGCGGCCGCCTTTGAAAATCGCGTGCGGCGCACCTGCGAGCATTCGAAATTTGTGCGTCTCGGGTGGCGAGATGCGAGGCCCCTGCAGATTTTCCGGAATCGGTTCTGGTGGGATGAGGCCGCGAGCAAAATAAACTTCCTCCTTTGGAAAGCCATCAAACGCCGATTCAGGCAGGCCGAAATTTTTTGCCAGTAGCGGCTTGGGCGCATGCCCGATCCAATCGGTGATACTGAACGTGCCGAACTCGGAGAAATAGCCGTTGTCAAAGATCAAAATAAAATGGGTTGGTTCGTTGCCGAGACACTCAAGCATGTGAGCATGGCCGCGTGGAAAGGACCAGATATCGCCTGGTTCGAAGTCATTCGTCTCGGTTTGACCAGCCGGATTAATGACTGTTGTGCGAACACGGCCTTTGAGAACGAACGCCCATTCCGTTGCAGTCGCGTGCCAGTGAAGTTCGCATCACACCGGCTTCAAGTTGCATCGACACACCGGCGATTCCTTTGGAGATGGGAAGCTGTTCAACGGTCGCTTCCTTGCCGAAGCTGTTTCCGGCTACTTTCCCCTTGGATTTCTCCAATTCGAATTTGAAACTCGGCAATTCTTTGCCGGAGAGTAAAGGATCCGGCACATTGTTTTGAAAAGTCAGATCGCTCATAGGCGATTTCTTAAATCGCCACACCCAGATTGATCAAGCGAATCCTGACTTCGCGCGCGACCAGATGCGATACCTAGTACAATCCCAACGCCTCAACGGTCGGCTCGTCAATTGCTCCAGTAATAATCAGTCCCTGGTCACGCTGGAAATTAGCAAGAGCCGCTCGCGTTTCCACGCTTAGCGACCCAGTCACTGACCCGAAGTAGTAACCCGCGTCTTGCAACGCAGCTTGAACGTTCGCGATCACCTGGTCGGGTAGGAGATTACTATAGGTGTAGATCGGCCCGTCGTAGTCGTAATAGTTGCTAAGCGGATCGTAACCGTAAGCTGGGTACCAATAGCTTGCGTCCAGGAAATAATATCCGCCCGTGACGAAAACGATGTTGTTACAATGCTGCCGCCACCAATCCCGATTATGCCATCCGTGCCAATTACGACGAAGCGCATCGGAATAGCTGAACCGATTCCTTCCAGTTTGGTGGTTCCTCTTGACCTTGGGCTGCTTAGAATCACGATTCGCCGAATCACGGACGACCGGTTGCACATCGCCATTTCGTGCGCGGTGTGGGGTGTCGATTGTCTCCAAGCCTTCCGAAATCTCTCCCTTCACCAATACATGGTTGATGGGCTTTAGATCGTCCGTTCTGACCGCGCGCTGATCGTCCGTTATCGATAGCGGAGTTTGCACAATTTCGCTTCGTGGCAACAGGTTGCCTGTTGGTTGCACATTGTCAGTTGGCGTGTGCTGTTGAATCCTCATTGCCGCCAGCCTCGGATTCAATTGTCGGGTGAGGGGTGAATAATTCGATCGAAGATTGCTGGGCTGCCTTTGGACTTGAGGCGGAAGCATGCCGAATGGGCGCTGGCCAATGTTTGCCGGCCCACGAGGAACATACGGCAGATTTGAATTGTTCGGGCGCATGTTACTCCCTCGAACACCATTATTCGCTGCGACACGAGGAGCATTCTGGGGAGCGAATCCGGTCATTTGTCCTGTGCTCGTGCAAATTCCCATCCCAAGTACCACGACCGAACAAAGAGCCGCGAATCTCGATAGCTTCATTAAGTTCCTCTGCTGATTAAACATCATAAACGCCCTTTTGTTGCAAGCTTCGACTGAAACGCTTTCAAAGCTATTCAGGCATTGGGTCAAATTATTTGGCCCACCGCAAGTCACGAACAAGGGCGATTTACGAGATTCGCCGGCTCCGGAATAACGGTGGCGCCAAGACCTCAGCTGGCATGTTGCAATCTGTGATCCGAAACTTACAATCTACAATTGTTTTCTCGGGGTCTTAGCTCAGTTGGTAGAGCGCCTCAATGGCATTGAGGAGGTCACGGGTTCGAATCCCGTAGGCTCCATTTTCTTTTTGCACATCACTGAAGTATCGCAACGGCTGCGACCCTGCGCTGATCAGCTAAAAACTATTCCGGCTTGCGCGGTAACAAACGCGTAACTTTTCCCATGCAGCGCCCAGCGCGAACCGCTGCGATTCTACGGGCATGAAAGCAACAAGTAATCCAACAGCAGATGATTTTAGCAAAAACGAGAATCGTCCTTTCCAGAAAGATGCAAAAACAACAGCTCAGCCTCGCAAAAGTTCTATTAGCCGACGTTCATTCCTGGGCAAGTCACTCGCCATGGGAGCCGGAACAATCGGCGTCGGATTATTGGGCAGTGCTCGAGCCGCAGAAGAAAGTCTCAGTCTAACATCGGGCGACGCAGCCCTGCTTCGGTTCCCAGCGGCACTGGAGCTAATCGAGGCCGACTTTTGGATCCAATACAACGAACTCGGTGGCATCCAGGATTCCGAAGTCCCGGGTGGAACTGGTAATCCAGACTATACCGAAGCGCTCGCGGCGCTGGACGAAGACATGGATCAGTACATCCACGATAACACCGACGATGAAATTACTCACCACACGTTCCTAAACGCGTACCTGATGTCCAAGGGAGCGGCTCCTGCAAATCTCGATCCGTTTCGCACTCTGATGGGCAGCACCGCGACGGGAGTCAATTCGAACTTGATCGGGAGACGGCTCACCAACCTAACGCAACTTACTATCGACACTAGCTGGTGGACCCGCTATCGCGACGACCGCCATAACCCGGATCTGGACCCAAACCACACGTTTCCGAAGGCTGTCCCGACTTTAGGGGTCAACCAGCATACGGCAATTCCCAGAACCGACGCCGATACTACGGATCCTAATTTCCTACAGGCGATCGCTAATACGGCGGGTTTTCACTTTCCAACCATTGAACAAGGTGGCAACAGCCTGTACCCGTCGCTGGCGCAAAGAGCGACCGCCGCGGAAGTTCTGCGAATCCTGATCAGCATCGGGCCTACGGAAACAATGCATTTTCAAACGTGGTCGGACAAGGCGGGCAATGCGCCTCCTCTGACTGCTGTTGATCCGGTGACCGGTGTGTCGGTGACATTCCCGAATCTGGACGTGCAGAATCAGCTTTTCAAAAAGAACCTGATCATGCCAGAGCCGTGCCCGTTTTTGAATCGGAACCTCCCCATTGTTTCGATCATTCGACCAACCAAAACGCAAGGCGCTGCCATGGGTGCTCTCAGGTTTCTAACGGATATGGGGCTTTTCATTGGTCAATCGCCAGCGTTCTTTACGTACATGACTCAACTGGCACGCGCAGCCGACCAGGCGAGGCGTGGTGGTGATTGAGCGATGCACCTGCTGGATCACCTGCGTACCAGATAATAGAAAAGGTCGCAGACGGTCGCACGTGAAGTCGCGTCGTTCGCGTCCGGGCCAGGGCAAGGGTTCAATCCCCTTGCCTTCGGAATCGCGATAGCCAGATCTGTTTCCGCCAGCGATAGCCTGTTCTCTGATGTTTGGCGCGGCAATGTTTTCTCTTTCGTCAAATTACTTTTCGGGGAAGTATCTTGTGTCCCGCAGAAGTTGCGCAACATCGATAGCTGGGTGGGTTTTTATTTTGCGGCGGCGATCACTTTCAATGCACAAGACCAACTCCATCATCATGTGCGCGCCGAAAATGACGGTTTTCGAGACGGCCGCGAACCTGGAGTTGTGGCCGCGAATTCTTCCGCACTATCGCTATATCCGTTACCTCGAACATAGCCCGAGTCGAAACATCGTCGTAATGGCCGCAACGCGCTCCGGCATTCCCATTTCCTGGACTTCCGAACAGATCATCGATCGCGACCATGCTGAAGTCCGCTTTCTTCACTTGAAAGCATTCACGAAGGGAATGCGAGTAGTGTGGACATTTCAGGAAGCGCCCGCGGGCGTGTTGGTCGAAATCAAACACGACCTGGCATTTCGCGTGAAGCTCTTAGCGCCCATCGCAGACAAGATTATCGGTGGCTTTTTCATTCATCACATCGCAAATAAGACACTGCGCTGCATGAAATCGTACGTCGAGGCGAACACAGATAAGGTTACTGCATGAGCCATCGACGCGCTGTCATCACCGGAATTGGCCCAATCACCTGCATCGGACAGGGGTGCGAGAATTTTTGGAACGCAATTCTGGCGGAAAAAAGCGGTATCAATGACATCGCAAGTTTCGATCCCAGCGCCTTCCGCGTGCGCTCTGCCGGCGAGATTCGTGATTGGGACCCAGAGGTGTTTTTTTCCCCGCACCGCCTGAAACGACTCGACCGCTACGGACAGTTCGCAGTCGTGTCGGCGCAACTGGCGCTCGATGATGCGCACATCGAGTATTCCCGCGAAAAGCCGCAGGACCGGATCGGTGTCAGTTTCGGCACGGCGCTTGGCGGCGTTTGCAAGGCCGAGGAACAGTATCTCAGGTATCTAAAAAAAGGCGCGCGCGGCGTTCAACCTACGCTTGCCGTCCAGGTATTTGGTGGTTCGGCCCATTCGAATATCGCGATCGAATTCGGTTTTCGCGGCGTGGGCACCACAAATTCGAACAGTTGCGCCAGTGGGACCGTATCGGTGGGCGAAGCGCTAAGATACATCAGGGACGATTTTGCAGATGTGATGGTCGCAGGCGGAGCGGAAGCGCCCCTGACGACCATTACCGTGGGCGCGTTCGACATCATCAAGACCATGAGCAGGTGGCCGGGGGATTCCGCCTTCGCTTGCCGTCCGTTCGATCTGTTGCGCGATGGGTTTGTCATGGGCGAGGGCGGAGCCTCGCTGGTCATTGAAGAGCTTGAACATGCGCGTGCCCGCGGCGCGCACATTTACGCGGAAGTGCTCGGATATAGTTTAAATAACGATGCTTTCCATATGACGTCGCCTTTGCCAAACGGCGAATCGTCCATTCGCGCGATGCGTGAGGCGCTCGCCGATGCACAATTAGCGCCCGACCAAATCGATTACATCAACGCGCACGCCAGCTCAACCCAGCTCAACGACAGCGCGGAAACGGCGTCGATCAAACAAGTATTTGGCGAGCATGCACGACGAATCCCAGTCAGTGGGACAAAAGGTTATTACGCGCATCCGCTCGGCGCGACCGGCGCAATCGAGGCGGCGCTTTGCGCGCTCGCTTTGGATCGGCAATGGGTTCCGCCCACAATCAACTATGCAAATCACGATCCTTTATGTGACCTCGATGTTGTGCCCAATCACGGACGCGAAGCCGAACTGAAATATGTAATGAGCAACTCGTTCGGTTTCGGCGGAATTAATGCGTGTGTCGTACTGGGTAAAATACTTCAATAACAACGCCCGCTGTCATCCCGAGTCGCGCAGACGACGAGGGACCTCACAACCGAGGCTTGTGACGCGCCGCTGGATATTTGGCAGGGACACCAACGTCTTTGTGCGCGATCCTTAGCCCCGCTCAGGATGACGCGCTGCCGGAATCTATTCGTGCAGCAGATCCGGCCGGTTTTCGCGCGTGCGTTTTATCGCCTGTTCTTTGCGCCACTTTGCAATCTCGGCATGGTTTCCGGAAAGCAAGACCTTCGGGACTTTCCAATCGCGAAATTCTGCCGGCCGCGTGTACTGCGGAGCTTCGAGTAGTCCGTGATTGAAACTGTCGTCTATCGCCGATTGTTCATGGCCAAGTGCCCCTGGCAATAAACGCACGATCGCATCGACAAGAACGACCGCCGCGATTGCCCCGTTGGTGAGAACGTAATCGCCGATGGAAATCTCCAGGTCCACCAGATGTTCAATCACACGGTGATCGACTCCTTCGTAATGCCCGCAGACAATGATGACATGCGGCTCTGCCGAAAGCTGTGTCGCCAGTTGTTGATCAAACCGCTGCCCGGCGGGCGACATCAGCACCACTCTGGATGTTGGATTTCGGAGATCTTTGACAGCCGCAAAAATCGGCTCTGGTTTCATCACCATTCCCTGGCCGCCGCCGAACGGTGCGTCGTCCACGATATGGTGTTTATCCGTGGTCCAGTCCCGCAGGTTATGGATTTGAAGATCAACAATCCCGTTTTCTTGCGCGCGTTTCATGATGCTCTCGCCAAGAGGCGCGCAACAGATGTCAGGAAACAATGTCAGGATGTCGATCTTCACTCAGGAAGAAAACGTCGAACGACCTGCGGCTAACGTCCAATCATGAATCGGACATGAAAATTTACTCGACGATCTCAAGGGTCGCCCGTTGGCCATGGCGCGCGGCGGAACTGGCAAGCAATGCGCGAATAGCTTGAATGGTCTGGCCGCTGCGACCAATCACCCGGCCGACATCTCCCCGTCGAAGTTGCAACTTAAAGACGGTCGTTCTGCCGTTCGGAATTTCCGTGAGGACCATGTCGTCAGGAAATTCGATCAGCTGCCGAATAACGAATTCGAGAAACTCTCTCATGCGCCAGAAAGACTAACCACGAATCCGCCTACGCACAATAGCTACGACGTGACAGGTGAACACGAACAAGCACAAAATCGCGACTCTTCCGCGCGCTCCAGCCTCCGCTGTCCTCAGCGGATCACATCATGAGGATGTTACCAACGGCGCAAAGAAACCGTTACTAAACCAACGCGCCGATACTAACCGGCGGGTTCACTCGGAGGCGACGACTCTTCTTGCGTCGGTTGGGGGCTTTCTGCCTCCACTCGGGGTGACGGCTTAGCGGTCGTCGTTGCTTTCTTATTTTGTTTTATCAAGCTGCGCACCGTATCGGATGGTTGTGCACCTTTGCTGATCCAATATTCGATCCGATCAATCTTCAACGTACTATTGTGACCGGGTTTCTTTGGATCGTACGCGCCGATGATCTCGATAAATTTCCCATCGCGCGGGCTCCGCCTGTCGGCCACTACCACTTTGTAGTAGGGGCTATTCTTCGTTCCTTCTCTGCGTAATCTGATTGAAACTGCCATGTTAAGTTCTCATTCGCGCCATTTGTGCCATCATCTTTTTCATTTTGCCCGTGCTTTTCATCATCTTGCGCATCTGAGCAAACCGCCGCAGCAAATCGTTTACCTCCGTGACCGTGCAGCCGCTGCCACGCGCGATTCGCTGACGACGCCGCGCATTCAAAATGTCGGGACGCGTCCGCTCTTCGCTCGTCATCGAAAGCACGATGGCTTCCGTGCGCTTAAGCTGCTTCTCGTCAACAGAGAGGCCCTGCACGTTACTCATGCCGGGCAACATGCCAAGAATATTCTCCAGTGGGCCCATTTTTCGCATCATTTTGAACTGCGCCAGGAAATCGTTGAAATCGAACGAAGCCGTGCGCAGCTTCCGCTCCAATCGAGCCGCTTCCTCTTCATCGACTGCTTCGGCCGCTTTTTCTACCAGACCAACCACGTCGCCCATTCCGAGAATCCGGCCGGCGAGCCGCTCCGGAACGAAAACCTCGAATTGATCGAGCTTTTCGCCAGTTCCGGCGAATTTGATAGGCCGCCGTGTCACTTCGCGCATCGACAATGCCGCGCCGCCTCGCGCGTCACCGTCGAGCTTGGTCAAAATGATTCCGGTGATTTCCAAAGCATCGTTGAAGTGAGTTGCCACGCTGACCGCCTGCTGGCCGGTGGCAGCGTCGACCACAAGCAGGGTTTCCTGTGGCTGCAAAAATTCTTTGAGCTCTTTCAGTTCCTGAATCAGCGCTTCATCGATTTCCTGCCGCCCCGCCGTGTCGAAAATGTCGATGCCCGGCCCGCCCGCTTCGACTTTGCTCAGGGCAGGCTCAGGTCGCGCTCTACCAACTGCAGCGGCCGCGGCGCGTCGAACATTTTTCTCGCCCGGGTCGGGAGTATAAACCGGCACGTCGATTTGGTTTCCAAGTGTCGCCAACTGCTCAATCGCCGCCGGTCTTTGCAAATCGCACGCGATCAAAGCCGGCGCATGACCCTGCTTTTTCAAAAATAGCGCGAGCTTGGCCGAGGATGTCGTCTTACCGGAGCCATTGAGTCCAACGATCAAAATTCGGCCCGGTCTCTCAAGATTGAGTGGCGCGGCGTCGCCTCCGAGTAAGACGGAGAGCTCATCATGGAAAATTTTTACGATTTGCTGACCCGGCGTGAT
>QHOS01000154.1 GCA_003219415.1 Verrucomicrobiota bacterium | reverse complement strand
CGGCACGAGCCGCTCAAGGCGATCTCGTATCGCATCACCGGCCGCCGAGCCCAGAAGATCAAAGGGCCGTTTAATGTGAAAGATGGCGACGCGCTCGAGAAGTTTTTCATCAAGGAGTGCGCCGGCGACGGGAAACCCAGTCCGAAGATTTTCGGCACGCCGCTCAAGCATGATTAAAACGCCTAACCAGACGATGCAGCGAACCGCGAACCGCCCTTATGCCTGGCTTCTTGACTATTCGAAGTCGCTCGTAATTCGCGCGGTCGCTGATCTTTTGTCTCGTTAGGTCTAATCACATTCTCACATGAAAGAACCCAAAGAGTTCGACTACTTCAAGGCTTGGCTGCTGTTCTTTGTCATCGCCACCGTCGGCGGTGGGCTACTCGGCCTGATCCTCGGCAGTTTCGTCGCGGCGTTTTTAGGCGCTGGCGGTATGCCGTTGCCACAAATGACCTGTATTCTCCAGATCGTCGGATTCGTGATCGCTGTCCCCATTTCGTACGTCACGTTTCGCGCGGTTGTCGGCAAGTATCTGTTTCCGAAGATCGAGGATGATACTTCGCCAAAGACCTAACCAGACGATGAAGCTAACGGCCACTGCGGTACGCCTTCAAGATGCCTTTCTCACCGCTAGTTTCCTTTCACCGCGTTGTTGCCTTTGTGCCAGTGGCCGTAGCTTATCTTTTTCTCGTTAGATGATGTCGCGCATGACGATTACGACGATTCTGCTGGCAGTGTTCGGCGCGTTGCTTGTCGCAGCGTACGCGCTCTGGGATCTCGGCGCAGATCGGCTGGTCGCCGGTTTCGGACGCTTAGTCATTCGGACGCTGACATTCGGTCGAGTTCGCATAGCGGAAGATGCAGACGAGACTACGGCCATGGCGATTTCTGCTGCGACAGTCCTCGTGCTTTTCCTGTCTGTTCTCATCATCGCTTCACGCGCGCACTAACGTGGACACCAAATCATCTAACCAGTCAGTGGAGCTAACCGCGACCCGCCGCGCGCTCACGCTTTCCATAACTAGACCGCTTCCACTTCAAGCCCAGCTCGCTCTCGGTCGCGGTAGCTCACTTCTGTCTCGTTAGATGCTTGCGCGATTCGCCGCTGCTGTCGTTTGCATCGTAACACAGCAGGCATTCGCAGAGTCTGCTTCCCTTGTCGGGAGCTGGCATGCTGACGATGGCCGGACATACTATGAGGTGCATTTCCGCCCCAACCACACATTCACGCTTTTCGCGCGCATGAGCACCCGCAACCCCGAGCTGGCAGTCGCCCAGATGGGCGAGCAGTCCGGCACCTGGCAGATAGCCGGTGATCGAATCGTGCTGGATTCTGCCGAAATTTCGCCGAAGCGACAGTCTCGTGTCAGTCTTAGATTCCAGCTCAGCGACGGTTCGTTGAGATTGCAACGTTTCTACGACACTCCTCGCACAGACACCTACCGCCGCCTACATCTGCCAGTGTGCGCCGAGTTTCGCTCGGCCGCGCACGCCGTGCTCGACGAGCGTACGCTCGTCGGCAGATGGCGAGGACATTATCGCACGCACGATACTGAGTTCTCCTTTGAGCCGGACCGACGCGTCACCCTTTATTCGCGGGATCTTGGTGACCGCCGAAAATTCGAAGAAGCGACTTGGCATTTCTCTCGAGGCGTCATCACCATTAAACCCGGAAAGGACTCGCTCATGTCCGATAGTCACATTCGCTGGAGGATCCTCCGTACTGGCAGTAGCTGTCTCGTTGTTAGCGACGGCTCCGAAATGTCGTATACTCTACGACGCGTCGAGTGATGGTCACGCCCGCATCTAACCAATCGATGAAGCCAACGGCCCCATTTCGAAATAAGCGCAGTGTGTTTGCCACGACACCCTGCCGTGGCTTATGATGTTTTCTTCCCGCGAAAACCCCCTTCGGGCTTCCCGTCCATGTCGCACCGCTTCCCGCGGGCTCCATTCTCTTTCTCGTTAGATTGCACGCCATGCACTTAGTCATGTTCGACATTGACGGCACGCTGACAGAGACCATGAAGGTTGATGAGGAGTGCTTTGTGCGTTCACTGGCCGAGGTATGTGGTTTCACAGACGTTGAGACTGATTGGTCGACCTACAAACACGCAACGGATTCCGGCATTTTTCACGAGATTCATTTGGCTCGCACCGGACGGTCTCCGTCGGTTGCCAAGGTTTCGCGTTTTCGGGAGCACTTTGTTGCTCTGCTCGCGCAGGCGTCAATCGAATCTGCGTTCGTGCCCATCGCAGGAGCGCGACAGTTGCTTTTCGGCCTCACTGGCAGTTCGAAGCATCGGGTTTCTCTTGCTACCGGAGCTTGGCGTGATTCTGCACGTATCAAGATGGCCAGCGCCGGTTTGAGTTTTGACGACCATCCAGCCGCATCGGCAGATGATGCACACGACCGGGAGTCCATTATCAGATTCTCCATGCAGAGAGCCGTCGAACGATATGCGGCGCCATTTGTCAGCACCGTCTTTGTCGGAGACGGAATATGGGACGCTCGCGCATGTCGCACTCTGGGCATTCCGTTTATCGGCATAGGTTCAGGCGAGCGTGCGGCGCGGCTTGCCTTAGAGGGTGCAGTTCGTGTATTTCCAGACTATTCCGATACAGATTTATTTGTGGAGAGTTTAGATGAGATCACACAAGCGGTCTAACAAATCGCTGCAGCCAACGCGGGATGGCGTCTCCAGTTCCGCTTCGCGGTTCACGTCATTTGGGCCCGCGTGCCTGAGCTCTGGACGTTAGATGCTGAATCCGCAAAGCAGCTTTGGTTGAAATGAGAACAATCCCAGCTCTAATCATAGCTGTAATAGGTTTTCTCCAGGCGGGACATATCCATGCCATAACCGAAAAGGCCTATCTCCAAAAAGCTGAGAGTGCGCTGAAGAACAAATCTTACGATCAAGCCATTCTGAATTGCACCAAAGCAATAGAAGCCAATCCAAACAGTGAGAAGGCGTATGCATGGCGCGGCTATGCCTATGTCGAAAAGCGCCTCTACAATCAGGCGGTTGCGGACTGCACCAGAGCAATACAACTCAAACCGATCGATACCGAGGCTTACAACAGCCGGGCAATTGCCTATCTCAAGCGGGACGCGGTCGATCGAGCCATTTCTGATTTGACTACGGTGATTAGACTAAAACCAGACCTTGCCAAGACGTACAACAATCGTGCCGGCGCCTACATATTGAAACATCAATATGACCGTGCAATGTCCGATTGCAATCGAGCCATCGCGATCGAGCCCAGATTTAGTGCAGCATACACTACTCGCGGAGCTATTTACTATGACACCGGGATTTACGACCATGCTATCTCCGATGCAACTAAGGCGATAGAGTTGGATCCGAAGAACGCTGTGGCCTACGCTAGCCGAGGAGCCGCCTACTTGGAAAAAGGGCTGACAAGCCAAGCGATTTCTGATTGCACGAAAGCGATTAAGCTCAATCCGAATTTCGCGGGAGCGTACGTCAATCGGGCCAGCGCCTACATGAATGACAGCCAGTACGATCAGGCGATTACTGATTGCCGCAGCGCAATTCGCATTGATCCCAGTTACACGCCGGCTTATGCAACCTTGAAAAAGCTCGTCGCAAAGAAGAGATCATTTGCGATCAAGAAGTCCCCATGACAGGTGCGTCCACGTTCTCCGTCAGGGTATCTGGCAAAGGCACGAAACAACTCAGGGAGGGGGAGTATGGGTGTTTTCCGAGGGCGGAAAGGTTGCTTCGCATCGTAACCAGCCCATAACCAATCGATGAAGTCAACTCCGAAAGCTTTCGCGAGCAGGCTGGCCCCTACTGCGATATGAGTTCAGCGTATTTGCCACGAAACCCTGGATTTCATCCAGGCGCCCGCCTACCCAAGTGCGATTTGCGTCTTCGCTAGGCTCACGCACTCCCGCTGTAATGTTGTTCAACGCTACCCGTGGCTTATGATATTTTCTTTCCGCGAAAACACCCTTCGGGCTTCCCGTCCATGTCGCGCCGCTTCCCGCGGGCTCCATTCTCTTTCTCGTTAGGCGCCTACCCATGCAGCTCGTGCGTCCCGGCCCCGAACATCTTGCGAGTTACGTCGCTGCGCTCGAGCGTGGGTGGTCTGCCGACAACGAGCGCGGTGTCGAGGCTGCACGCGAAGAGCTCTCCCGCATTCATGCCGATGCAACGGCGTTTCTCGCCAGCATGGAAGACCGCGAAGCTAAGGGGCCTCCCATCAC
>QHOS01000197.1 GCA_003219415.1 Verrucomicrobiota bacterium | reverse complement strand
TGTCATATTAGGTTAAGGAGTTGAAGGATCAGGTCTAACGGGCTGCGTCTTAATCGGCAAGCAAATTCTTTGAACCTTTTCTCTATGTGGGTTCAGCAGGGGGACCGGAAGGTATTCGGGTGGCTAACGAATACGTCTAGTCGCCACCGTCATCGCCGCCATCGTCATTACCGCCATCATCATCTCCACCATTGTCGTCGGTGCCTTCATCATCGCCGCTATCGTCATCGCTCATATCCTCACCCTCATCGTCTGAAGCATCCTCCATGCTATCGTCATCGGCTGACGCCACTTCTTCGTCGGTGTCTTCCTCAGCAGCTACTTCTTCTTCCTCTGCTTCGGACATGTCGAACGATTCATTCTCGGCGTACGCTTCTTCCGAGTTGATTTCTTCTTCGGAGACCGATTCCGAAACGGCAACTTCCTCGCTGTCGTGGATGTCGACACTCGTATCTACCAATGCCCAGTCATATGAGACCGAGTCCTCCCATGCGTAGTAACTGGTCTCGTAGCCGTTAGTCCAATTCACGAACCAGAGGTAATCGTCGCGCCATGGCTTATCGACATAATATTCGTAGCCGCGCACAAGGCCGATCTGGGTATCCAGGAGGTAAAGCGTGGCGATATAAGCATCCACCGTGGCCGGCTCCTTCAGAAGGTGTTCGGCCTGCTTCTTTATCTCGCGAAGACCTTTCTCCAGTGCCTTATCCTTTTTAGCGCCTGCTTCCAACTTCGCGATCTTCGCCAGCAACTCTTTCTGCTGCGCTTTGATTTTGTCGAAGTCTGCCTTTTCCTTGGTAGTTAGCTCGCCGCCTTTCCTCTTTCGCGCAGCCTCTTTCGAGAAATTGGTGCGTAATAGAGCGATAGCGTGGCCGAGCGTCTTGCCGTTCTCAATCACCTCTTTGTTCTTCGAATCGGTCAGCTCCCAATCCACTTTCATTTGCTCTTCAGCCTGGCGCGCTCCGGTAACGCCTTTGAAGAAGTCGTTGCTCTTCGCACTGAGTCCCGTCTTCGCCATTTTCAAATTTTTGGCAATAAGCTGGGTCGATTTCCAGAATGGCTTATTTTTCGGCGTCTTGGGATCGAGACCGTTATCGGCGCGTGCGGCTTTAATCATCGCAGCCAGCGCCTTGTTTGCATCGTCGAGTAAGGTTTTGCCGTCGGCTTTTTTCCCCGCTGATTTTTTCTGATCGCTTTTCGCGACTACAGCCAGGATTTGCGCAGGCTTCATCGCCCGCGCCACAGCAAAAAGACTGAGCGAAAGGCAGAGGGAGAGACTAACGAGTTTTTTCATAGAGGCGCGCAGCCTAGCTGACCACGAGACCTGTGTCTATAGGACTTTGGGGCTATATCCAGCCGTGTCGTTGGGGCCAGACACGGAGTATCAATCATCAATGCTCCGTAGCGCTGCACCTGACTTTACGAATCGGAATCAAAGCGCGATGGTCGAGCGCAGATGAAGGTGAAAAGCACATCCGTTGGCGTGGTAGGGCGCGACCGGTCCGAGCCGGACTTGCGTTGGGCGCGTCGATGGGGCGTGCCAGTGGCATGGCTCACGCTTTGCGTCGTCTGGAGCTCAACGTGGCTGGTTATCAAGATTGGGTTGCGCGATCTGCCGCCTATTTCTTATGCGGGTATTCGTTTTCTCATCGCAATTGTCGTTCTTTTTGCTGTGTCCGCCGGACGCGTGGGCTTGTTACCGCAGCGCGGATTCGATTACCTGTTGCTGGCTTTTACCGGCGTTTTGATGTTTGCCGTAAATTACGGTCTCCTTTTCTGGGGCGAGCTCCACGTTTCATCCGGTCTGGCAGCGGTGTTGCAGGCGACGATCCCGATCTTCGGCATGCTCTCTGCGCATCTAATGCTTCCCGACGAACCATTACAACTGCACAAACTTCTCGGTGCACTCCTCGCGCTCGGTGGCGTGGCGATTATCTGTGAACGTCTTCTCGGCTTCAACGGCTTGATGGCTTTTTGGGGCGGACTTGGCATCATAGTTGGAGCTGCCAGCGCAGCTTTTTCGAACGTGCTGCTAAAATCGCGCAACATGCGGCTTGCTCCGGCGATGATTGCTGCTTGGCAAATGATTTTCGGCGCAGCGCCGTTGCTCTTGATCGGAGTCATAGTGGAAGGAAATCCGTTAAAGTTTCATTGGAATACGGTCTCGATTTTTTGCCTGCTTTATCTGGCGGTGATCGGCTCGGCGCTCACCTTTTTGCTTCTTTACTGGTTATTGCCACGGATGACTGTCGCTCGGCTACAAGCGATCTCGCTCATCACGCCGCCTGGCGCAGTGGCGTTGGGCTGGGCATTGGGCGGCGAGACATTTTCCCTGTGGTCACTCCTTGGCGGATGCCTGGTGCTCGCAGGCGTGTGGATGATTTTCCGAAAAGGAGAAGAGGCAGAGCCGGTGATCCAGGAAGGCTAGTCTTCATATTCCTACTTATTCTGCTGGCCCTGCTCGAACAACCGCTCTGCACAACAGAGATAGAGGTAGAGTCTCCTCACACATTGGCTTTCACCCAGGCAGCGATCGTCTGTTGGTCATGCGTCGCGCCGAAAAGCTTGTCAGGGCAACTGGTTCCACCCGGCCGACAATAACCTGGCGTGAAATCATGGCCGAAGATGTTCGTCGGTGGAATATGGTATTGCTCAAGCAACCAACGAATAAGGGCTGCGGAAGCGGCCGCTTGCGGCGTGGCGAGAGAGTCAGTTTCAGTGCCGACGTGTTCGATGCCGATGGAACTTTCATTTGTGCCCATACAATGATTGGCACGATCGGTATCGCTCACCATTTGGTAAATGTCGCCGTTTCGATCAATGACGTAATGCGCCGAGACTTGGCGGCCGCCTGATTTTTGGAACTCTTCGATCGTGCCCGCAAGTGAAGCCTCGGTGCAGTGTAAGACAATCTTCTCGATCCTCGCTCCATTACGGCATGAATGATTCGGACTCTGAATGAACTGTTTGATTACCGGTTTTGCATGAGGATTACTACTGCCATGACCCACCCGTTTCATCGTTAGCGTGGGCTTTACCGGTATGGCTCGGCGCGCTGAAATGGTTATCCTAACAATATCGTCAGTGTTTAGTCCGAGGGCAGCTGCCAGTCCTGGTGACAAGTCTGCCACACGTCCGGTTGAAGGATGCGGTCCCCAGTCAACCGGGCGTGCATCCGCGGCGCGACCGTTCGCGGGATTCTCGACCCGCGCAAGGGCGCGGCGCAAAAACTCCTTCGGTGTTGCGGCATAATCCCAACGACAGGCAAAGTAGTATTGATCGGGGTTGAGTCGGCGGCCAAGCCCGCTTGTCCCAGGCGGTGACGCCGGCAGAAACAAGTATGTATATTTCGGGTTTTGAAGATCGGCCTTGCTAAAGAGGGCAAGGTCTTCGTTCGCAGCCATCCCGAGATCGTGCGGTCCTCCAAAGGTGGACATTTTTCCCTCTACACGAAAAAGAATCTCCTCAGGCTGCGCAGGTAACGGTCGCACTGCGGCGATCTTTCTCGGCGGCTTCGACTGGGATTTTCGAGATGCAGCTTTCGTCCGCTTCGGAGCTTTTTGCGGCGAACGCCGTGTAGCTGCCTTTCGCGACTTTAATTTACGCTTGACCGGACGCATTCGCCTTCACTCAGTGTTCAGGGCCAGGCGGAGCCTTTGGTATATCCAAGGGTTTCAAGCACCCCGCGATCGAGCCCGCGCAACACGTGGCGCATTAGATCGATGGTGCCGTCCGCGAGGAAATACGCGCCGTGAATGTCTCCCACGTCCGACTTGAAGAAGCTCGAGCAATCCACGTCCCAGACATTGTCCGTCGGCGAAGATGGATCCGCCAAAGGCGGACGAGTTGAGAGGCCGCTACGACCAAGGCGGCGCATGCCGAAATGTTTCAGACCGGCAGATGCGCCCAGGACAGTGTCGCGTCCGCTGTAAAGCGCCGTAATCCGGTAGGTGAGATTAGCCACGGCATTGCCATCGTTGTTATCAGGCGCGCCCATGTCAAACAAGTCGCTGTCCACATCGGCTGCAACCATAAGGAGCTGATTGATGAGACTAACGAGCAAAGGCTGATTCTTACGTGTCCACGCCGCAGCCATTGCTTTCTGCACCACATAATTTCCCATGCTATGAGAGATCAGGGACACCTTGGCCTTACAAGCTTTCGCAGGATTCTTAATGGTAGCGTCCTGTTTCTGGACCAGCCAATCAAACAATTTGCTTAACACATCTGTTAAGTCTTGAGCGCACAGGCGCGCATGCGAACGATCAGGCTCATAACCGAGGGTGCTGCCGCGCGATGGCCAGTCGTAAAGAATGCAGAGGCCGAGGCTCTCGGGACCGTCAAAAAGTCTCCCACAAAGGTCCTGATAAAATCGAGCGGCCTTTGCAAACGTTTGATTAAAACCATGAACGAGAATCGTGACGTGACTTTGTTTCTCGTTCTCTGCCTGGTCATGCGCAGGAAACTTATCCGCCGCCGCGACCAGAAGCTTCTGGAAATTGGGGCTAGTGACTTGACGCCAATTCTTGATGTCTGTCAGCGGTTGCTTGTCGCTGACCCAGTATGTAACGCCATCGAAATTGACGTCAGGTCCGACGCCACCCTGGCTCCTATCATTGATCATCCAATACTTCGGCATGTTATTGAGAGGTTAGGTTAATGTACCAGGCGAATCGTCCAAAAGTCGTCTGAAAGATTGTCGGTGAGCAAATAAGAGTAAGGCATGGTGAAATAGCCTCTTTTGCCCCAGCTCGAGCCCCATGAATTGCGCACCACGAAGCGCTCGGTCTTATCGTCGTAACCGACTGCAAGGACGGCATGGCCGCCGACGACTCCTTCTCTTGGCTTGGGCATTTGCAGCACGCCAGTCCTGGCGACCTCCGCGCTCTCGAAGCTGTCGTAAACGGTAAAGCCAAAAACGAATGGGAAACCGTCTGCGAGACAGCCTTTCATCTGCGAAAGCGTCCGATCAACTCGTTGATAACTCACCGCGCGGAATTTCTTTGCATCTTTGTAACAAGACGATGGCGGTTTCTGCCTCGGCTTGGCGCCGGGAGGCCAGAGATTGGTGTTTGAATCGGCGGGAGTATCGTCGTAGGACCACTCGGTCTCCGGGCAAGCGCCTTGTTTAGCGACACTTTTTATGCCGTCGCGAATCTGCGCGCCGTTATCGAGCGGCACGCTGCGCTCAATGCTTCGCTCGTTGTAATAGATGAAGAGACGCGATGGGATGAAGTCGCGCAATTTTTGCTTCTTGCGATCGAACTCGATAGCCGCTGCGATTGCATTCGCCGTGCAGGAACCGATGTCTCCCTGGTTGTAAACCCGCGGGCAATGTCTGCGAAGATCAGCCTTGGTGGGAAGCACACGCAGCTTCGCCAGCGGCGCAGAGTAAAGGTGATCGCGGTTATCGGGAAGGTCCGGCATCCAGCCGAACCCAAACCGGTTATTTTTTTTTGCTGTTCTTTTCATCGTTCACGACTTGAGAGTTGAATTGGAAGGCGAGCACAACTGAAGGATTGTCATTTGGTTTCGGCCAGCAGCGGTTGGCTACAGCAGGCGTTTTGAGCCTTTTACAAGATTTGGGAACAGAAGTTCAAGCCTTCTTTTCAAGTCCGTTGAAGGCGGATTGTGCCGGAATCGTTTTTGATTGTTGAACGGTAAATGACCGGGGTAATGCCTGGGGGCAATGTTTCAACGTGCGCTGCGTTACTGATTGTTACGCACTATTTCGGGCACGGGTTTGCTCAGTTCGAGCTGGTCGCTCACTTTTTGGAAGCCTGCAGTAAGAGCTTCAATTTGCTTCTGCTGTTTGGCTATGATCGCTCCTTGTTCCCGTAGCCGGTGATCCTACTCCTCAACCTTGCCATGTTCTTTTAGAAACTCGTTGAGTAACATGGCGTTTACTGCGTCGTACCGCATGGTGTAGATTTCACCATTCTTATCACGGACGACCAGATTGGGATTTACCTTTGCCACTTCTTCAGCGATCAAGCCAAATTGCGGCGTGTCGTTCTTGTCGGTCTTGTAGTGAAACGTCACCGGCTTGAGATTCGGAATCGCTTCGCTAGCGTCCTGCATCGCTCCGATGTGACCCAGTAACTGCGAAATTTATTTTCGTCCGATGCACAAACCGCTTAGACTCAAGGCCAACGCAAGACGCCGATGTGGCGAAATGGCAGACGCAACGGACTTAAAATCCGTTGGGCTTAAAAGGCCCGTGCCGGTTCGAGTCCGGCCATCGGCACCTCTGAAATGCGGTTTTACGAAGGAAAATCGATCAAAACTCTGGTTGAATCGATTGCGCACGATTCCGAAACAAACCGCATCGAAACGAAGTCTATTTGACAAGTATTCGACAAGTGACTGGCTTTCGTTCGTCCATTCTAAGCGCAATTGCAGCCCCGTAATTGCATCGGCTAATTGCAATTGATTGCTCAGGGACAAGAAATGCGATCATTTTTTTCCGCGCTTTTTGAGACAGTGGTGGTCAATTACGTGCCCGCTATCCCTGGGACACTCTCGGGGAAACAAAACGCGTTGTAGCGCAAACCTCGTGCGTTCTAAGCCTTCTCGAATTCGATACGCTCCGGTGGCGTCGGTCGCGTTGTCCCAATCAGTACGCCGAGATTAAGGGTCTGATTAGTCTCCGGTTGATTAGGCCAGAGCGTTTTATGGACATCTGCCACGTCTTTCACCTTTCCGGCAATCCCCAGTTTGTCTCGATGCTCTGCCGCTTGTTCGGCAGCTTCCGCGGTGAACTTGCTCAGGCCGAGCCTGGTTCGCTCTTTACGCTCGTTCAGTATGGCTACTAAGGATTGGGGCACTGATTGCACTAGGGTGACTGCATATGATTGCTGCTGCGTGGCGACCTGAATCTGTTAGGTCCAGCCGTGACGCTTCGCGTGAGCCAAAACGCTTCCCTCTGGAATCTCCATTTTGCGAGCAATTTCGCGGAGGCCAATCCCGGCTGCGTAGGCGGTCTTAATCTGCTCCCACGTTTCGTTCGTAATCTTTCGGCGCATTGCTTCAGACGATCATAATGCGATTTAGCCATCTGTACAATTCAATCTTTCCGACGCGCCGGAAATCTTGAGTTGCGAGTCGAACCCGTGGGCCAGCCATTTGCTGTTGCTACTTTCCTGCTACAATTTGGCTGCCTTCGCCCCGCTTCACGGGATCGCGATAGAATGCGTCTGAGGTATCCGGCGTGTCGGGTGGGATTGTGTAGCGACGTCGGAAAATTGATGATTTTCGTTTCGAGTTCGGCCTCAGCCTCGCATTTGGCGACGAATGACTCGATAGCTTCGTAGATGACATCGGCGACCCCCACTTGTTTTCGCTTCGCTACCTTGCTAAGCCATCGCATCGTTGCTTAATCAAGGTGATCGAGCGCCCAGCAGCCTTCAAGAACAAAGGGCGTAACGTTGCCAGGTCGCGTTTTTGAAATGGTTTTCACCCAGCCGTTTTCCACTGCTTTCCGCAAGCGCACAAGAAACTTCTGCCGAACAATTGTGTGACTTAAATGTGACTCGCGCCGAGCAGAAAGGTCGCGCTATTAGGAAATAGATCCCGAACACTAGGCGTTTGTGGAACCCGACCCGTTGATTCGCGCTTGCGGCGAATTGAATCGACAAGCTGCCGGGATTCTTCTGAAACTCCGGGAGATGAAAAGTATTCCACCAGTTCTAATCACATTTGCACTCAGCTGCTTTGTGCTTGTCCAAAACGCGCAAGCGGTCAGTCCGCCGCCTGAAGGCGGCTATCCCGGAGCCAACACAGCAGAAGGGCAGAACGTCCTACTGGGTCTTACCACAGGCACGTGCGACCTGACAACAGGGATGTATGCCTACTACAAACTGGATGAAGCTAGTGGAGGTGCCGTGGATGCTTCCGGTAATGGACGCGGTTTAAGTCAGAGCGGAACAATTGGCAGCAGCACCGGAAAAATCAACGGAGCTCGCGTCTGGACAGGCGGATTTTCTGGACCGTACCTCGGACTCTTCGGCAATTCTACGGATTTCGAGCCTGGAACAAACCACATATTCGTCAGCGCGTGGGTAAAATCTGCGGTCACAACATACGGATACGATGCCGGTATTGCTGGCAAATTCGTTCTTCCTCATGCGTCATGGTTGTTGTTCAGGCAATCTGACGGTAGCGGAAGCAGATTTGAATTTCTGGTCATGCAAAACGGCAGTACGACCGGAGCCTCTGTCAACGGTCCGGTGCTTACGGATACCAACTGGCACTTCGTAGTCGGTGGATGGAACGGAACAGTGCTAAAGATTTCGGTCGATGGTGGGGCGTTCGCTACGACTGCCTTTGCCGGTCCAATATTTGGCGACGGTACAGGCGTGTTTCAGGTAGGCGCGGAAGCGGCTTCAAATACATGGAACGGATTGATTGACGAAGTGGCAATCTGGATTGGTAAAAACGACATGACAGATACGGAAGTCGCCTTGCTTTACAATGAAGGCGCCGGTTTACCGTTTGAGTCGTTTTCAACTGCATGTGCCAGTCCGACCCCCACCCCCAACCCGACGCCTACGGCAACATCAACTCCTACACCGACGGCAACTCCGACCGCAACACCTACACCCACACCAACTGCTACTCCGACGCCTACACTTACACCAACTCCGACCCCGACTGTGACTCCCACTGCTACGCCTACTCCCACGCCGGGCCAGATCACACTCAGCGCCCTTGGCTACAAAGTGCAGGGTCAACAAAGGGTAGACCTCTCATGGACCGGAGCGACTTCAAGTGGAATCGACATTTACCGCAACGGCGTGTTGATCGTAACGGTTCCTAACAACGGTTTCTACACTGATGCCCCCAATGGCCGCGGTCATGCCACGTATATTTACAAGGTATGCCAGACGGGCACAGGTAACTGCTCTAATCAAGTTACTGTGAATTTTTGAAATTATTCGGCTCCCAGCCTTGAACATCCATCCGAGCTAGCGGGAACATGGCACCGTTGCGCTGCTTGCTTCAAATCAGTCGTTGAATAGGTGGGCGCTCCGGCCGAAAATAAACCACGGCAGGTGTCGTGGCAAACACACTGAACTTATTTCCGAATGGGGTCGTTCGCTTAATCGTCACAAGCGGCAGCTTGATTTCCGCCGCTGTAGTTGCGGAAACTGTGCGTTTCCAGTTTTCGAGTAATCTGCGCTAGACTCCGGACGACATCGACGTCCGACGGCGTGAGCGGTAAGCTAAACGTAAACTCCCGCAGCGCGTTCGGATGAAACATCACCCTATTGCGCTGGTAGTCGATTTCCAGTTCACCATTAAGCCTTTCAGTCTCTCTTGGCCTAGTTATCGAATTTTCCTCCCTTTCGTTGTGCATTTCTCACCTCGTTCTACGGAGCCGAAGCGACGAAGTTCCGAGAAAAGCGGAATGGCGATTGAGATTTGAATCAAGGTGCCATGAGCGGGGCGCCCGCACCTATCGGGGCGGCCATGTCCTTTGCTGCACTTCAGCAAAGCGGGTTGGAGTTGGGCTGTGTCGCAAGCGTGGACGAGGATGGCCGAACAATCTGGATTCTCGTTAGATGCTTATGCCGTCTTCGTTCATGCCGCTGCCGGTTGACTATTCACAAGGCTTTTTTTGACATCGCATACCTAGTGTCGGATGCAATCACCGGAAAGCTCTGAACTGCGAGTGACGTGAGGGGGAAAGATTAATGGAATGAACTGAACGGCAAGCCAGCGCCATTATTGTAAAGTTGTCGCACTTCGGAAATAGTTAGGTCATTTCTGCCTATCCAGATCGCTACTTCATCAATAAGGCCGTTCCAAGTGTTAGATGCTGCCTCAGCACCGAACCGATCCAGAGCCGACCGAGGTAACGCCCACCAGCAGTCCGCCAAGCGCGCCGACTAGGATCGTGGGCACTGGACGCACGATGCGATCGTTGCCGCCGCGGCCGAGACCTTTCGCCCTGCGTCGCAGCTGGACGTAGAGTCGCAACGCATAGGTTATCGCTGCTAACAAGAGGGCGAAACCGATGCATAGCGTCAAAAACGTATCGATGTTGATCTTCGGACTGATCCAGCGCACCAGGTGTGGTCCGAGGAAGGCCATTGGCACTGAGCCGCAGATGAGGAACGCGGCGAGCCGGACATTTGGGGACCCTTCCCGCCAATGCACAACGGCGCCACCCGTCTTGTAGATTGCAGCGGCGGTAAGGTCGGCGGTGACAACGGACGAGGCATGGCCCACGCCGAGGAATATCAGGGCGGGAGTCATCAGCGCACCGCCGCCCATGCCGGTGATGCCGACGAGGATCCCAACCAGTAACGCAACTATCGCGGTCTTGATTTCAATGCCATGAGCCGCCCAGACTGCGTCGGCGAATAGGTGTTGTCCGCTGACCAGCATGTGTCCTCCCGTGATGTTCAGTAGGTGGACGAGCCTTCAATTAGAGGCATCGGTGATTTCGGTAAACACATGCTCGGAATAACTGCGGGGGTACTGCTCGATGGCATGCTGCCGGATCATTTTGCCATCCGGCAATCAAAAACGATCTAGGCGCGATTCTGGCGCGGGACTGGCGGTTAGCTCTTTCCCGCGAGCACATTGGCTGTTAAAGACGCGCCGTGAGACGCGCACTGTTCGCTCTATTCGCGTTTGTCGTTGCGTCGATATTCGCCAAATCGACAGCGCCAGAAGTAACGTTTGTTTCGCCGTGTGAGTGTATCGGGTTTCACGGCAAAAATAGCTGGGTTGCTAAGACCGATCTTACGCCTGTCCCATCGGATAAATCCGCGATTCAACCGGTGACACCGTCGCAGATCTACGCATGGGAAGGGTTAGGGCCGGATGTAGATTTGACGAGATACACAGAAGCGCGAATGCCGTCTGAACAAAAGTGGTACGCTTTTACGGGGCACGTCGTTGATGCAAAAGTGGAAGCAGACGGCGACATTCATATCGCGCTATTTGTCAAGCAGTTGTCAACTAGCGAGTATATCGCTAGGTAACACAACGGATTTAAAATCCGTTGGGCTTAAAAGGCCCGTGCCGGTTCGAGTCCGGCCATCGGCAATTCTCCTTCGGGGATGTAAATCGTTAAATCGTTGAATTGTTACATCGGAAAACGATTCACGATTGGCGAATCACCAATTACCATCCAGAAATGGAACGCCCGCTTTTTATTCCGGTGATTCTTGGGACTGCTCGTCGGGGACGGAGAAGCGAACACGCTGCGCGCTTCGTTTTTGAGCAAACAAAGAGACGTGCGGATATAGAGACCGAGCTGATCGACGTGTGCGAGCTTCCTATGAAACTCGATGACGCAGGCGAGCAAATGAAAGACCCAAAATTCTCAGCGACCATCCAGCGTTGCGACGCACTCATTATAGTAACTCCGGAATATAATCATGGTTACCCCGGCCTTCTGAAGCACGCCCTCGACATGAATCTCGAGGAGTACATTCACAAAGCCGTGGGGATCTGCGGAGTCTCGGTGGGTCTGTTTGGCGGCGCGCGTGTGATTGAGGGTCTGCTGCCGGTCATGCGCGAGCTTGGCCTGGTAACGATCTTTTGGGACGTGAATTTTGGAAACGTGCAAAATCTTTTCGATGAGCAGGGAAATTTGCTCGATCAAAGTTATGTGCGGCGCCTCGACAAATTCCTGAATGAATTGATCTGGATGGCACGCGTTCTTCGCTACGGACGAGAGAACATTCCAGAAGTTAAGGCGGAGTAGCGGAGTAATGTCGAAAGACGCGCTAGCCGAGCGAATGGAACGCCTAGGCATTCGGGCGTCCGACTTTGAGGAAACCTTTGCGCGATCAAGTGGGCCGGGAGGTCAAAACGTAAACAAAGTAGCAACCGCTGTAACGCTCCGTCACAGGCCAAGTGGCATGAGCGTGACAGTGCAGAATTCGCGCTCGCAAGCAGTGAACCGCAAGCTGGCCCGCGAACGAATACTGGATGCGATTGAGAGCGCTCGAGAAGAATGCCGTATGGCCGAGATCGCGAAGCGCGAAAAGGAGCGGCGAAGAAAATCGCCGCGGCCAGGCGCGCTGAAACGGAAGATTCTGGAATCAAAACGCAAGCGCGGCGAGCTAAAGAAACGACGCGCAAAGGTCAAGTTGGACTAAAAATCACTTCAAAATGTCATTCTGAGCGGAGCGAAGAATCTCGGATCAAATCTGCATCGATCCAACAACGAAGCTACACAGAGATGTTTCGCTTCGCTCAACATGACAGCGCCATTTACGAAATGAGTTCTAGCATCACCAAAGCAGATCTTGTAACGCTCTGATTCTCGCTTCCATCAACTTGCATTTTTCGCCGATTGAGCCAGCGGCATCGCGCTTTTTTAGCCACTCGGTTTGCTCCTGCTTTACTTTGGCAAAACGCACAGGCGGTAAGATGAACTTAGCGGCTTGATAGACCTGGTTCATTTGTTCGTCCACCGATTTGGCTCTTTCATCCTCGTTAGCGAAGGTCGTGTTCTCGAAGTCCGGTTTTTGATATCCCCAGTCCAACGCGGCACTCTGTTCGGCGGTAATCGAATGCGCGTCTATCACCGTCCATTTTTTGGCAGCAACATCATATGTCCCTTGAAACAGCGCGTAGTAAGTCTTCACATTGTCGAATTGCTTCGGATTATTTTCAGACAGCGCGCGCACACGAACCTTCCGATCGGTCCCCAATCGAAAAAACGGGGAGACATATCCCGACATCTCAGAATCGTGCACTTGTTTCTTCATCGCGCCATCGAGTGATTTTTGGATCCGTTCGCCGATCTCGGTTTGAACGAAGGTCGAGTCTTTTATTTCGAGGATTGAGATCGTATCGGCGCCGTAGCGTCCGTCGTTCTCGACGACGCAATAGCTGGAATCCGGTGCCCAAAAGACTTCCAAACCGCGATGGTTTTGATGTTCGAAATAATCGACTTTGTCCATGTTTCCCATCGTGGTGTTGCTCTTTACGTCGGCGAGGTACACGCCGCTCTCGTTTTCCTCCTGGCCGGTTGCGGCGTCCATCGATTGGACTAGCACGGCGTAGTGACCATCGGGAGATTCCGAATTTTCCTTGACGACGTAATCTTTGGGCCAATCACCGGGAGCTGCGATTCCCAACGCACAGAAGTTGAGGGCTGGCGCGATAACGAGAATCAAAGCTCGGCCCGTATGACGCACGTTGCGAATAGTAACTGATTCTACACGTTGCAAAAAGGAAGAATTCTTGGTTCTAAATACGTCTGGCGATGCGACCTGCGACGAATCGTTTGTTGAAGAAACAATTCACGCTATGAAAAAAGCAATTATACTTGGTTCGGCGTTTTCCGTTCTCGCTTTGATGCTGGTCTCTTGTTCGAGTGAGCCCGAGACGACTAGCACCACAACCCGCCAAACGACTGTCACAACGGCGCCCCCGCAGCCGGTCGGTCAAACAACTACCACAACTACGCACCGCATGGGTGGCGGCTACTGATTCGGTGGAATCCGGCAGCTAGAAGTGACGGGTGCTGGCTTTTGTAGCCACGGCCCTGTGGGTGGGCCGTTCCGTCCTGATGTGCAAGCATTGCCGAAGCGGACCGACCACAGGGCCGCACACTGGACGGATTCGTCCTGCGGCGAACCGGTGGCTACAAGATTCACGAAATCGGTTTACGATTTTTCTGCCGGGTCCTCGGCGGTTTGGGCTTCTTCTTCCGCCAGGCTGACGACTGGCGCAATCGCCTGAAGCTTTTCGGCGTTGCGGAGATCCATCAGTTTTACACCCATCGTGTTTCGACCGGTTTCGCGAATTTCTTTGACCCGCGTGCGTACCATCTGGCCTTTGTTGGTGATGAGCATGATTTCATCAGTCTCGCGGACAGTGAGCGCGCCAACGACGTCGCCGGTTTTCTCACCAGTTTTCATGGTAATGATGCCTTTCCCGCCGCGCGATTGCCGCCTGTAATCTTCGAACGACGTGCGTTTGCCAATTCCATTTTCGCCCGCGACCAGCAGCATGGAATTTGGGTCGACAATGGCGCTGGCCACCACGTGATCGCCTTTCCCGGGGCGAATGCCCCAGACGCCGACTGTGTTGCGGCCCTGATCGCGCAGTTTTTCTTCGTGAAATCGCAAGCTCATTCCATCCTTGGTGATGAGCACGATCTCGTTATTGCCATTCGTTAACTTTGCGTCAATCAACCTGTCGCCTTCCTCGATCTGGATGGCGATGATTCCGCCACGGCGAACATTCGCGTAATCGGAGAGGTTCGATTTCTTAACAATGCCGGACTGCGTTGCGAACATAATGTGGAGATTTTCGTCCCAGGTCTGATCGACAGCGCTTGGTCCCGTTCCGGATTTTTTGGATTGAATCCGGATCGTCGCAGCGATTTTTTCATCGGGCTTAAGCTCGAGAATATTCACGATGGAGCGGCCCTTGGCGGCGCGGCCCATCTCGGGGATTTCGTAAACTTTTTCCACATAAGCGCGTCCGGCCGCGGTGAAAAACATCAGGTAATCGTGAGTGGTCGCGGTAAAAAGATGTTCCACGAAATCGCCTTCCTCTTCTTCGGTGGCGCCTTCGCGCGTTTGCATACCGATCACGCCCTTGCCTCCGCGCCGCTGCGCACGAAACGCGCTCACAGCCGTGCGTTTGATAAAGCCCCCATGAGTAATGCTGATGATGCAACCCTCGTTTACGATGAGATCCTCCATGTTGATCTCTGCTTGATCAGGAGCGAGCTCGGTCAGGCGCGGCGAACCGTGTTTGTCGCGAATTTCACGGAGCTCCTTTTTAATAATCGTGAAGACACGCTGCTCTTTGGCCAGGATGTCGCGAAGGTCTTTGATCGATTCGAGTAGTTCCTTGTACTCCTTGTCGATCTTTTCTCGCTCGAGCCCCGTGAGCTGATACAGCCGAAGATTAAGGATTTCGTCAGCCTGATGTTCGCTGAAGGCATAACGGCCATTTGTCAGGCGGGCCTCACTGCGAATCAATATGCCGATCTGCTCGACCTGACGCTTGGTGAATTCGAAGGCCAGCAATTTTACTCGGGCTTCATCGCGACTGGCGGATCCGCGAATAATTCGGAGAAATTCGTCGAGATTAGCGAGCGCAATGAGGTAACCCTCGAGCGTTTCGGCGCGCTCCTCCGCTTTACGCAACTCAAAGCGAGTGCGGCGCAGCACAACATCGCGCCGATGCTCGATATAGCAGGCGTTCGCTTCCTTGAGAGAAAGCAGTTTGGGCCGTCCGTGATCAATCGCCAGCATGATGACCGCGAAGGAGCTTTCCATCGCGGTGTGCTTGTAGAGATTGTTGATCACGACCTTTGGATTGCCGTCGCGTTTCAGCTCGATAACAACCCGCGTATTTTCATCTGACTCGTCGCGAACAGCGCTAATGTCTGTCAGCACTTTGCCGTTTACCAGCGATGCGATGCGTTCGACGAGGGTTGCGCGATTGACGTTGTACGGAATTTCAGTGATGACGATTTGTTCTTTGCCGCCTTTGAGCTCTTCGATGCCGGCCTTGCCGCGCACCTTCATACTGCCTCGTCCGGTCTCGAGATATTGTTTGATTCCCGAAACGCCGCAGATGACGCAGCCGGTCGGGAAGTCCGGCCCTTTTACATGTTTCATCAGCTCCTCGAGCGTGATTTCGGGATTGTCGATTTGCGCACAGACTCCATCAATCACTTCGCTGAGATTGTGCGGCGGAATATTGGTCGCCATGCCCACGGCGATGCCGGTTCCGCCATTAACGAGCAGATTTGGAAAGGCAGCTGGGAAAACCGTCGGCTCGGTGCGTGTTTCGTCATAATTTGGGACGAAATCGACGGTGTCCTTTTCCATGTCGGTCATCAGCGCGGCGCCGAGATGCGTCATGCGCGCTTCGGTGTAACGCATCGCCGCCGGGGGATCGCCTTCGACGGAGCCGAAGTTACCCTGACCGTTAACGAGCGTTTCACGCATCGCCCACGGCTGGGCCATGTGGACCAGCGTGGGATAGATCACCGCTTCGCCGTGCGGGTGATAATTTCCGCTTGTGTCACCGCAAATCTTCGCGCATTTGCGATGCTGTCGTCCCGGAAAAAGAGAGAGATCGTGCATCGCGTAGAGAATTCTGCGCTGTGACGGCTTGAGTCCGTCGCGTGCGTCCGGCAACGCGCGCGAGATAATGACCGACATCGAATAATCGAGGAAGGACCTCGATACTTCTTCGGCTACATTTATCGGTTCAATTTTCTCGTTTGGATTAAGCATGACGTTTGGATTTATCCATGAGCTGGCAAGTACGCGGAAGGACGCTCCGTAAGGAAGCGCTCTTCCCAAATTCGGGAGATTTCGTCAGCCTGTCTAATTGTTACGGGAGGACCGATCCGCGCGTCGCGCGCCAGCGGGATTTTCAAAAAATCCAGCACACCTCGGATGGTTGCCTCATAATTCCGGCATAGTTCTTCGTACTCGACCTGGAAGGGAGCAATGCCGATTCGCTGAAAAAATGTGTACCAAATATTTTCCTGTCGCTCGGCCTCTCTTAGAGACTGCTCGATCAACTGCGCATCGAATTGCGGTTCTCGTACGGCGGCTTTTCCCTGCTGCACTTTCCAAAGACCGGTCTGAAGAGCTCGAGCTGTCGACAATGCTTGCCGCAATTTGTGGCGCCGGACGATGTGCACAAAGCGAAGGCGTGGGAAGGCATTTTGCAACATTGTGAGATCATCAGTCGCTGCGTCGCCAAAAGCATGAGTACCTCGCAGTCGAGCAAGGAAATCGTCCAGATACCAGCTCATTAGTTTAAAACCGAACACTTCATTGTGAGTGGTTTTCGTGTTGACCATGCCGCTCACGTAACCCGGATAATCAGCATTTGGATCCAGTCCGAGCTCGGCTCCGTAGCGGCCTTCGGATTTTGGGAGGAAGAATTGTTTCGGCATGCCCGCCTGGCGCGTGGCGCGCAAGCCATCCGTCAACAAATTGCTACCCGAACGCGGAATTGTGCAGACAACGTAACAGCGTCGCGGATGGCGTAGTTTGTGAAACAGGCCTCCCATCTTGGAACTTACACGTCGAGATTGCGCACATTCAGCGCGTTGTCTTCAATGAATTGCCGGCGCGGCTCGACGACATCACCCATCAGAATCGTGAACATTTTATCGGCATCGACGGCGTTATCGTCGTTCAGGTCCACCTTCAGGAGTTTGCGTTTCTCCGGATTCATTGTGGTCTCGAACAATTCTTTGGCGTTCATTTCACCGAGACCTTTGAAACGCTTGATCTGCACTCCGCGGCGGCCAATCTCCAAAATCTTCCCCAGGATTTCCGGAATTGAAAACAGCGGATGCAAAACCGCTTTTTCGCCTTCGCCTTCGATCAATTCAAAGATCGGCTGATCGCTGGTCGCGTAATGGGCGATTTTCAAACCTTTGCGGGCCAATTCGGCTATAATTTTTTCGATCGCAGCCGATTCGTGCAGCTCTACCAGTCTGCCGCGTCTGCGACTCCCGTCTGTCCGCACTGGCGCTTCGCTCAGCGGAAGCAATTCCTGGCCAGGCTCGGTGTCGAAGAGATTCAGGTCCAGATTCTCTTGATGAAATCTGCGCACCGCGTTTTCGTCGTGAAAATAGTGCACGGTCTCTTCGTTTCCCTCGCGCACTTTTACCAGATACGTTGGAAGCTTGCCCGACTTCGCGTTTCGTTCAGCAAGATAAGTTTCGAAGTCGCCGCCATGGCGGCGCACGGCTTCGCTTAACTTCGCAAGTTTCTCGAGAGATTCGAGAATGTCCTTCAGTTGTGCGGCCGGGATTTCCTTATCGTCGGCCAGATTTCTCAATCGCACGTCCTCTGCGCCGAGAGAAATCAGGATTTTGTTTAGCCGGGCATCGTCATCGACATACTCTTCGCGTTTCTTCCGTTTGATTTGGTACAGGGGTGGCTGCGCGATGTAAATCCTCCCCGCACGCACCAGCTCGGTCATTTGCCGGAAGAAGAAGGTAAGCAACAGGGTGCGAATGTGCGATCCATCGACGTCCGCGTCTGTCATGATAATAATCCGGCCGTAGCGCAACTTGGTGATATCGAAACGCCCTTCGTCCTTGCCGTTGCCATCCTCTTTGGATTTGCCGATCCCGGCGCCGATCGCCGTAATCATCGACTGGATCTCATTGTTCTTTAGGAACTGATCCTCGCGCGCCTTTTCCACATTTATCAATTTTCCGCGAATCGGCAGAATGGCTTGGTAACGCCGGTCGCGTCCCTGTTTGGCGGAGCCACCCGCTGAATCGCCTTCGACGATGTAAAGCTCAGTCAGTTCCGGATCGCGCTCGGAGCAATCAGCTAATTTCCCTGGCAATCCGCCACCAGTGAGAGCGCCCTTACGAATTGTTTCCCTGGCTTTTCGAGCCGCTTCACGCGCACGCGCTGCCGTGAGCACCTTGTCGAAAATGCGCCGCGCGACCGGCGGATTCTTATCAAAAAAAGTCATCAACCCGTCGTAGACGACTGAGTTTACGATCCCGTCGATCTCCGTGTTGACGAGCTTCACCTTGGTCTGCGATTCAAAGCGCGGATTGGGCAACTTAATGCTGAGCACACAAATCAATCCTTCGCGCACATCGTCTCCGGAAATCGAAGGGTCCTTCTCTTTGAGAAAATTGCTTGATTTCGCGTACTGATTGACGGCCTTGGTGAGCGCTGTGCGGAAGCCAGTCAGATGCGTGCCACCATCCGGATTCGGGATTGAGTTGGCAAAAGGTAAAATCTGGTCGTTGTAGCTGTCGTTGTATTGGAGCACCACGTCGAGAAACACTTCATCGCGCTGTCGCGAGATGACGATCGGCTTCGGATGCAGGACCTGTTTGTTCTCGCCGAGCTGCTTAACAAATTCTTCGATGCCGTGTTTGTAGAAAAACTTTTCTATCTTGGCCGGGTCGATACGCTCATCCGTAAGCGTGATTTCCAGACCGGGATTGAGAAACGCCAGTTCGCGCAACCGCGTTGCGAGACGCTCGAATTTGAACTCCGTCGTGATGGTGAAAATCGTCGGGTCCGGAAGAAACGTGATCAGTGTGCCGGTGGTCTTTTTGTTTTTGACTTCGCCGATGACAGTCAATTTGTCTGTCGTCTTGCCCTTGGCGAAAGCCATGTGGTAGACCTTGCCGTCGCGCGACACTTCGACCTTGAACCATTCCGAAAGCGCGTTCGTGCATTTCGCGCCTACGCCGTGCAAGCCGCCCGAATATTTGTAGGCGCCTTGTCCAAATTTTCCGCCGGCGTGCAGATTTGTTAACACCAACTCGATCGCCGGCATTTTCCATTTGGGGTGAATATCTACGGGAATTCCACGGCCATTGTCGCGCACAGACAGCGATCCATCGACGTGGACGGTCACTTCTATTTTTGTGCAAAATCCGGCGAGATGTTCGTCGATGGAATTGTCCAGCACCTCGAAAACCAAATGGTGCAGACCCCTCTCATCAGGGTCGCCAATGAACATTCCAGGCCGCTTTCGGACCGCTTCGAGGCCTTCCAATTTATCGATTTGCGCGGCGTCGTACTTTTGTGCCGCGTCAATTCCAGTCGATCCCCCGCCAGCCGATTTTTCGACTGGAATTTCTTCTTGGGTTTTTAGCATAGATTAAGGCCGGAAAGAGCCTCGTAAGATGATATCCAAAATGTCCCGATGAACAACTAATATCTGGTGGGTAATTCTGGATTGCTTGCGCTAGGGATTGGGCCAAAGACTAAGCCTAAACTCAAGATATTGTATTCGCCGAGAGCTGCCGGGAGGACTGGTTCCTGAGCTCTTTTTCTCGCTGCTTGACCATGGGATTTTGAACCCGGAAGATGCGGGCCTGTGATGCGCGCGCAAACCCTGTTGGAAGCACGCTGGATTCTTCTGATTTTGGCTTTAGCCGCAATAGCGACGTGGTTTATTTCGGCGTGGTTGTCGCTCATTTTTCTGGCGTTTTTTCTTTTTACCGTCGCCTTTTTCCGGGACCCGGATCGTTCCGTGCCGCCAGATCGGAATCTGATTGTGGCTCCAGCCGATGGCAAGGTGAGCGACATCGTTGAACTGGATGAGAAGGAAGTTCTAAAAACAAAAACGCGGCGCGTAGGAATTTTCCTGTCAATTTTCGACGTTCACACGAATCGAGCTCCGATCGCTGGACGCATCGTTTATCGTAAGCATCACGAGGGTCTCTGCCTCGATGCTCGCGATCCACGTTGCCCTGAGAAAAATGAAGCGATGACATGGGCGTTCGAAAATTTGCGAGGAACGATTGTCGTTAGACAGCTGACCGGCGCGATTGCCAGGCGCATCGTGGCCTGGTCAAATGTTGGAGATGAATTGAAAAAGGGAGAACGCTTCGGGATGATTCGCTTCGGTTCGCGGACGGAATTATATTTGCCGCTCGAAGCTGAAGTCCTAGTGAAAACAGGCGACCACGTTTCCGGAGGATCGACAATCATCGCCCGTCTGCCCGACTGATGAACGAACAACCATCTAAAATTTATCTCCTTCCCAATTTGATGACGGCGGGAAACCTGTTTTGCGGTTTTACGGCCACACTGAAAATTCTTGAGGGCGCTCTGCTGCAGGCGTCTAATCCCGATGCAGCCAGTGACGCTTTTCACACTGCCATTTGGTTTGTTCTCGGCGCGTTCGTTTTTGATTTTTTGGACGGACGGATTGCACGTTTGGGTGGTCACGAGACTTCGTTTGGACGCGAGTTCGATTCTCTGGCGGATATTGTGTCATTCGGGCTTGCCCCCGCGTTGATGGTTTACCGTGTCGTGTTGCAGGAGTTCCCCCGTGCATGCTGGATCATTGCGTTCATTTATCTGATGTGCGGAGCACTGCGGTTGGCCCGTTTCAACTCTGCAACGGTGAAAAATGATGGAGCTAAT